>NZ_JALJRM010000043.1:0-25158 GCF_024519685.1 Paenibacillus sp. Pae15 | reverse complement strand
TCACCCGGATTTCCCGGTTCCCTTTGGCTTTCGTGCAGGCATCCTTCAAAGGACAACCTGTGCACCCCGACTCCGGTAATGGCGCAAACGAACCTCATAGCCGCTTTCCGTTGATTGCTTGCTCTCATAACGAAAGTCCAGCGAGAGGAATAGATTCGCTGGGTGTAGGCGTACACGATGACTTTCGCAAGCATTTTCGGATGGCAGCTATCCCGACCGCCTCCCGGATAAGCAGCCGCAAAGATGTTGTCGTCCAACCGATTAACCGCATCATTGACAATGCGGACCAGATACCCCGCGGGAATATCTTCTTCTAAATCCATTGGCAGACAAAGTTGATCCATGTTATATTGAATGTACAAAAGAAGCCCTCCTTTGAATGGTTGCTCGCACTTCCATTTTACCAAGGTTTGGCTTCTTTTTGTTTTACAAAATTGAAAAAGGGGTATCCCCGTCACCTCAGTGACTTTTGGGACACCCCCATTTCTTTTTGTATCAGATTAGACGATGGTTTATTTTACTACTAAAACGGGAACCGGGGAATGCTGAACGACATTGTGGCTGACACTGCCCAGAAATAATTCCTTCAGCCCGCTGAGCCCTCTGCTTCCTATGACGATCAAATCGCAGCCGGATGTTTTGGCGTAATCGAGAATGGTCTCGGCGGGATAGCCCTTATGTAAAGCTTTGTTCCATTTGTTGGGGATCCCTGCTAAGACCTTTTCAGCTTGCTGCAAGGTTTTACTGCCCTGCTTCATGACCAGCTCAATGATATCCGGAGATGGAATATACTCATAGCCCGTATAAGGAGCGGAAGGAGAGACGACATGCAGCACTAGGATCTCGATCTGCTCATTAAGTTTAGCCAATTCAACGGCTTTAAGCAGTGCCTTCTCCGCTTGATCGGAACCGTCATAAGCGACAAGAATTTTGGAACATAACATAGCATCCACCGCCTTTTTGATTTATACATCGATCATAAATGAAATTCGGCTTTGATCATATGAGAAAAATCACAGATAAGCTATTTTTAGAAAGTCATTTGGTATAATTTCGTATAAATTCCAAAGGGGTTAACAAAAATAAGGGGGTGGCCGTTGTGAGGAGCATATGGATAACTTTCGGTTTGCTCGGTATTGAGTATCCAAAAGACAGGAAAACGGAAAGCCGCGGAGACCATCATTCTGAAAGACCAAACGCTATGGATACCCAACATGAATTTGAAGAATGCGAAGATATCGTAACCAGAACATTTCCTCTTTTAAACATCACTCTGATATACTTCGATCATCTTACTTTACCACATTTCTGGATAATCATCTGCAATTAATTATAAAAAATCCCAATGAAAGCGTTGACAAATAAAAACACTTGTAATAATATTTGATCATAAACCACTATATGGAATGTCTAATCTAATCTGTGGATTGATTGTTATTGCAGTATCGAAAACATTGTTATAGACCCTCATGGTTTGATAAAAAAGTGAACTATTAAGCAAGTGTATATGTCTTACGGAAGGGTCGGTCGGCGTTAACTACCGACCTATTTTCGTTTTACGTGCTCTTCCCTTAGAAGAATCGCTAAACACGGAAGAAGGACGTTTATCGTACAGATGGCTGAGGAGTTTGGTTCGTTACCTATCATTTTTTGGGCAACGAGGAAGGAGGACAGGATACGAAGAGATAGTACTAGAAATTTTTATTTTCCCATAGATTGATACAACGAAGGGAGACATTTCAATGGTGAAAAAACTGTTTCCTTCCGGGGACTTACTATCCTTAAGTACAGATGAGGTAAGGGACTTGTTTGGCGATCTAAAAAGTACCTTTATTGGGCTAGACGCACTGGGAATCTTACGCAAAGATCTGATCGCCGCTTTAGGCAGCGAGCGGGCGAAAGGTTTCTTACTGCGTTATGGTTGGCAGTGTGGCATTAATGATGTGAAATATTTGAGAGAAAAGTTCTTATGGACAACCGAAGACGACTTACTTCGGGCCGGATACAGAATAAACGAATTAAATGGCTATCTAAAATCCGGCTCCGTTGTAATGCGAGCCGACTGGGAGACAGGAAAATTTTACACCGAGGCCTATTGGAATTATTCATCTGAAGCGCAGAAGCATATAGAACATTTTGGTTATCATGATGAGACCGTTTGCGCTACAATGATCGGTTATGCAGGTGGTTACGGTACAGAATGTTTAGGCGCGAACATTCTTTTTAAAGAGTTCGAGTGCATTGGGAAGGGTGACCCTTATTGCCGGTGGGTTGGCAAAACGATTGATGATTGGGATGAAGAAATTGAGGATGTGCTGCCATTCTATGAAAGTGAAAATTTGGCTAATGAACTGGACAGAGCCTATCACAGGATTGAAAAACAAAAAGAAGCATTAAAGAAGGCTCTAAACATAAATGAAAAATTGTCAAAAGTCCTGATTCAAGGTGGAGGATTATCCAGCATAGTCAAAATTTTGGCCCAAAGTCTTGGTGCTGCCGCCGTCCTTGAGGATAAAAACTATAACCTGTTTGAATCATATGGAAACTACACACCTCATGAATTTGGTAGGTTTGTTGATCTTTCGCTCAAAAAAAACGAACAAAGAGTGAAGCGCTTGATAGAGGAAAAAGGAACGGTTCATGTCACGGTTCCTGGCGATTTTGGGTGGCAGCACGAGCGTCTCATATCTCCTGTGTTATTGAGGAATGAAGTGTGCGGATATATCTCGTTAATTAAACAACAGGGTGTGTTTGATGAGATGGAAACCATTTCACTGGAACGTGCTTCAACGATGTGTGCAATCCAATTTTTACAAGAACGTACGGCAATAGAGAGAGAGCAGCGAATAAAAGGCGAGTTTTTGAATGAACTCCTTAGTGATAAACCGGATATAGAGAATCTTTCTTATCGCATGAAATTACTTGGCTATAATCTCAATAAGCCCCATTATGTTTTTGTTTTTAATCTAGAGCATACGAATGAGATTAATATACATCAACGCGAACCTTATTTAATGGAATTAAGAAGAAGTATTGCGGATACGTTGGAGTCTCAATTGTTGTCTTATGGAAAGGGCTGTCTTGTTGCAAGCAGACTGGATAAAATTATTGCCTTAATCCCCCAGGAAGTTGTAGCACAAATGAAGTTTGAATTAAAAACCTTTGGAGAGTTTTTAGTCAATATTATATCTAACAATTATGCAGATAATAAGACCATTCTAGGCATTAGTTCCCTCTGCAAAGGCATTGATACGTTTCGCAAGGGATATGAGGAGGCAAACAAATCCATCATAATGGCCAAGCGGGGCAGAGTGACCTCAAATGTTATCTCTGTTGATGAGATGGGTTCTTTGGGGATTCTTCTTTGCACTAAGGATGAGAAAGAATTGGAAAGCTTTGCAACAGGATTATTGAAGGAACTCTTAGCGTATGATGAAGAAAACAACGCGGAGCTATTAAAAACATTATACTATTATATGGAAAATCAGGGGAATATACAGCAAACATCTGTTCAAATGACAATATCGATGGGCGCGATTAGATACCGTTTAAAACGAGTTCAGGAAATAAGCGAACTCGATATCACAAGTGCGAAAGGATTCATTGATTCCTATTTGGCGCTAAAAATACTCATGTTTCTCGGTAAATGGGGATTGTAACCGAGCGCATTTTGGATAAAAAAGGTATCATGCCACGAATGTGGTGTGATACCTTTTTTTGTGCGCGGCATTAGCGCTATCTCAAGGCATGTTGAACATGAATTAGGAATTGAACGACTTTAAATTCATACGTAAGCAATGAAAGCAGACCCGAAAAGGGCTTATTCAAGGAAAGTAACGGCAATCCTCCTGCTCAATTGATCGACCCCAAAAAAGGTTGTAATACGTACGGGTATTTGTGTAAAAGTACAAAACAATAGGCTGTAAAATATAAAAAATGGTTAACTAAGTAAGTCGAAAAAGGAGAATATTTTAACCAGTATTAGTATATAAAAGCGGTTCTGTTTATCTTAATATTATTTTTGTAAGCATTTTCAAATCGCTTTGCTGATCTCGAAACAAATAAAGGAGTGGTTTTTTGCAAGTAAAAGCCGATGAAGCAGTTGGACTTAAGGCATGCTATCACTTTCAAGGACGGATTAAAACAGATCTTTTGATTCATTTGGAGGAGATAAGATGAAAGCATTCCCGAAGGTCTTTGGACTAATAGGTAACTATGCCCCAATTATGGCTGAAATGGACGCGGAAGAGTTATGTGTGATCGAGGGCGAATTGCCTGAAGGTCTTAACGGTACGTTGTACCGAAACGGTTTCAATCTAATGTACCCTCCACTTGCTGAAGAACATAACTGGTTATTGGGGGAAGGCATGGTCCATGCGATTCGCGTTGAAAATGGAAAAGTATCTTATCGCAATCGGTATGTACAAACGGAGCAATACAAGGCGCAACGCAAGGCCGGCCGTCGTCTCTTGCTGACCACTGTGCATGAGCCTCCAGCTGAAGGCGGAGAAAATGTTCCGCGTAACTTTGGAAGTATCAATGCAATCTTTCATTCCGGAAGGCTCTTTGTCCCAGATGAATGGTCCCGTTAATGCTTATGGACGCTGATACACTTGAAACGATGGGACAGTACAATTTTGATGGTCAATACAAGGGCCCATTTACTGGATATCCTAAGATCGATCCTAAAACAGGGGAGATGCTAGCCTTCCGCTATTAAGCAGATGGTCCAGGTACTCCGATAGTATCTTTCAGTGTCATTAGTTCGGATGGAAGGTTAACCCGACATGAAAGATTTCAGGCGCCTTATGCTAGTGTCCTTCATGATTTTGTTACGACGGATGAACATATTATCTTTCCGGTCTTTCCGGCAACGATTAATTATGAGCGTGCTATGAAAGGGAAATCACTTGTGGTATGGGAGCCGAATTATGGGACTCGTATTGGCATCATGAGACGCGATGCCGGGGTAGAAACAATGCGCTGGTTTGAAGGCGATCCTTGCACTTGCGTGAATTTCGGACTTCGGCGGGAATCCAGAAAGATCGGCGCATGTGCTGCGCCAGCTTTTTACGAAACTAATTCATTTGAAAGAGGGTAATTTTCTATGGTAAATAAGACAGTGCCCGTGGTTGTTCACGCGTTGATCAACGGGGAGAAAGTGGCAGCCGATAAACAATATGCCCGTGAGAACCCCGCGAATTCCAGCGAGGTAGTGGGCTATGGGCCTCTGAATACGCGCGATGACGCCATTCGTGCGATCGATGCTGCAGTAAGAGCATTCTCTTCTTGGTCGGTGACACCTATTGACGAGCGCATAGAACGTATGCAGCGTGCGGCCGAAAAGGTGAAAGCTGAGGCCCCAGAATTAGCACAGTTGCTATCCCGTGAACACGGAAAGCCAGTTTACGATTCTCAAGGGGAGATTTTTTTTGCCACCTTGTGGATGGATTTTGCCACCAATATGGCGAAAGAAGTCCTGAAGGATAAAATACAGGAACATGACAACGGCAAGACCATCATCACGAAGGATCCTAAAGGAGTCGTCTCCGCTATTACCCCTTGGAATTATCCGATCGCGCTTTCCATCACCAAGATCGTTCCGGCTCTTCTCACCGGGAATACGATAGTGCTGAAACCAAGCCCTTTCGCTCCGCTTGCAGTTAGCCAATTAATGGAAATTATTGCTTCTGAATTCCCGGCAGGTACTCTTAATGTTGTGCATGGTGAATCGGATGTCGGTGTTGAACTTACAACGAACCCGAAGGTCGCCAAAATCGCCTTTACGGGCGGTACCAAAACTGCGAAGCACATCATGAGGGCCGCCGCCGAAACAATAAAGCATCTTACATTGGAGTTAGGCGGGAACGATGCCGCCATTATCCTCAGTGATTTTGACGTGAATGATGAGCAAGCGCTGCGCCGGATTGTAATTTCCAACTTTCTTACAACAGGACAAATTTGCATGAATTCAAAGCGCATCTATGTACACCGCCCCATCTACGACAAATTCGTAGAGAAGTACATTGAAGCCGCAAATAAATGGATTCGGGTAGGAGATCCATTTCATCCGGATGTGACGGTAGGCCCGCTGAACAACGCATTACAGGTGAAATTCGTAAAGGGATTAATTGAAGACGCGGAGAGTCGCGGGGCAACGGTGATCAAGCTGGGACGGGTGCTTCATCATGAACTTTTTGATAAGGGCTACTTTATGCAGCCTACGTTAATTTTGAATGCTGAGTACAATGGCTCCGTTGTTGTGGAAGAGCAGTTTGGACCGACGGTACCTATTTTGCCCTATGATAATGAAGAACAGGCTATAGCTCTGGCCAATGATAGTATCTATGGTCTGACTAGCTCTGTTTGGGGCGAGGAAGAGCACGCAATACGGGTGGCACGGAGCATTCAGGCAGGAACCACGATGATTAATACAGCATCACTCATGGGCCTGGATTTGAACTTGCCTTTTGGTGGTGTGAAGCAATCGGGTTTTGGACATGAATTCGGTCCTGAAGGGCTGCTTAATTATGTTGATACCCACGTTATAAATATTCCTAAGTCCCTCGATTTACCAAACATTCCGGAGTAAGAAAGGCGCCGGCGCTTTTGAGGGAAAGCGAATCAATAAAGGATAGAAATTGAAGTATAACGGATCACAATGGTACCCGCACCGGCGGGCGTCCGGGCAGATAAAATTCATCACCGGGGATATCGCCTCAATCGATGAAATTATCATATACTGAATATTTTTGGGAGGGGATTTTTGTGCAAATAAAAGCAGTGGTAACCCGCAATCAAGGCGAATTCAGCGTGGAACAAGTCACCCTGCAACATGAGCCGAAGGCAGAGGAGGTATTGGTTCGAATTACCGCTGTCGGAATGTGTCATACTGACTTAAGTGTCAAAGGCGGGATGATACCTTCTCCATTACCGATTGTATTAGGGCATGAGGGTGCGGGCGTTGTGCAACAGGTTGGGGCAGCAGTGCAAGGGATTGAACCGGGGGATCATGTGGTGTTGTCTTATAGCTCATGTGGTAAGTGTGATGCTTGTCTCCAAGGTAGACCCGCCGGATGTGTCCATATAAGCCTGTTGAATTTTGGCGGCATTATGCCGGACGGCACCAAGCGGATCGAACAAAATGGACAGGAAATTTCCACGTTTTTCGGGCAATCCTCCTTTTCGGAATATGCGGTTTCCCATTACCGAAACGTTATAAAAGTCCCGAAAGATATTCCGCTTGAAATCCTTGCTCCGCTAGGCTGCGGTATCTCAACCGGCAGCGGTGCAGTGCTTAACAAATTGCAACCGGAACCGGGTTCCAGTATTGCTGTATTCGGCTGTGGAGCTGTCGGATTGAGCGCCATCATGGCGGCCAAGGTCAAAGGCTGCACAACCATTATTGCAATCGACATTAATCACGGCCGTTTGGAATTAGCGAAAGAACTCGGAGCCACCCACACCATCAATGGCAAGGACGTGGACAATGTTGTACAAAAAATTACAGAGATCTCTACCGGAGGCGTAAAGTATGCGGTTGAAACGAGCGGTGTTCCGCAAGTTTTAAGACAGGCGGTCGAAAGCACCAAATCTCTTGGAACAACTGCGGTTGTTGGTGCACCGCCATTGGGAACAAAAGTGGAGTTTGATCATTTAGGTCTCGTTTCGGAAAAAACGATTACAGGGGTTCTCATGGGGAGCTCGGTACAGCAAATCTTTATTCCTCAATTGATTGAGTTGTATAAACAGGGCCTGTTCCCGTATGACAAACTCATTAAGATCTATGATCTTGAGGAAATCAATCAAGCTGCGGAAGACTCCGAGAGTGGCCATACGATCAAGCCGGTCTTGCGTGTGTCTGGTTAACAGGGCTTATAAACGATTGAAGGAACCCTTCCGTAATCTATCAAAGCTATCCATTTTTATCGATTGACTTGATAACGCTTTCTGAAAAAGGGAGGAACATCCTGAGACTTGAAATCCTTACTCACGAATTCGGCGTTATCTCGAAAAGTCCTGTTGCGGAATAGGTTTGTCCACGGACTCATCGATGGGAAAAAGGAGAGGAGGAATATCTCATGTTAGATTATTTAAGGTACTATTTTAACATCATAGTGGTGCTTGCTGGGGTTGCAGGGTATATGCTAGGTGGTCAATGGGTGTGGATCGGTTTCTTGGGAGTGCTCGTTTTCTTGTTAGTAGCTGATTATATAACCGAAGAAGATGAAGCGGAAAGAAAGATCAAGAATCCTTGGATAGCAGATTTTGCGTTATACCTGCACTTCCCGTTAATGATTCTGCTTTTTGGATCTTTTGCTTGGCGCATTCAACAAGGATTTAGCGAACCTACTGCGTTTATGACGGTGCTTGCTTACGCCGGATGCATATTTTCAGCTGCATTTTTGGGTAATGCCCCCAACTTGCCCATCGCTCACGAATTGTTTCACAGAAGACACTGGTTTCCAAGATATTTGGGCACTACATTAAACGTATACTTTGGAGACCCTGTAAAAGATATCCAGCATGTATATAATCATCACATTCATGTAGGAACATTGAAAGACCCCGATACTCCCCGTCGAGGGGAATCCGTCTACAAGTTTATATTTCGGGCAACATGGCATTCTTACAAGGAATCATACAAGATTGAAAAAGAGCGTCAAAGAAAAAAAGGTCGCTCGGTTTGGTCATGGCGCAGCCGTATCACCCAAATGTTTGTGCTATTCGCTCTGTTGATAGGCAGCTTCTATTATGTTTCTGGGTGGCTGGGTGCACTGCTTGTAACGATTCATTTGGTTGTAGCAAAGCTGCTTGCCGAAGTTTTCAACTATACACAACATTACGGACTTATCAGGGCGGAGGGCACACCGTTTCACCCCCGTCACACGTGGGAACAGCGCACATTTTTTTCCCGGGTATTCGGTGTGGAAATCACGACACATGCACACCATCATATTGATAGCTACGCCCCCTTTTATGAATTGAAACCAAGTACCATTGACAATAAGATGCCATCACTTGTTATTTGTTTCTTAATAGCGCTTGTTCCGCCGCTTTGGTTCCGGTTTGTCCAGCAAAAACTGAAAAAAATGGATTTGCTCTATGCCACACCGGAAGAAAAAATACTGGCAAGAGAAGCGAACAAAAGAGCTGGCTGGCCTGACTGGTTCGACGAAACAAGAGTCAGTTAGTATTCCAGGCGCTATGCTCTACTCAAAAACCGTATAGACAGATTCAATCCGGATCTGTCTTTTTTACTCATTATGAGGAAAGGACAATTACGATGGCGAATTTACTTGCTAGGATATTCAATCGAACAACGGAACCACGGTTTGTCGATGTACTGCCCACCGGTGACAAATTTTCGGTAGAACCAAACCAGACATTGCTGCAGGGGGCGTTGTCGGCAGGGATACCTTTACCGCATGACTGCAGGGTGGGGACTTGTGCTACTTGCAAATGCCGCTTAGTGGAAGGGAAAGTAAAATCGATCATGGATTTTTCCTACACGTTAAACACGGAAGAGATTGAACAGGGATATATCCTTGCCTGTCAAACCATTGTCAAAAGTAATCTGACGATTCTGATTGACCCTTCGTCAGAAGGTCCGCATCATACAGTAAAATCTGTTAACGGTGTTATTCGCAAGAGCGAAACGTTGACACATGACATTCTAAAAATCAGGATAGAACTGGACGAAAGCATTTCTTACGAAGCCGGCCAATATGCGGATCTGTCGGTCCCTGGCATTAAGGAACCCCGTTCCTACTCGTTTGCGGATGCGCCGAAAAAACAGGGACAGACAGAGATAAGTTTCTTTATTCGCCGAGTGCCGAATGGAGAAATGACCGGCTGGTTGAATGCAGCGGACCGGACAGGCGAAAAAGTGACTGTCACGGGCCCTTACGGGTCTTTCTATCTGCGGCCTTCCGTTCAACCAATAGTTTGCATGGCGGGGGGCAGCGGCTTAGCCCCAATAAAAGCAATATTGGAACAAGCCGCCAAACAAGGAGGGGACATTCCGGTATTACTTTTGTTTGGTGCACGCACGCAAGGGGACCTGTATTGTCTGGATATCATTGCTGAGATTGCTTCATCCTGGAACGCGCCTTTTCATTTCATTCCGGTATTGTCGGAAGAACCAATGGAAAGCGATTGGATAGGAGCCCGCGGTCTGGTCACCGAACACATCAAAGATCATCCGGGGATTCAGGTACCGTTCAGCAAAGCCTATCTGTGTGGGCCTCCAGGAATGATCGATGCAGCTATAAATAAGTTGAATGAATGTGGTGTCACCGCAGACCAAATCTTTTTTGACAAGTTTTTGGACCGCAGTCATGTGCAGAAGACAATAAAGGCGGATCGATTGCACAAATGATTAGGTCAGACGGCTCTCAGGATTAGCCGAAGGTCAGGCGGAGGAGCTCCAGTTGTCATGATAAGCCGATTCCCAGGCAAGATATAGCAAGGGAACCGGCTCTTTCCCATGCTTACAATTGTTTCATAAGCTCCTTCAGCTCAGCCATGCTGCGGGGAGGAAAACTTTCCGCACGCACGTGTTCGGGTAAACTGGACCAAACCTGCAGCAGCAAAGGCGGTTCCAGACCGAGCGACAGGATCAAGTCTTCCTGTTCAAACACCTCGAAAGGCGTGCCTTCCAGCAAACACTTCCCTTTGTCCATCACCAGGACCCAGTCCGCCCATGCATAGGCCAAATTCATATCGTGCGTGGCCATCACGACAGTGGTGCCTTGGGCATGAATGCGGTCCAATTCCTCCACCAGCCGCTGCTCGGATGAGCGGTCCAGGTAAGCGGTCGGTTCGTCCAGCAGCAGCAGCTCGGGCTCGAGGACCATCACGCCGGCCAGGGCGACACGCTTTTTTTGACCGAGGCTTAAGTGATGAATAGGTGTATTAGCCAAATGCTCCAGACCCATGGTACCAAGAATATGTTGGATGCGCCGGATCATCTCATGCTCAGGTACCCCGGCATTGCGAAGACCGTAGGAAATATCTTCATACGGCGTACTCAAAATCAACTGCTGTTCCGGGTCCTGGAACACCAGTCCGACTTGCTGCCGCAGCTTTTTGAGATCATCCGCACGATAGGACATGGGAGCGCCTTTCCAGTGCATCCTTCCGGAAGCCGGGCGGTGAATGCCGACCGCATGCAGGAACAAGGTCGATTTGCCCGACCCGTTATGGCCGCAAATGGCGGTTTTCTTGCCTTCGGGCAGGCTCATGGTCAAGCCCTGAAGCGCTTCGGCTTGAGTTCCCGGGTAGCTGTAGCGTACATCGTAAGCCTCCATAATGGATTTCACAGCATTTCCCCCCAGCGAAGCCACAGCTCGATTAGCAGTAATAAAATCACTCCGATACGGCTTTCCCATATATAACGAAAGGGCAGGGCAGCGGCTTGAACCGGCGCCAGTTGAATGCTGTCGGCAAAGCCTCTGGTTACCAAGCCCTGCGAAAGCCCTTGGTACCGATGCATCGACTTGCCGAACAACCGGACGATCAGGATTGCCGTATCGTTCAGCCTGCGGTAGAAGCCGGTCTGGCCGCCGCGGGCTCTCTGAGCCGTATACATCTGTTGTGCCGTATCCGAAAGTACGAAGAGAAAGCGGTACATGATCATCATCAATTCCAGCACCAGAGAAGGCACACGCCATTTTTTCATCACCTGAAACAGCTCGGACATAGGCGTCGTCAGCATGACAAAGGCCAGGCAGGATAAGCATGCGATGATCCGGGCCAGCAAGCTGCCCGCTTCGTAAATGCCCGCTTCTGTAACATAAGACGTCCACCGCGCAAACGTAAAGAGGATCATTCCATCGGGCGAAACCGGGCCGGCGGATGTAAACTCGATGACAATAGCCGGCAGACTGGCCGCATAAAACAGGCAGGAGGCTCCGATCAGCAGGCTGTACGCTTTGACGGGAATCCGGGCGTACAAGGTTATCCAGACGAACAGCCAGCCGACGATCATCATCTGGGTCACAGGATGGGACAAATAAGACAGCACCATCAGAACGGCTGCGAATCCGCTTTTCCACATCGGGGAAACGGAACGCAGCCTGTTGGTGTAAGAAAATGTATCGATCAGCTTGATCATGTGGTTTTGGATTTGGAGGCTCTACCCTTGAACCATCCGAAGGCAAAGCCGATAAAACCGGCGCCAATGGCGGCCTGCAGCGCAAACAGCATGCTTTCGGTCTCTGCCGGAGGCTCCATCAGCGGAGCAAACCAGGGTTCATAAGCAGGATGAATCTCGGTGATCATTTCTTCAGCGGCACCGTCTGCTCCGCCGAATTCGCCGTTGACGAACAGGAGCGGAAGAACAGCCAACAAGACGACGGCAATCAGGATGAGAAGGTTCGTTTTCTGATGGGACATGAGAGTTATGCTCCTTTCATTTTACGCTGTAAAATCGATAATTCTTCCGAACTGTTGGCTTTCAGCCAGTTCCAGATCAGTACCGTAAGAAGTCCTTCGCTGATGGCCAAAGGGATTTGAGTGATCGCAAAAATGCCCCCGAATTTTACGAATGAAGCCAAAATGCCGCCGCTCTCTGCCGGGAACGCCAATGCCAGTTGAATGGAAGTGACGACATACGTAGACAGGTTGGCCAGCGCCGCCGCCGTAAAGATCGACAGCGTTTGTTTTCCCGTCGATTTGATCATCCACCGGTAAGCGGCATAACCGATCATGGGGCCGGCAACAGCCATAGAGAAGGCGTTGGCTCCAAGAGTGGTCAACCCGCCATGGGCAAGCAGCAGAGCTTGAAACAGCAGGACGATGGAGCCCAGCACGCTCATGGGCAGCGGTCCGAACATGACAGCGCCGAGACCTGTTCCCGTCGGATGCGAGCTGCTTCCCGTCACGGAAGGAATTTTCAGCGCCGACAGAACAAGGATGAAAGCACCGGCTACTCCCAGCATAATTTTTAGCTCCGGTGTTTCTCTCGTAATTCTCATCAAGGACCGCAGCCCGAGAATGAAGAACGGAATAAACACGGCCCACCAGAAGATCGCCCATCCGTAGGGAAGAAAGCCTTCCATAATATGCATGGCATAGGCGGACTTAGGATCGCTGACAGTCAGGTACAGGGTAAATCCGGAGACCAACAACAGTGTGCTTATTGCTTTTTTAGAAATCATTGTACATTTCCTCCCTGGCAAATCGTTGTAAAACTCAAAAAAACCAATCCTGCAGGATTGGTTAGGGGTACGCATCAATAGACGACAAGATCAGCCTGGCGTGATCGTCGCTTTTATCGTTCGTACACCACTCCTTTCCTCGAAGGCCTTGGGGTGCATAAATCAGGTAGGTCTCCTGGCTCTCGGATCGTCGTGTTCTCCCGTCTTCCCCGATGGATGATCGAGTGACATGCTGGGAGAAACTCCCCGAATACAGTGGCGGGACCGCTCGGGATTTGCACCCGATTCCCTGTTACCCTTTGCTGTCGCAAAGGCACCTGATTCAGTATGTATGCAATTCGTTTGCGTCAATCCATGCTACTTGTCCGTTGGCGGTCGTCGCATTGCATTATGTAACATGAATTTATTGAACTATAACACGAATGAGGTGACTTTGTCTATCAAAATCCTCATCCGAATGCAAGATTCGGCCTGTGATTCATTCGGCGTCATCCAGAGCCGCTTTTTTCATAAGATCAACCCCAGTGATATGTATTGGTTATAGTTACCCTCTAAACGAAACGCTAAGGCTGAAAATTGCAAAAGAGCGGCGGCTTAAAGTTAAGAAATCGTTTAGCTTTTGTTTACCTTTTATTTATATTGCTTCTGTATACTTCATTATGGGTACTAGAAGAAAATAGTACTATCCAGCAAATGAAAACCCCTTAAAATAATGAAGTAAGTAAGATATGTTAGGGATGATCTGTTTATGGAAATAAAGGATCGCATATCATTTTTAAAGAAACACGAAAATGACTGCTACCGCATTTGTTATTATTTATTGCAAAGTGAAAAGATGGCCTGCGAGGCTGCCAAAAAAGCATTGTACAGCTTGAGCAGATGCGACTCATTCTTTGCCGAGAATACTCAAGCCGTACGTGAACTGGTGCGTAAAGAAGCGATGAAATCGGCCCTGCAGTTGAAGAAAGAGCAGTCCGATCTGCTGCGGTTATGATGAACAGTCATTTGTATCATTGGGGCTGTCCCATAAGTAGTTTTTAACTACGCAGGGACGGCCCTGTTTTCTTAACTTTTCGTTACCAAACTGAAAAGATCGAGTAGAGGGCTATACTTGCTCTCTTACTCGACCTTTTTGGTTCATTGTCGCCCAGAAGAGAAGAAGATCCGCAGGTGGGCGGCCGCCGTGTTTTTCAACGGCAGGCTGCCCTTTATACTGCACGGCTACTGTTCCAGGCAGGGCTTGTCCAATGGAAAATATTCCAGAAATTTTTTCGATGTGGTCGAAAGGTACCGTCCCTTCAACCAGATGATGGCGGAAGGCCTTGACATAATGGAAGGTTCTATGATCTCTTTGAATTGAAGCCCTGCATTCGGAATGAGGTTCATAGCGGATTGGGGGACGATGGTAATGCCTACATCATGATTGGCCCAGGTTAGCAGCGTCATGATGTCGTTGCTTTCACAGATGATTTTGGGTTCGAATCCGGCTTCCCGGCAGGCGTCTTCCACCAGATCCATGATGTACATCCGATGATGATACATCGAGGTGCCCTGCTGTCTTCGGAGCAGCATCAGCGGCTTGTTTTCCAGATCGGACAGCTTTACGTACGGTTGGTTATCCCCAATGTTCCAATGGCGGCTCATGGCTGCAACGAGAGGCTCCGCAGGCAGGTTGATCATATTGAACATTCCGTTATCGACGGGCAGTCTGACGATGCCGAGCTCAATAATCCGATTCTCGAGCAATTCCATCACCCGATTGGGATCCCCCTCCCATACCTGGAAGCGCACCTCCGGATACCGCTTTTGAAAATCATGAATTCGTTCCGGTAAAAGCTTGGCGCCCAGAGAAGCAATCGTGCCGATGGCTAACGTTCCCCGCACTCCCTCGCTCAATTCCTTGATTTCTTCCATGGTACCGTTTACAAGTTCGAGTATTATTTTTGCCCGGTCGTACAGTAATTTTCCAGCCTCGGTGGTCGTGAGCCTGCGCGTATTTCTCTCCAACAGCGTGACACCCATTTCGGTTTCCAGCAGTTTCAGCTGCTGGCTCAGCGGCGGTTGCGCGATGTGTAAGCGTCTTGCGGCTTGCGAGATCTTACCTTCCTCGACAATGGCAAGGAAGTATCGGAGTTGTCGAATATCCATAGCGGCACGCCCTTTTGCTTTAAGTCGTTGTTGATACGCGGTTTCCTGCATGTTTATATCTATTGCATATAAATCCTTAACGAAATGGATATTTTTCTTATAATTTTTTATTTGTTATCTTTAATTTATAAGTTTAAGGGAAGGAGGGCAAGCAAAAATTTCGGATGTACTCATTATTTTGAAAGCGGTTACTAAATATTCGTTTTTCAGGGGATGGGGTTGGTGGAATAAGCAAGCACAATGTAAACCAAGAAAAATGTAAGCCCTTTAATTTTTCGATGAGGTGAGAAAATGAGAACAAACCAATGGATTCTGCTTATATTGTTAAGCCTTGGTATGATTTTGTCAGGTTGCAGTTCGACTGCAGATTCTTCCCAGAACGGCAGCAAAGCCGAACCTTCCGAAAGCCCCTCCGCCAATGCTCAACCTTCGAATGCTCCGAAGCCTCTCGATAAACCGGTAAGCATCAAAATCGGATATCCGACGCAAGGCGCGTCCATGCTTCCCTTGTGGATCGCCAAGGACACTGGAATTTTTGAAAAATATGGGGTAAAAGCGGACCTGATTTATATCGCAGGAACTCCAAAGGTTCAGGAAACCTTGAACAGCGGAGCGATTCAAGTAGGATTAACCGGGGTCGATCCGGTAGGAAAAGCCAAGGCAGCCGGAGTGGATTCCGTGATCCTGTCTGCCGTTTCCGATCGGACCGTACTTTATATCTATGGCCAAAAGTCAGCCGAAAAAGCCAATATTGCCAAAGACCTGAAAGGCAAAACCATGATTACGGCGGCAGAGGGTTCGCTATATGACCACTTGGCGAAATTTTTTATCAAGGAAAACGGATTGACACCAAAAACGGACGTCAAGCTGCTGAATATGGGCGGCGAGGGTGACCGTACAGCGGCTTTCTTGAAAGGCGAAGGAGCGTTTTATGTAGCGGCGCCTCCGACGTCATTCAAAATGGATGAGATGGGCTATCCCCAATTGTACGACTTTAAAGATAAAGAAGTGCTCAATTCAGGTGTGGTGATGTTAAAGGACTATTATGACAAAAATCCTGAGCTGGCAAATGCGGTTGTAGCTTCGTTGATTGAAGCCAATGCTTACATTGTTAACCATAAAGAGGCCGCCATTAAATCGATTAGCAAATGGACCGGAATTGACGATCCGGCTTTAGCGCAGAAAACCTATGATGTCAATGTGGGCACGCTTCCCAAAAAGCCTTATGTATCGGATAAGTCCGTACAGTTCTTTTTAGACAACTCGGATAGCGAGGCTGTCAGAACGATGAAGCCGTCGGATATCGTCGATAACAGCCTGGTCAAAGCATTGGATGAGTCCGGCTGGATCGACAGCCTGTATAAGAAATAGCTGTTTTCCCGGAAAACAGGCAAGGAGGAGTGCACATGACCGTATTAGCCAAGCTGCATACGGATAATGTATCCATTACCTATCCGCTTAAGAATGGAGAAGAAATTACGGCCGTATCCGGCTTCAACATGACCGTGAATGAAGGCGAGTTTGTATGCATTGTCGGGCCCAGCGGCTGCGGGAAATCAACAATGCTTGGCGCCATTGCCGGCATACAGCATGTCAGTGACGGAAAGATCTATTTGAACGGTCAGCCCATCAAGGGAACCGGACGGGATCGCGGCGTCGTTTTTCAGCAGGCATCGCTGTTTCCATGGCGTACCTCTTTGGAAAATGTGGTTTACGGCCTCGAGTTAGCCGGTGTACCCAAAAACGAACGCATGGCCAAGGGAAGGGAACTGTTGAAGCTGGTAGGCCTGGAAGCGTTTGAACATCATTATCCGAACCAGCTGTCGGGAGGCATGCAGCAGAGGGTCAACGTAGCCAGAGCGCTTGCCATAGAACCCAGCCTGATGCTGTTAGATGAGCCTTTGGGCGCCTTGGACGCGCAAACCCGCGAATTTATGCAGCTGGAGCTGCTTCGGATTTGGAAAGAGACGAAACAAACGATCATCTTTGTGACGCATGATATTGGCGAAGCCGTGTATTTGTCGGACCGCGTCGTTGTGATGACCGCAAGACCGGGAACCGTTTGTGAGACGGTAGATATTCATCTTCCTCGCCCTCGTCCTTTAGAGATCAAAAGAAGTCCTGAATTTTTGGAATACGAAAAGCACATTTGGGGACTTATCGTATCGGAAAAGGAAAGGGAAAAGCAGAGGATGAAGATCATCACTTTGTAACCAAAGGAGGAAAACCGATTGAACAGCATAAAGATAAGGGAAAGCGCTTCCGAATCCTATGGCTCTATGAAACCGCCGGACAGGAATACACGATCCGAGGCTCAAGACAACCGCAAGGTCGGACCCGGGAAGCGCAAACGTTCAGACGGATTCCTGTTGAATCATATCGGGGCCATGACGGTCGTCGTTGTTCTTGCTGTTTGGGAAATGCTGTACCGTAGCGGTGTGATCAACCCGATTTTCCTAAGCTCGCCGATTCGAATCATAAAAGTCGGCTATCAATTGACGCAAAGCGGAGTTTTGCTCGATAATCTGCTTTTTACGCTGGGCAACTTCTTTGTCGGATTTGGGCTGGCGGCTGTTCTAGGCATATTCGTCGGACTGCTTATGGGATGGTACCGGCCTCTGGGTAAAGCGCTCGATCCCTTTTTGACGGCGATGCTGGGTACACCGCGTATTGTGCTGCTGCCCTTGATCACGCTTTGGGTGGGAGTAGGCTTTTCCAGCAAGGTTCTCGTTGTGTTTATCGCAGGGGTATTTCCGATCATTCTGAATACCATGACCGGCGTGCGGAATCTGGATCCGAACCTGACCCGGGTGGCCGGCTGCTTCGGCGCTTCCGCCATTCAGACCTTTATTACGGTTGCTCTTCCCGGCTCGCTGCCGCAAATTGTTTCCGGTCTCAGAGTCGGTATCGGTCAATCGCTTGTTGGAGTCATCGCCGCCGAAATGTTTGTCTCGACAGGCGGGATCGGTTATTTTGTAGCGCAGTCCTCGGCCAACTTTAATATCGATCGCGTATTTGTGGGAATTATCGTGATTGTTATGATGGGTATGGCCATCACCAGCTCGGTCAAGCTGCTGGAGACGCGTTTATTGAAGCATCGAATGGATTAATTCAACCAAAAACGAATAGAGGAGCGAATGTCATGCTGCAAGGAAAACCGAATTTTACAACTCCACCCCTTATTGAAAAATATCCTCCGCGCTGCCCGCCGTTTGTAGAGGTAAAAAGCGTGGATGATTTACTTCCTTATCTGGATGAGGTGGCTAAACGTCCATACAGTCAGGGACTTCATGCCGCATGGGATTTGCAGCCGGGCGAACGCGTGCTGCTGCGTGCGGATAACTGGCATGATCCTATGGTTATTGAAGCTTGCAAACGGATACTCGAAAAATATAACACCAAGTATGAAGTTGTAATGGCGGACAAAGGTCCGATTCCAACATGGAAGGGACATAACGAAGTGGAGTACTATTTGGCCCGGACGAAGGAGCTGGCCGAATGGATGGACGAATGGGAGCAGATCGAGAAGGAAGGCAAGTATGACAAGCTCCTCTGGGGTTATGGCGGTCCCGTCTTGTGCGACGCGAACATCAAAATCCAGCGGATGCCATTCATTACGCCTGAGCTCACCGCGACTCCGGCGCATACGATTGCCTATGAAATTATCGATGCCATCGACAAATGGACATGGGACAGGATACGAAACGCCAGGAGAATCCGTATTACGGATCCGGAAGGCACCGATTTGAGCTATACCAATCATGACGCCTATTATGACAGCAAACGCGAGTTTTTCAATCCCGATCTGGTCGACAGGTTCTGGTCGCAAAACAAGAATTTCGGGAAAACGTATCTCCCGGGGCATGTTCTGGGCAGACCATGGATGTATCTTCCGAAGGAAGATGCAAGCGGTGTCATTGCGGGCACGAGCAACCATATCGGTCCGGTTCCTTGGGTCCAATTGAAAGTGGAGGACGGCAGGATTACCGACATCCATGAAGGCGGGGAATTCGGAGACAAGCTTCGCAAGCTGCAGGATGAAACCGGTCATCTTCAGTACCCCGGTTTTCCGGACAAAGGACTTCTTCGTTGGTGGGAAGCGTCCATAGGTACGAACCCTCATATTCACCGTCCGAGAAGAGGATTTCTCCAGGGCTGGCTGAACTGTCTCTATGAACGCATGCGCAGCGGCGTTATTCATATGGGCTTTGGAACGATTATTTCAAGCTCGACGGAACGTGAAGCGGCCAAAATGGGGCTGCCTGTCGGACACTGGCATCTGCATCTCTACTTTGCGACAATGACGTGCGAAATGGTCGGAGGAGGAACCGAAACCATCATTCAGGACGGACGCCTGATGGCGCTGGATGATCCGGACATTCGCAACATTGCCGCTAAATACGGCGATCCGGACCTGCTGCTGACCGAATCCTGGATTCCGGCCGTACCGGGAATTAACGTGGCCGGCGATTACTGGAAGCATTACGCCAACGATCCGGAGGATTGGGTGCTTGCGGAGCTGAAAATCTGCGAGAACTATCATCATTTGTTCATGAGCATGGTTGGTGCAGATCCCAAGTATTGCAACAATCCGCTCTGGAAGCTGCCGCATTCCCATGATGCTTGCTCCTGCGGACATCATCACGGCTGAACGGAATAAATCGGACAGCTTGGGTTCAGGAGCTGTCCGATTCACGATTGACCACAATCCCATCAGGACAGGAAAGAGGGATGCCGTTATGAATATCATCATTCAAGTACTTGTATTTTCCATTCTCATTGCTCTGACAGCAGTAACCTACCTGACCGTGTTAAGTATCCGGCAAAAGCTGTCCTGCACGACCGGCATGATGGCTGCCATGCTCATTGGCTCGATGACAGGACTCATTACAGGTACCGTACTTGGAGCCGATCAGAGCTTTTCCATCAACTGTATGCTCGCCATGATCGTTGGGGTGGGCGGCGGGGTGATGCTGGGAATGCCATTCCATGCGATGGCCGTCCTGGACGGGCTCATGGCCGGAGTCATGAGCGGGATGATGGGGGCGATGCTTGGCTCTATGCTGTCTCCCGACTTCTTGCTTCCCATGAGCTTTTTCTTAACGCTGCTTTTTGTCATCGCTGTGCTCCTTCTCCATCGGATCATGAAGCAGGAAGCGGGAATTTTACAAGGAACTGAACCCAATAGGGAAAAGATGAAAACCGGATCCATTCTTACCGTTTGTGTTACCATCGTTTTGTTTTCTCTAGTGATCATGGGTTCGTCTTATAAGGATCAGCCCAAAGCCCCGGAGGAACCGCATGTGCACACCGGGCATCACAAGATGTCCGAATAAGTCATGCCAAGGACAGCTCACAAGCAGGCTTAGCCCTCTGTGAGCCAGTGCCGAAGCTGCTCACTGACGGTTAATCGGCCGCTTGCCGTCCGGACAGGTCCGAAGAACGGTATAAGCTCCCGGGCGGTTAAAGGTTCCGGGCGATCGATCCAACCGGCCAGATGGGCCAAGGCTCCCAGCAGGCGTTCGGGCGGAACCTGCGCACTTCGCAGTGCAGCAAGCGTAAGCGCACTGTCGCGCTTGGACAGACGCCGGCCGCTTGCATCGACCAGCAGGGGAACATGGGCAAAATCCGGTGCCCGGAGTCCCAGCGCTTCGTAGAGTGCCAGCTGTCTTGGCGTCGAGTCAAGCAGATCGGCCCCGCGCAGCACGTCGGTGATGCCCATGGCGGCATCGTCGACCGTCACGGCGAGCTGGTAGCTGAACATGCCGTCGGCGCGCTTGACGACAAAGTCGCTGAGCGCTTCGCCCGCGCAGGTTTGCGGCCCGGCTACCGCATCGTAGAACCGCAGCTCGTGCGGCGGCATGATGAACCGCAGGGCAGGCGTTTTCTTCGCGGCTCTTGCCTGCCGCTCCGCGGGCGAAAGCGAACGGCATAAACCGGGATAGGCGGCGCCTTCGGATGCCAGCCCATGAGGCGCGCTGCCGATCGCCGCCAGCTCGCTGCGGCTGCAATAGCACGGGTACAGCCGTCCGGCTTGCTGCAGCCGCTCAAGCGCCTCCTCGTAAAGGGATTCACGCCGGCTTTGCTCATAAGGCGCGCAGGGACCGCCGACGCGCGGGCCTTCATCCCAATCGATGCCCAGCCAAAGCAGGTCGTCCTGAAGCTGCTCGGCGTAGGCGGGACGGGAGCGGGCTTTATCGATGTCTTCGATGCGCAGCACAAATTCTCCTCCGGCTTGGCGCATTTGCAGCCATGCGGCGAGGGCGGTGAAGGCATTGCCGATATGAAGCAGTCCGGATGGAGTTGGTGCGAAACGTCCGCGGCGGGTCATACTCTCACGCTCCTTGAAGAATACAAAAAAGAGCAGACATGTCGTTCTGCTCGGTGTTCTTTAGGCTATGTAAGATGATATGGGATGTAAATTCATGGCGGAGCCGACGGGATTCGAACCCGCGATCTCCTGCGTGACAGGCAGGCATGTTAGGCCTCTACACCACGGCTCCACACATTAGCAATGTTGTGTCTCGGACACAAACAGTATAATAACATGAATCGATGCGGTCTGACAAGCTCTTTGTTGATCGAATCGATTTTACCGTGTTCAACCGTATGAAAAAGGCTGCGGATTCATGTGGAACTTTTTCCCTCCTTCCTTCGTTAAAACTTATATGGCAGGAATAGGTAAACGTATATTTATAAATGAGGGAGGGAGCAAGCAAGATGGAGATGAACCGCAAACGCTTATGGAAGCTGAGGCTCATTGAATTGTGCTGTATCCTCATCATGCTTGTCATTTTATTTGCTTTTGCCGCTGTGCTCTTGTGGCATTACCATTCTAAACCATCCTCGACTGTTGCATAAATACTATTTGTAATGTATTATTTTACGAGCAACAATTTTATATTGTGGGAATAGGTGCTCTGGTCCGTTTCAAACGGTTCCGGAGCTTAAAAGGGAAGTTCGGTGAAATGCCGACGCGGTCCCGCCACTGTAACAGAGGAGTCAACGCGAATATGCCACTGATCTTCGGATTGGGAAGGCGCGTTTTGACCATGATTCTGGAGCCAGGAGACCTGCCTGTTCTGACAGCACTGTTTTTACCTACGGGAGATAGGGAGGTGTTAAAAATGGTAGCCACCGTTTTTACAAACGAGGGGCATCTTTACCCTTTTTAACCCAAGGGAAAGATGCCTTTTTTGCATGGAATTTAAAAGCAATATGAAAATGGAGGGTGACCGAATGGATTCGTTGAAAAGCAGTAACTTGGGGTATCCAAGAATTGGAGTGAACAGAGAATGGAAAAAGTTGCTGGAAGCCTTGTGGGCAAACAAGATTCAGGAGTCTGAATTTGAAAAGAAGATAGAAGAACTGCGGTTGAATCATCTCAAACTCCAGCAGGAAAAAGGAATCGACCTTATTCCGGTCAATGATTTTTCTTTGTACGACCATATGCTGGATACGGCGGCAATGTTCGGAATTGTATCCAAACGGTTTAACTACCCTGGCGGCGTTGTTTCCCTTTCCACCTATTATGCTATGGCCAGAGGCAGCAAAGGGGCTCCTGCTTGCGAAATGACCAAGTGGTTCAATACGAATTATCACTACATTGTACCGGAATTGAATGATATTACCCCGGTACTTACCATCAACAAGCCGCTTCAAGCCTATCGGGAAGCAAAGCAAAAGCTGGGCATTGACGGGAAGCCGGTACTGATCGGGTTGTATACGTTTTTAAAACTATCCAAAGGGTATAAGTCCGGGCAATGGGACGAGCTGATTGCATTGTTCCTCCCATTGTATGCTCAAATCCTGAGGGAACTGGAGCAAGAGGGCGTAAGGTGGGTGCAAATCGATGAACCTGTTTTAGTCAGCTCATTGTCTGATGAAGATATGGATCGGATAACTCATATTTATAAGCAACTGCATGAAGCGGCGCCGGGGCTGAATATTATGCTTCAAACCTATTTTGATGCCGTAGAGCACTATGAAGCGACGGTTTCGCTGCCGGTGCAAGGAATCGGACTGGATCTGGTACACGGTTACGACCGGAACATGCAGCATATGGCCAAGCATGGATTTCCAAAGGATAAGGTGCTCGGAGCAGGTCTGATCGACGGGCGCAACATTTGGGCTGCCGATTTGCAGTCCAAGCTGACCTTGCTGAATACGTTGTCCCAGTACGTTCCTTATGAAAGAATGATCATTCAGCCTTCCTGCAGCCTGCTTCATGTTCCTGTCACTACCGGGCAGGAAACCAAGCTTGGTTCTGAAATTCGGCAAGTCTTGGCTTTCGCCAATGAAAAGCTTGATGAGATTGTTTTGCTGACCAAGGCCGTGGCAGATAAAGATTCCGAACCGATCGCACGCGAACTTGAAAAAAATCAACAAGCGCTTCGCGAAATCAATGCATCCTCCTCCAGAAAAAAGGAACACATTCAGGAAATGGTAGAGCGGATCGATCAACAGCCATCGGCAAGAGCGGGTACTTTTGCAGAACGGCGAATTCTTCAGCAAAACAAATGGAATCTTCCGATCCTGCCAACCACAACGATTGGAAGCTTCCCGCAAACCTCTGAGGTTAGACAAGCCCGCAAAAAATGGAGAACCGGCGAGTGGACCGAAGAGCAGTACAAGACATTTATTCAAGAGCAGATTCGGCTGTGGATTAACCTTCAGGAAGAAATCGGACTGGATGTGCTTGTCCATGGAGAGTTTGAAAGAACGGATATGGTAGAATTTTTCGGAGAGAAGCTGGGCGGATTTTTCTTTACGCAAAACGGTTGGGTTCAATCCTACGGTTCACGGTGCGTCAAGCCGCCTGTCATTTACGGCGATGTGGAATTCATCAAGCCGATGACCGTCGAAGAAACGGTGTACGCCCAATCGTTGACGAACAAGCCGGTGAAAGGAATGCTTACCGGCCCCATCACGATATTAAACTGGTCGTTTGTGAGAGATGATATTCCTCGCGAGAAGGTGGCTTATCAAATTGCGCTGGCTCTGCGTCAGGAAGTTGAGGCATTGGAGAAAGCCGGGATTGAAATGATCCAAGTCGATGAACCTGCTTTGCGGGAAGGTTTGCCGATCAAAAGACAGGACTGGCAGCATTACCTGGATTGGGCTGTGCTCTCTTTCCGCTTGGCCACAGCGACCGTCAAAAACACAACACAAATCCACACACATATGTGCTATTGCGAGTTTCACGACATCATCGACTCGATTCGCGAATTGGATGCCGATGTCATTTCCATCGAAACCTCGCGGAGTCACGGAGAATTGCTGCACAGCTTTGAAGAGCACACGTACGATCATGGCATCGGTCTGGGCGTATATGATATTCATAGTCCAAGAGTCCCTGATGTGAAAGAAATGGTTCATATGATCGACCGATCCCTGTCGGTTTTAGATCCTGAATTGTTCTGGATCAATCCGGATTGCGGACTAAAAACGAGGGGCATGGATGAAACGATTGCATCGCTCAAAAATATGGTGGAGGCCGCGAAGTCGTTTAGAGAAAAAAGCCCTGTCCTCAGCTCATCATTGTAAAAAAGAAAAAAAGCTGTAAGGGTTCATCTTTATCAAGACCGGCTTATTCGGATTTATACACAAGGCATCTTTATGTCGCAGATAAACGGCATATAGATGCCTTGTTTGATTGAGGGTGATGAACACGCAAATTAATAAGCACCCCGCATTAGGACTTAGGACGGGGTGCTGCCGCAATACCTGCTAATTAGTCGCGATGACGATGATCTTTACAAACCACGATAGCTTTTTCACCTGGTTTTAATTTAGGGCTTGCTGAATAATCAAAAAATCCTTATGTCACAAGGGTTTAGAGGCACTT
>NZ_JALJRM010000042.1:0-30218 GCF_024519685.1 Paenibacillus sp. Pae15 | reverse complement strand
GTAAGGCAACGGACTTTGACTCCGTCATGCCTAGGTTCGAATCCTAGATCCCCAGTTTTTTCAGATTACGATAAAGGGAGCCATTAGCTCAGTTGGTAGAGCACCTGACTTTTAATCAGGGTGTCGTAGGTTCGAGTCCTACATGGCTCACCATTGTTTCTAACGGAAACGCGGAAGTGGCTCAGGGGTAGAGCATCGCCTTGCCAAGGCGAGGGTCGCGGGTTCGAATCCCGTCTTCCGCTCCATTCATGAATCAGAGCGAGAACTCAAAGGGTTTGCCGAAGCATAAGCTTCGTTAGGACCGCTTCACAGTCTTGGAGCGTAACGGAGAGTATCCCATCTCCTAGCGCATAGGAATATGGTGAAGAGGAACCTGACTGGTCTCGGTCGAATATAGTTAATGGAGTCTGGTTTGATATTTAGTAAGCGGAAGTGGCTCAGGGGTAGAGCATCGCCTTGCCAAGGCGAGGGTCGCGGGTTCGAATCCCGTCTTCCGCTCCATCATGAGTGAATTTAACTCATCATGCCGGTATGGCGGAATTGGCAGACGCGCGCGACTCAAAATCGTGAGGGAAACCGTGGGGGTTCAAGTCCCTCTACCGGCATTGAATAACGGGACGTAGCTCAGCTTGGTAGAGCACCTGGTTTGGGACCAGGGGGTCGCATGTTCGAATCGTGTCGTCCCGACCACTTTAAATTTAATGCGGGTGTAGTTCAATGGTAGAACTCCAGCCTTCCAAGCTGGTAGCGTGGGTTCGATTCCCATCACCCGCTCCATATCATGTTCCAGTAGCTCAGCTGGATAGAGCAACGGCCTTCTAAGCCGTCGGTCGGGGGTTCGAATCCCTCCTGGGACGTAAAACAGCCTCTCGCAAATGCGAGGGGTTGTTTTTTTTTGGTACGCCCAGCATGGGCGTCATCTTTAGGGTGAGAGTCCAGTCGGATGAGTTGCCCAAACACAATGAAATCCAAAGCCGCCGAAGGCTAACCCTGTAGACTCCAGTGGTCGCGGGCAGGCAGATGACGTTCTTATTTGGGGAGGCCTGCGGAATACGCGAAGTTAATTCGTAACCAGAGTCGGAAGGCTCTGCTGAATCCTCAGGAGTCAGCAGAGGCCATAGTACGCAAGTACGGGACGCCGGACAGCGGAAGGGCCGAACCGAAAGGAGAGAGGAAACCGATGCGTTCGCGCGGAGAGCAACGACAGCAGAATATCTCGCAAGAGAGCTTCCGGCAAAGAGCAGCGGTGAAGCCGCGAGGGTATGCCGAAGCGCCGAGCTCTTCGCCGGCACAAGTCTTCCCTTTCTCTCGCAAATCAAAGGACGACCTGCT
Source organism: Paenibacillus sp. Pae15 (assembly GCF_024519685.1). Classification (NCBI taxonomy): domain Bacteria; kingdom Bacillati; phylum Bacillota; class Bacilli; order Caryophanales; family Paenibacillaceae; genus Paenibacillus; species Paenibacillus sp. Pae15. The sequence goes on along the minus strand of NZ_JALJRM010000042.1, from coordinate 28,886 downwards.
GGAAAGGATGCTCGAAGGGGACAACCTACGGCTCGCTTACAAGCGAGTGGTCCAAAACGGAGGAGCCCCCGGTGTGGACGGCGTAACGGTAGTGGAGCTACAAGCTTACCTGAATATCCACTGGGAAACGGTGAAAGCCGAACTCCATAAGCGTGTGCTGAAACTGATTCGGGCTTACCTGAACGCCGGAGTCATGGAATAGCCCTATTTCGTAAAGGGGTTAGATCGCTCAGCCGAGTTAATAGAAATAACTTGTCTGCTGCACGGGTGTGTAGTAAAATACGTTCTAGTTGAATTGTTAACCTAATATAATTAAAATGAGGTTAACAATAAAACGGTTTAAGTATAGAGGGATGACCTATGAGTAAAGGATTGTTCGTTACCGGTACGGATACGGATGTGGGGAAAACTTGGGTGACAAGTGCGCTTGCTGCTGCGATCAACCGCAGATTGCGAGGCGTAAAACAACAAACGCTGCGTCTTTGGAAACCTGTGCAGTCCGGAGTTCGAATGGGTGAAGCCCAAGCGGATAGTTATCGGCTTGTACAGGGCAGCGGCGTTGGACAGCAGGAGTCGGACACGGTGACGATAACGCTTGAAGCGCCGCTGGCTCCGTGGATGGCGGCGAAGCGGGAAGGGAAGACGATTGACTGGAAAGCTCTGGTTCAGGAAGGACACCGAAGGCTGCAAGCCGACGGTCCGCTTCTGATCGAAGGAGCCGGCGGACTGATCGTGCCTTTGACCGAACGGCATTTGGTTGCTGATTTGGCCGCAGCTTTGGGCCTGCCGGTGCTGATCATAGCCCGCCCTAAGCTGGGAACAGTGAACCATACGCTGCTGACCGTAGAGTATGCAAGGCAGAGAGGGCTGCAGGTGGCCGGCGTCATTATGAACGGCTATGAGGATGAACACGACCCAGGCCTGGCAGAAAACCGGCGCATGATTGAAACATTCGGTCAGGTTCGGGTATGGGGCATGCTGCCTTGGAACGGAGAAAGTCCGCAAACCGATGCAGGGTGGTCAGCTTGGCGTGAGCTTTGGGTGGAGACTGTAGAGCACCGGATCGACATGCAAGCGGTTATGGAATACTTTTAGCGGACAAAAATAGTTCATTCATGCGGGAGGACAATTCGGATGTTGACATTGCAGACCAATTGGAACGAGCTGGCGGATAAATCCATTCGCGGCGAATTGCTTAATTTGAAGGAAGGGTTGTCGGTGCTTGAAGCCGATGATGACGAAGTCCTTGCCCTTATGCAGGCGGCGTTTAAAGTGAGAAAGCATTATTACGGGAAAAAAGTGAAGCTGAATCTGATCATCAACGCCAAAAGCGGGCTTTGCCCGGAGGACTGCGGCTACTGCTCGCAATCGATCGTATCGAAGGCGGCGATTCAAAAATATCCGCTGTTGGAGAAGGAAACGCTGGTAGACGGCGCCCGCAAAGCGATGGAGCTCAAGGTTGGGACGTACTGTATCGTGGCCAGCGGCCGCGGTCCGACGAATAAAGAGCTGGATCAGGTTGTAGAGGCCGTGAAAGAAATTAAGTCGACGATGCCGATGAAAATTTGCGCTTGCCTTGGGATTTTGAGCGAGGCACAGGCCGTTAAGCTGAAAGAAGCCGGGGTAGACAGGTATAATCATAATTTGAATACGAGCAAGCAAAATTTCTCCAACATAACAACTACTCATACATATGACGACCGGGTAGATACGGTGGAAAAAGCAAAAGCGGCAGGTATGTCTCCTTGTTCGGGCTGTATTATCGGCATGGGTGAGACGAATGAGGAAATTGTAGAGATGGCCTATGCTTTACGGGAGTTGGATGCGGATTCGATCCCGGTCAATTTCCTGAATTCGATCCCGGGAACGCCGCTGGAAAACAACCGTGAGCTGAATCCGCGCAAATGCTTGAAGGTCCTTGCTTTGATGAGGTTCATTTGCCCGACCAAAGAGATTCGGATAGCAGGAGGGCGCGAAGTGAATCTGAGGTCGTTGCAGGCGCTGGGACTATATGCGGCGAATTCCGTGTTTGTCGGCGATTATTTGACTACGGAAGGCCAAGAGGCGACGGCTGACCACAAGATGATTGAGGACCTTGGGTTCGAGATCGAGCTGTGCGCTCTGTAAGGTGGCGTTTGGAAATGAGGAAATCGGCTTGGCAGTGGATGCATACGGAACTGGAATCGCTGAAGGAGCGGGCCCAGTTCCGTTATTTAGTGGACTCGGAGCCGCAGGGACAAGGCTGGCTGCTGCGGGACGGACGGAGGATGCTCAATCTGGCCTCGAACGATTATTTGGGGCTGCAGCAGCGGAGCGGAATCGCTGATGCATGGATGGGAGCTGCCGCTTCGCGGTTGATTGTCGGCAATAACCCGGTTTATCGACGGTTTGAAGAGGAATTTGCCCGCTTTAAAGGCACGGAAAGCTGCCTGCTGTTCAGCAGCGGATACATGGCCAATGTCGGCGTCATCCCGTCTTTAATGGGACGCCACGACGTCGTGTTCAGCGATCGGCTGAATCACGCAAGCATTGTCGACGGCATTGTGCTTAGCCGCGCGGAGCATGTCCGGTACCGCCATCGGGATTTGGATCATTTGGAAACACTGCTCCGAAAAGCGGATACCGGCAGCAAAAAATTGATCGTTACTGATTCGGTCTTCAGTATGGACGGAAGCATAGCCCCTTTACGTGAACTGGTGGAGCTCAAGGACCGCTATGGAGCGATGCTGATGGTCGACGAAGCGCACAGCGGCGGGCTGTATGGAGAGCAAGGGCAAGGACTGGTACATGAGCTTGGGTTAACCGAACGGGTCGAAATCCAAATGGGCACGTTCAGCAAAGCCTACGGCGGATATGGTGCCTATATTGCGGGGGATGAGGTACTTAAGCAGTATCTTGTCAACAAGGCGCGCAGCTTCATTTATACGACGGCGCTGCCGCCTGCTGTCATCGAGTCCGTGAGGCTTAACTGGCTTCAGGCCCGAAAAGAGGAGTGGCGGCGTAAGGAGCTTTCGCGAAAGGCCGTCTGGTTCCGCGAGGCGCTGCGGCAGCGCGGATTCGATACGGGCGAAAGCGAGAGCCATATTGTGCCGCTACTGTTGGGAAGCAATGAGCGGACGGTGCGATTTAGCGAGAAGCTGCAGCAGGCAGGAATCGCCGCTGTAGCGATTCGTCCTCCGACCGTGCCGGAGGGAACGGCTAGAATACGTTTTACGCTGATGGCTACCCACCGGGACGAGGATTTGCAATGGGCGGTCGAGCAAATTGACAGGGCAGGACGCGAATTAGCTTAGGCTCGAGCCTATTTTTGGTATGGAAGTCGGTGAGAGAGATGGTAGACGTAACAAGACGCATCTTATGGATTCACGGCTGGGGAATGTCACCATGGATATGGGAATCATCCGTTCGCGAGCAATGGACAGGCCAAGGGATCGGGCATCATTTTTTTTCATATGCGGACTGCCATTCGATCGAAGCGTTCTATGAAGCCTTCGACCGGGTGCTCCGGGAAGTAAAGCCCGAAACGGTCGTCGGCTGGTCTATGGGCGGTATGCTGGCTGTAGACAGGCTGGCGCAACTGGCCGGCGAGATGGGAACGGCATTCGGGTCGTTAGGGATCAAGCGGCTTGTTGTGATCGGTTCGACACTCTGTTTTGTCAGTGCCGACCGGAAGCAGGGCTGGCCGAGGCGGATTGTAGAGCGAATGCTCGGCAAGCTGGAAACGGATCGGGAGCATGTGCTGCAGCAGTTTGCGGATTCGATGGTATCTGCGAATGAGCGTGCCGAAGGGAAGATCGTGGCAGCCTGTGAACCGGATTTCTCTTTGGAAGGCCTGAAGGCCGGGCTGAAGTATTTAATCGAAACCGATGTGACCGAAGCCTGGTCCAAGGCCCTGGTTCCCGTCTTCACTTCGGCAGGAGGCCGGATTCTGTGGATTCATGGGAGCGGGGATGCGATCTGCCCGGTTGGGGCGATGCCGGATGAAACGGAAGGGGTGCGGAGCGTGGTTCTCGAGGATACGGGGCATGTTCCGTTCTTGACGAGACAGGCTGCTTTTTACGAACATCTGAGGGGTTTTCTAGATGACGACAAGGATCGATAAGAGCAAGGTACGGCGGCATTTTGACCGGCACGCCGGAAGCTATGATCAATATGCGGTTGTGCAGCGGACGATGGCGGATCGTCTGCTGCACCTGGTTTTGAAGCGGAAAGCGCCGAAGAATGTAAGCCGCATTATCGAAATCGGCTGCGGTACGGGACTGCTCACCGGCAAGCTGCTTGACGCTTATCCGGAAGCGAGTGTGCTGGCCATCGATTTATCTCCGCAAATGGCAGAGCGCACGCGGCAGCGCTATGGGGATATGGCCGCCGGACGTCTGGAGACGTTTGTCGGTGATGCGGAGCCGCCGGGAAACGATGACGAGAAATGGGCGCCGACGGAGTACGGACAAGCCGATGTGATCATATCGAGCGCAACGTTTCAATGGTTTGACGAGCCGGGACGAACCATGAAGGCTTGGCTTGGGCGGCTCAAGCCGGACGGTCTGCTCGCGTTTGCCACGTTCGGGCCGCAAACCTTTGTAGAGCTGCATGAAGCTTTTAGAGCCGCGGAGCGCGAGCTTGGGCTTTCGAAGATGTCTCATGGACAAGACTTTTTAAGTCTGGCGGAGTGGAAGCGATTATTGGTCCAGAGTTCCGGCGGGCTGAAGCAAAGTTTTGCTTTTACCGGCCTGGAGGATATGGATGTGCAGACGTTCACGGATGTCAGGAGCTTCTTGTACAGTGTGAAGCGGGTAGGCGCAGGCAACGCCAATTCGGATTCCAGAGAGACACAACGTGCGGGACGGCGTCTTTTTGCGGAAATGGAGAAAAAGTATACGGAACGGTTTGCAGTGAACAACGGAGGGATTCGTGCGACATACCATCTGCTTTACGGCCTTTTCGGCGCCGAATAATCCAGCGTCGGGAAGGCTTCTTTTTGTACCACAGTATAGCGATTTGCCGATGATTGCCTTATAATAAATAGGTCAGGTCAACCCGCTGATCGTTAAAACCGAAAGCGCTTAAAACGTTTGAATGGGGTGTGAAGATGAATCTGTTTGATTTAACCGGAAAAGTGGCTATTGTTACCGGTGGTGCGGTCGGTTTGGGCGGAGGTATTTCCTTAGGGCTGGCCCATGCGGGAGCCGATGTCGTGATCGTCACCAGCAACGACCGCTCGCGCGAGGTTGAGCAGCAAATCCAGGCTATGGGGCGGAAAGCGCATACGATTGTAGCGAATCTGATGGATGAAAGCGTGCTCAAAAGCGTTGTGGACGAGACACTGTCCGTTTTCGGTAAAATCGACATTTTGGTCAACAACTCGGGCATTATTCGCCGTACGCCGGCCGCAGATCATTCCGCTCAAGACTGGCATGATGTGTTGAAATTGAATTTGAATACGGTCTTTTTCCTGTCGCAGCTTGTTGGCCTCGAAATGATTAAGCAGGGATCGGGTAAAATCATCAATATCGCTTCCATGCTTTCTTTTCAAGGCGGGATTCATGTTCCGGGATATACGGCTTCCAAGCATGCCGTCGCAGGCATTACGAAAGCGCTTGCCAATGAGTGGGCAAAATATGGCATTCAAGTAAACGCTATCGCTCCGGGGTATATGTCTACGGACAATACGGCTCCGCTTCGTGCGGATGAGGAGCGCAACGCGCAAATTTTGGGACGTATTCCGGCGGCGCGCTGGGGTACGCCGGAAGACCTGCAAGGCCCTGTGGTTTTCTTGGCCTCGCAGGCTTCCGATTATATGAGTGGTCATGTGTTATGCGTAGACGGAGGGTGGATGACGAGATAATGGCGACGAACAGACAAACAGGAGCTTGGCAGATGTTTCAACCTGAAGTCATCACTTTTGGAGAGTCGATGGCGCTGATGATTCCGGAGAACCCCAAAGGAATCGAATATGCCCAGCATTTTCAGGGGATGTTTGGCGGGGCGGAGGGAAATCTGGCGATCGGCATCTCCCGGTTAGGTCACCGTGCCGGGTGGTTCAGCCGTCTGGGGAAGGACCCGTTCGGACGGATGATCCTGAAGAGAATCCGCGGTGAAGGCGTAGACGTCTCTCGTGTGGAGCTGACTCCGGAAGCGCCAACCGGATTGATGCTGCGTGAAGACGTATCAGGTAAGCCGTCGGTGTACTATTACCGCAAAGGCTCGGCGGCCAGTACTTTGGGGCCGGAGCACCTGGACGAGGAATACATCAAGCAGGCGAAGTATTTACATGTTACGGGGATTACGGCGGCACTCAGCTCAAGCTGCCGCGAAGCCGTCAAGGAAGCGATCCGGATTGCCCGCAGGCATGAGGTTAAGGTATGTTTTGACCCGAACCTTAGGCTGAAGCTCTGGTCGCTTGATGAGGCGCGCGAGGTGCTGTTGGAGCTCGCGAAGGATGCGGATTATTTCCTGCCGGGATTGGACGAACTGAAGCTGCTTTACGAAACGGAGAGCTTTGACGAAATCGTCGCTCATCTGAGCAAGCTCAGGGCGGTTTCGATCGTCAAAGGCGGCAATAACGAAACGCTCATCGTCGAGCAAGGACAAGTCAGTTCGGTGCCGTATTTCAAAGCCGAGCGTGTAGTTGACACGGTGGGAGCGGGAGACGGCTTTTGTGCCGGCTTTATCGTCGGTTTGCTTAAAAACTACAGCTTGACGGAAGCGGTACGTCTCGGCAATCTCATCGGCTGTATGATCGTGCAGGTGGAAGGCGACTGGGAAGGAGCTCCGACATGGGAGCAGGTTGAAGCATTCTTGAATAATGAAAAGCATGTGGAGCGGTAGAAAGAAAGGGATGAGAGGGCAGGATGAAGAAAATTCAGCTGATGCAGCAGTTAGTGAATGAAGGCGTTGTCGCAGTGCTTCGCGGAGATACGCCTGATGAAGTGGTAGAGATGGCGGAGCAGGCCATTGCAGGCGGTATTAAGGTCATTGAGGTGACAATGACCGTACCATTCGCATTACAAGCGATTGAGAAGCTTGCGAAGAAGTATTCCAGCACGGCGCAGGATCCGGGTAAATACGCAATTATCGGCGTAGGTACGGTGCTAGACCCGGAAACCGCGCGAGCGGCTATTCTGAGCGGCTCCGAATTCGTCGTAGGGCCGACGCTGAATCCGGATACGGTCACGCTGTGCAACCGTTACCGGGTGCCTGTCATGCCTGGAGTGATGACGATCCAGGAGATTCAGCGGGCGCTGGAACTGGGAGTTGACGTGGTGAAGCTGTTCCCGGGCAATCTGTATTCGCCTGCGATGATCAAAGCAATCAAAGGACCGCTGCCGCAGGCAAACGTGATGCCGACGGGGGGCGTGTCTCTTGGCAATCTGGGCGAATGGATCAAAGCCGGCGCCGTAGCGGTCGGTATCGGCTCCGACTTGACTACGGATGCCGTGAAAACAGGAGACTACAGTCTGGTGGCTAAAAAAGCGGCACAGTATATCGAAGCTTACCGCGCGGCCAAAGGTTGAGCTAAAAACAAAGCAGGCCCTTCTCTTTCCATGCTCCGGCATGAAAGAGAAGGGCCTGCTTTGCTTAAGATATAGCTTACATGAAGTGAGGGTCCAGACAAGGACATAGGCTGCGGTTGAAAAAGTTTATTTACTTAATGTGATAAGGTTTTAGCGAGGTTAACGATTTTCTTGCTCCAAAATGAACCTCGATAAAACAAATCCCCCAGAGCTGACAGCCTGGGGGGATGACTATGTTATTCCGTTGCTACCGATTGATCGGCTTGCAGACCTACCGGTGCGATGCGTACGAAGTTTGCCTGCAAATTATTCAGCAGGTCTTCAATTTTAGCCGCGGCTTCCGGTTGGCCGGAAGAAGCAAGCGCATCGCGGTATGCGCCGAGCAGTTCATTCAGATCCTTGATGCTTTGTGGACCGACTGCTTCGATTTTTACCTTCGCGCCTTTGGCTATGCGGCGTTCGATCGCTGCTTGATCCAGTCCCATCTCGGGAACAAGACGCTGGTAGATCACGCCTCCGGTCATCCCGGCGCAGATCCATGGACCCGGGTCGCCTAGAACGACGGCGCGTCCGTTGGTCATATACTCGAACGCGAAGCCTTTGAGGTTCGCACGGGCTGCCAGACCGCCCAGCTCATCCCGAAGCGGGGAAGTGATCTCGCCGCCGAACACGACATCTGCGCCCGAGAAACGGATACATGCGCGAGTATCGGCATTGCCTTGGATCAGGAACAAGCCTTTTTGAGCGCCGTAGCCGAAAGATTTACCTACGGAGCCGTTAATGAATTGCTTGTGCTTGCTAGGTGCTTTCAGGATAGAGACCTTACCGCCGAGCGACATTTTGCCGACGCCGTCTTCCGCGCCGCCGTGAACCGTAATTTCCACGCCGCGGGCGTTAAAGGCAGCGAGTCCGTTGCCCGGTACGGAACCGTCGGTCATCGTAATGTTGACCGGAGGAAGCTCGTCGTAGCTGCCGTCGAAACGGTCTCTTACCCGATGGCTGGCATAGCGGCTGCCCAAGATACGGGATTCCGCGTCTACTTTGCTCCACGTGCGCTCTACCGGAGCTGCGAAGGATACGGCATCCGGGAAGAATTCCTGGCCTTCCGCGCCGGCTGCAATACGGATATCCGAGGATACTGCGGCGGCAACTTCACGCTCGGCATCTTTGGCCGCAGCGAAGGAAATCGGAGCCGGACGAAGCAGATCGGAAAGGTCGATGCTCTCCAGATGGCTCGTTTGCTGCAGCAGGTCGGAACGACCTACGAGCTCTTGCGCATTCTTGAAGCCCAATTGAGCGACGATCTCGCGAATTTCTTCACCGATACCGCTGAACAAGCGGACAAGCGATTCAACAGCCGTATCGTATACGCGAGGTACGAAGCGGCGCAGACCTTTCTCTTCAGCTTCTTCCATCGAATCGATTTGCGTCGCGATACCTACGTGGCAAGTATCCAAGTGGCATCCGCGACAGGTCGTACAACCGATCGCTTGCATAGCTATGGAACCGAAGCCGACACGGTTGGCGCCGAGCATAAACATTTTGACGACGTCCGCACCTGATTTCATTCCGCCGTCGGACCAAAGCTCAACCTTATGACGCAGACCGGCGTCGATCAAGGCGAGGTGAGCAAGCTTCGTACCGATTTCCGTCGGAAGTCCCACATGCGTGATGGAGTGGATCCGTGCCGCTCCTGTACCGCCGTCAAAGCCGGAAAGCGTGATAACGTCCGCGCCTGCTTTGGCAACGCCGACAGCAATCGTGCCGATACCCGGCACAACCGGAATTTTAACGATGATTTTCGCTTTGCGTCCGCTTGCTTCCTTCAGCTCGGAAATAATTTGCGCCAAGTCCTCAATCGAATAAATATCGTGGTTATTGGATGGCGAAATCAAATCGGAACCAACGGTAGCATTCCGTGCGGCCGCGATTTTAGCCGTAACCTTCGAACCCGGCAAATGGCCGCCCTCGCCCGGCTTAGCGCCTTGGCCGATTTTGATCTCAAGGAACGCTACGGCGTTGGCCAGTTCTACGTTCACGCCGAAACGTCCGGACGCCACTTGCGCGCCGCGGGTCCGCTTATAGCGGCCCAGCATGTCTTTGATCTCGCCGCCTTCGCCGTTCATGGTTACCATATTCAGTCGCTCGCCGGCTTCCGCATAAGCGCGGAATGCCGTTTCGTTCTGCGAACCGAAGGACATGGAAGAAATGAGCATAGGCAGATCGTGATCGCCGATACCGATATTCACTTGTGACGGGTCCAGCGGTTTACGGCCTTCAGCGTAAGCTTTCTCAAAGTTGAAGTCGGCAACGTGACGGATGGAAATCGGATTTTTCTTTTCCTCTTCGCGCAGCTTGTCGCGGTAATCCGAATAAGGTGCCGCACCGGAAGCCGTATCGCCGAGGGCTTTCCACATCCGTTGGAAGAACCGGAAGTTCCGCGCCGCTTTGGCCTTTGGATTGGTAAAGTCGTTGTAACGGGCTTCCGCATCCGCTTCGAGCTCGGCAAAACCGGTGCCCGCGTTGTCGCTGCCCAGGTAATTGACGATATCCAGCACTTCAGCCAGCTCCGGCTTCAATCCAATGGACGAGAAGAAGCGGGTGTAGCCGCGAAGCTCGTGCGTACCGATGGTGGAGATGACTTTCTCCAAGCCTTTCATCAAGGCGGTGAACACTTTGCGTGCCGCAAGTGCGCCGTCTTTGGACGATGCCGTTGCAAACAAGAGGTAAGGAGACAGCACATCCGCACCCAAACCACAGGCTACTGCGATATCGTGCAGGTTGCGGATCGAAGCGCTGCGCAAAACGAGCGTTGTTTGGCGGCGCAGGTTATCGCCGTGTCCGAGTTTCTCGGCTCTCAAGGCAATATCGACCTTGGATACCGCAAGATGCGGATCCATCCACAGGCGGTCGTTCTGATGCGCCTCACTGTCATCCAGAATCAGCAGCATGGCTCCGTTACGGACCGCTTGGACCGCGTCGGCAGCCAGCTTCTCCAGCGCTTCTTTAAGCGAGGTTCCGCGGGCAAACGTTGTGGAAAGCGTTGCGACGGCATCACCGTTATGAGCGCCGAACAGAGCTACGAGCTGTTCGAAGCTTGGCTGGTTCAGCTCCGTTAAAGAGTCAATGCCGTTGCTGCCTTCAAGCACAACCGGATAAAGCAATTCGATGCGAAGACGGTCATCCGGCTGGCCGTACAGGCTGGGGCGCGGACCTACTACGACACGGGTGGAGAAGTGCTCCATTTCACGGTCGCGGTCGATCGCCGGATTCGTAACGACGGCTACGCTTTCTTTAATGAAGTCCGGAATGTTCACACGTTCCGGGTTCAGAGCGGCATGCGGGCTGTCATGACCGAGGGAACGGATCGGCTCCGCACCGGTCTGTGCCGTGGATTCGATCATCTGGATACCGTCGCGATCCCAGCCAAAAGAGCTGTAGAGCGCGTCTGTCGGCGTAATATCTGCCGAAGGAGCGGCTTCTACCGGCGGCAATTCATTATGCAGGTGCTTGCGCAGTCCTTCGAAGCCGATACGGGCTTGAGCGCGGCTCAGCACAATATTTTGTACCTGATGATACGGAATGACCTGCACATGCTCTCCCGGTGTCAGGATGACCCCGATTTTTTCGCCCGGAGCGATCGGCTTGGGATCGGCTACCATCTCGCCTACCGTGATCACGCCTTGTTCGGAGGAGAAATAAAGGGATGTTTCGCTTTCTACCATCCAGACTGGACGAAGACCAAGGGCATCTACGCTGAAAATACATTCATTGCCGTAGCGGGATACGATCCCGGCCGGGCCTTGCGCGTAATGGCCCCAAGTTTGGCGGTAATAGACATAGAGATCCTGGAGCTCCGGACGGTACAGCTTCATTTCGTTGAGAATCGGCGGGAATACGACTTCCATCGCCTCAAACAGGCTGAGCCCGAAGCGGTGGATGAACGTTTCGATCGTCCGGTTCATATCCTGAGAGTCACTGCCGCCGTCTACGAGCGGTACGCCGACCATATCGGCTTCCAGACGCAATTTCTTGACTGTATTGATCTCGCCGTTGTGGCCGAGCAATGAGAACGGTTGGACGCGGAAAAAGCTTGATTGTGTATTGGTGGAGTAGCGGTTGTGACCAATGGTCACTTGTGCCGCAAACAGAGGGTCGCGAGTATCGTTAAAATATTTAGGCAGAATGCTTGCTGCGCCCATAACCTTGTAAGCTGCGGTTACATTGCTCAGCGTAGCCACATGCACGTTGTATTTGGACTCAATGGCGACATGAAGCTCGAACAAGTGATCGGCTACTTTCACTTCCTGCTTCTCGCACAGCGCTGCGATTTGCCAGAAGGTCGGCTCGTCATTGCGGCCGTTAGGACCAAGCACGCTGCTGTCGACCTCGTTTTCTTGTTCGAGAAGAATGTTGACCTGGAACTGGGAAAACAATTCCCGAATGCCCTTTTGCATCTCGGCAACCGAAATGTCCAGCTTGCGGGGAACAAAAATATGGGCTATGGAAAAGCGCTCATCGTAAGCGAGCTTGCCGTCCAGTCCGGCCTCCGTCAGTTTTTTCTCCCACAGTGCCCTGGGGATATCCGTCAAAATACCGCAGCCGTCCCCTTCGCCGTTAATAAAACCTGAACGATGCTCCATTTTAACAAGGGCATCGATCGTTTTTTGGATGTTGTCGCGGGAAGGAAACCCATCTTTCTCTACAATACAAATGATGCCGCAGCTATCATGTTCGGTGGCCAACAGATTCTGAAAGCGGCCTTCATTACGCATAACTTCGTTCATTCTCGTGGTCAGCAGGCTGACCGTCACCTCCCTGGTAGTTAAAAGTCGGTTCGTACTGAGATCAAGGCTTTGTTCATGTCGCTGCAAGAAGAGATAACAAAGCCAACGTGAGAACGCATTGAATAAAAATTCATTTATTCTGCATAATCGATTGCGCCGGCGGGTTCTCGTTTCTCTTGAAGATATGCATAACTGGGCAATAATAAAAAAATAAATGTGCCCACGTTAATGTAATGAGCGCATATCTTCATAGCTATCATGACTAAAACCTTACATTTAGCCGATAGTATTTGATTTCAAAAGTATTTATAGAATAACATGAAATTGTTTTTGAGACAATAGAACATTCAGGCTGTTAACCAATTGTAAGCGCTATCTATTTTGCATAACTGGTGAATAAAGGAAGTTTTAAGGCGTGGTTACGGGAATAATAAAAAACGAACGAACTATTACCGGATTCCGATAATAGTTCGTGATTCGGGTGATAAAGGGAATTTATTGTCATATGTCCATCGTTTAATCCATTCGCGCAAAAGCGCGTTCTGCCGCCTCGACAGTATATGCAATATCGGCTTGGGTATGTGCGGTCGTCAAGAACCATGCTTCAAATTTGGATGGGGCCAGGCAGATGCCTTCTTCCAGCATGTATCGGAAAAACTGGGCGAATCTCTCGCTGTCCGTATCCTGCGCCTGCTCGTAATCCGTTACAGGGTGGCTGCAGAAGTGCGTCGATAAAGCGCCGCAAATGCGATTGACGGTCAGCGCGATGCCGTGCTTGCCGGCGGCGGCCGTCAGGCCGGCCTCAAGCTCAGCGCCGAGCTTGTCCAGCCGGGCATAGACGCCCGGCTCCTGCAGCGCCTGCAGGCATGCGATGCCTGCGGAGATCGACGCAGGGTTACCCGCCATGGTGCCGGCTTGGTAAGCCGGTCCCAAGGGAGCCACCTGCGACATGATCTCTTGACGGCCTCCGTAGGCTCCGATCGGCAGACCGCCGCCGATGATTTTGCCCAGAGCCGTCAGGTCGGGTTCGATGGCCGCGAAATCCGTTCCCGCAGGCAGGCCGTCAAAGGTTTGCGCCGATCCGTAATGGAACCGGAACGCCGTAATCACCTCGTCATAGATGACGAGGGAGCCGTTGCGGCGTGCGGCGGCGCACAGCCCCTCCAGGAAGCCGGGCTTGGGCATGACCATGCCGAAGTTGCCGACGATGGGCTCGACCATGACCGCGGCTACGTCCTCGCCCCAGCGGGCAAGTGCTTCGTCAAGCGCCGCAAGATTATTGTATGGCACGGTAATCACTTCGTGCGCGATGCTGACCGGGATGCCGGCGCTGTCCGGAATCCCGAGCGTGGAGGGACCGGAGCCCGCGGCAACAAGCACCAAATCCGAGTGGCCGTGATAGCATCCGGCGAATTTGATGATCTTGTTGCGGCCTGTATAAGCGCGGGCCACACGAATCGTTGTCATGACGGCCTCTGTGCCCGAATTGACAAAGCGCACCTTGTCCATCGATGGTATGGCCGCCTTGAGCATGCGGGCGAACTCGATTTCGAGCTCCGTAGGCGTTCCATAGAGTGTTCCGTTCTCTGCCGCACGGCAGATGGCCTCGGTAACCAGAGGGTGAGCGTGGCCAAGGATAATCGGGCCGTATGCAGCCAGATAATCAATGTACCGGTTGCCGTCCTCGTCCCAAAAGTATGCTCCCTTGCCGCGTTTCATAAAGACAGGCGCCCCGCCGCCGACCGCTTTAAAAGAACGCGAAGGGCTGTTCACCCCGCCCACAATATGCTCCAGCGCTTCCTTATATAAGCTCTCGGAGCGCGATCTTGATTTGCTTAAGCCAGATGGATGAGTCATCTTGGTCATTCCTCTCTATTATCGGTGTTCATATTTAAATGCAGCAATGCTTACAAAAAAAGAGGAAGCCGCAGCTTCCCGTTGATCGAAACGCGCTATTCTTTTTTGGTCATGCTGCCTTTGTCCCTGCCAAGGGCTTCATGGGTCTGGGTCACAGGCTTTTCTTCAGGAGCGTATGGATCGCGGCCTTCGAACAGTGACTTCATATAAGAATGCAGCTTGTTCCGGTCTACACTCAGCACGGCCGCTCCGCCAACCCGCCTCTCCACCAGCAGCTCTGCAGGGGGAATCTGCTTGGTGACCATTCCCTCCGCCTTGGCTTCATAAGCCAGAGCTCCCAGCTTCAGCATATCGGTAGTAGTCAGGTTGGTTTCAATGTACGGGTCAATGCTGTTTAAGATTTTGGGCAGCCGGATCAGGGAGCCGGTCGTCTGCATCTTCTCCGCTACCGCTTTAAGAAATTTGCGCTGCCGTTCCGTGCGGGCGTAATCGCTCAACGCGTCGTGGCGGAATCGCACGTACTGCAGAGCTTGTTCTCCGTTAAGATGCTGAAATCCTTTTTTCAGGTTGATATCATACTGGTGATTGTCCGCGGAATCCCTGTAACGCATGTCTTTTTCCACGTCGATCTCAATGCCGCCGATGGCGTCCACAAGCGCGATAAAACCTTCGAAATCGGTCATGACGTAATACTGAATCGGGATCCCGAGCAGGTCGCTGGCTGTTTTCATGGACAAATTCGGTCCACCGATCGCATACGCCGCGTTAATACGGTCGTTTCCTACTCCCGGAATCTTCACATAAGTATCACGCAGAATAGAGAATAAATGCATTTTTTTCGTCATAGGGTCGATAGAAGCGATCATGATGGAATCGGAACGCCCCACCCCGTTGTTGCCGCCGCGGGAATCCCCTCCGAGAATAAGGATATTGACCCGTTCTTTGCCCTCCCATTTGGGAGGAGCGTTATTGTCGGTCAATCCGACTTGTTTAGGCAAAAGCCCTCCAAATTTTGTCGAATCCGATTTTTGAATATTGTTCGCGAAATTTAAAAAGGCATATGTATAATAGCCAATGCCTGCGAGCAGAAGAAGCAAAGCGATAATGAATATTCTTTTGACCGCACGTGCCATGGAAATCAAATCCTTTCCTGTGGGTTCGTCGCTTTTCCAAACCGGACCGTTCGTGTATCATATCGTGTATAGGATTAGACAATACAGCTGAATCATGCGCAATTAGGGCAGGAAACTATTACAATTCATTATAAAAGGTTTCGAGCCATCCCTGCAAGCTTCGGCATTTTTTGACAGGAGGAATGATGTGCCATGCGTTGGGCCATCGATGTTCATGAGCTCCGCAAGGAGTTTAAGGTGCAAAAGAACCGCGAAGGCTTAAAAGGAGCGATTCGCGATTTATTTAACAGGGAATACCATCAGGTCAGGGCTGTCAAGGATATCAGCTTTCAAATCCCCCAAGGGGAAATTTGCGGCTATATCGGGGAGAACGGGGCCGGTAAATCGACCACGATCAAGATGCTTACCGGTATTCTTGTTCCGACCTCGGGCGACATTCGGGTGAACGGCTACATTCCTTATAAGGAACGAGAAAAGTTTGTCCGCGGTATCGGAGTCGTGTTCGGCCAACGCAGCCAGCTTTGGTGGGATATCGGCGTGATTGAGTCGTTCGAGCTGCTTAAGAAGGTGTATCGTGTCTCAGACAGCGACTACCGGGCCAGGCTTGATGAACTGGTAGACCGGCTGAAGCTCGGTGAACTGCTGAACCGGCCGGTACGCAAGCTAAGCCTCGGGCAGCGGATGCGCTGCGAGCTGGCGGCGTCGTTGATTCATAATCCGCAAATCCTGTTTCTGGACGAGCCGACCATTGGACTGGATATTGTGGTGAAAACCGAAATTCGCGAATTTTTAAAGTCGCTGAACAAGCGGTACGGCACGACGATTCTGCTGACCACCCATGATCTTCAGGATATTGAAGCGCTTTGCTCAAGGGTCATTATGCTGGATGACGGGAGGATTATCTATGACGGCGGCCTGGAAGAGCTGAAGGAGCGCTGGGGCAAAGGCAAGGAAGTCATCCTGCGGTTCGCCGAGCCGGTGGCGCTGGAGCGCTTGAAGGCATTGACCCGCGGCCTGGAAGTGAATTGGTCGCTGGATAACGAGCTGACGGCCAGAGTATGGATCCCGCAGCAGCTGACCGGCGTCTCGGACGTATTGGCCCGCGTCGTCGGTGCTATGAATATCGAAGATATCAAGATTGTCGAAACGAACACCGACGACATCGTGCGTGAAATTTACAAAACGGGTTCAAGCGACGTCAAACGGCAGGCTCAGGAAGAGCCGGATGAACGGGAAGTGACCCTTCATGTATAGCGCTTATTTGGATATCATCCGCATCCGTTTTCTTATGATGCTTGCCTACCGGGTCAATTATTACAGCGGAATTATTATTTATGCCATTAATATTGGCGCCTACTACTTTTTATGGAAGGCGATTTACGGATCGAAGGAGCTGCTGGGCGGGATGACCGTCACCCAGATGACCACTTATGTGGCCGTTTCCTGGATGGCGCGGGCGTTTTATTTTAATAACCTGGATCGGGAAATCGCCAATGAAATCAAAGACGGCAGCGTAGCCATTCAGTTTATCCGTCCTTACAATTATATTATTGTCAAAATGATGCAGGGCCTCGGTGAAGGCTTGTTTCGCCTGCTGCTGTTTTCTGTTCCGGGCATGGTGCTCGTTTCCTTGCTGTTTCCCGTCAGCCTGCCGACCGACCCGCAGGTTTGGCTTGTTTTTTTGATCATGCTGTTTTTCAGCTTTTTGATCAATTCCCAAATCAATATCATTACCGGCTTGTGCGCGTTTTTTCTTGAAAATAATGAAGGCCTGATGCGCATGAAACGGGTGGCCGTCGACTTGTTCTCCGGCCTGGTGGTGCCGATCTCGTTCTTCCCCGGGTGGGCGGAAGGAGTGATGAAGCTGCTTCCGTTCCCGGCCATCACTTATTTGCCCGGTTCCGTTTTTACAGGAAAGGTGACCGGCAGTGCGGTATACGGCGTGTTCGCCACACAGATCCTGTGGTTCCTGCTGCTCATCCTTCCGCTGCTAATACTCTGGCGCAGCGCGCGGTCGCGCCTGTTCGTGCAGGGGGGATGAGTGCCATATGTTCTATGCAGGACTGCTGATCAATTATTTTAAAAACTACATGAAAACCCGGCTGACCTACCGTTCCGATTTCTGGATGGAGGTCGTATCCGATCTGTTGTTTAACGGATTGAATCTCTTCTTCATTTTGGTCGTGTTTCAGCATACGGCTGCGATCGGCGAATGGAACCAGCAGCAAATTTTATTTATCTACGGTTATTTTATGGTGCCCTATGGCCTGTTTATTACCTTTTTCAACCTATGGGGCTTCAGCGAACGGTATATTGTCAAAGGGGAAATGGACCGGATTTTGACGCGGCCGGCACACAATCTGGTGCAGCTGATGCTGGAAAATATGGATCCGTCGTCTTTGTTCAACGCATTGGTCGGGTTGATCATCATGGGCTACTCCTGGAGCCGGCTCGATCTTGGACTGATGTGGTATGATCCGTTCGTATTTATCCTGTTGGTTGCAGGTTCGATCATGATCTACGGGGGAATCTATATTTTCTTCACTTCGCTGTCGTTCTTCTCGGATTCGCCGACCGGCATCACGCCGATGCTGTGGAATCTGCAAAACTACGGCAGATACCCGGTGACCATTTACAACCGGCTGATCAATATCATGCTGACCTGGGTGCTGCCGTTCGGGTTTGTAGGTTTTTATCCCGCGGCTTATTTCCTGGATCGGGCCAATTGGGGGTCGTTCGCTTTACTGACGCCGCTTGTAGGCGCCGTCTTCTTGACCATCGGGCTGACCGTATGGAATTACGGAGTGAAGCGGTATCGTGGAGCGGGATCATAAGCTTTTGTTGGGGCAGGCTAACGGACTAAAGCAGTCGGCCTGCCTTCCTTAATAAATGGATCGAGGGTGTGTTTGTTGAGTATGCCCTGCCAAGACTGTATAATGCTTGTATAAATTGTAAGGAGGAGGCATTCATGTCATCTATCGAAGTGGGACAAATCGTCCCCGATTTTACACTCCAAGCCGGCGGCGGAAAAAGGGTGTCGCTGAAGCAATTCCGTGGCCGCAAGGTCGTTATTTACTTTTACCCCAAAGATATGACGCCGACGTGTACGGAAGAGTCGTGTCATTTTCGCGATTATAACGATCAGTTCAGGCAGTTAAACGTGGAGGTGATCGGCATTAGCCCCGACGATCCGAAATCTCATGAGAAATTTGCGGCGAAGCACGAGCTGCCTTTTTTGCTGCTTTCCGATCCGGATCATGCGGTATGTGAGCAGTTCGGGGTATGGACCCTTAAGAAAATGTACGGCAAAGAATACATGGGGGTTGAACGATCCACGTTCCTGATCGACGAAGAAGGCAGGCTGGTAAAAGAATGGCGCAAGGTCAAAGTGAAAGGTCATGTGGAGCAGGTGCTGGAGGCTGTGAAGGCGTTATAAGCCATTGTTCCGTAAAGCGAACAGACCTTATTGAATCTCTTACGGCTCGGCTATTGTCCCCGGAGTATGGGGAGAACCTTCATAGGGCAGATTTCTCAACTCCATGTTCTCCCTGCTTACGTTTTTCACCCCAATCTTTCCTATATAACGGTCAACCGCGTATGTTTTCTCTACTTTATGCTTTTGTGACATGTAAATTTACATATATATCATTTTTACACAAAACACCGCAAAGCCCATGAATCAGGTTTTGCGGTGCTCTGGTATATGGCGAAAAATCGATTCCCGTTATGCGGGACGGCCCGGTTTGTTCAATAAAAATGTGTATCGACAAGGATAAATCTGGAATAGAATATAAACGTGGAAGGTTTGGTAAGTTTGATTATATATAGTAATTAGTAAGGATAAATATACATAATTCGGGCGCTTCTCCCATATAGTCTATTAACGCCACTTTTAATAGATTGTACGGAGGGATTGCTCATGATGCGCGGAATATGTGCTTTTGGCTGCAGCAGACTTGTACCTGTTATTTTACGGATGCTTTGTTTGATGCTGTTGTTTGCGGTCTTTCCGAATACGGCATGGGCTATGCCCTGCAGTATGGGGGAAGAAGAGGCTGTATTTGCGCAGTTGCAAGCAGGGAAACGGATGGAAGCCGAAAAAACGTATTCCGTGCCGGCGGACCCGACGGTATACTTGACCTTTGATGACGGACCAAGCCAGCTGACGCCCAAGGTACTGGATATTTTGCAGGCCGAGGGGGTTCAGGCGACCTTCTTTGTGCTGGGGGAACAGGCGGAACAGAGACCTGAATTGGTGCGCCGGATCGTGAAAGAAGGACATGTCCTGGGCAATCATACTTATAATCATAAATATAAGGAGCTTTATTCCGATTTCAGTGTATTTTGGGATCAGGTGCAAAAGACGGAGAAGGTGCTGGCGGACCAAACGGGGGAGCGAACACGTTTATTGCGTGCGCCCGGCGGGACGTTCGGCCATTTTGACGCGTTCTACTATCATTATTTGAGTCTGGCGGGGTACGAGGTGTATGACTGGAACATCGACAGTGAGGATGCGCGTCGGCCCGGCATGACGGCGGAGAGCATCTATCGTACGGTGGAGAAGGGTCCCTTCCGTCATGAATTGATCGTTCTGATGCATGATGGCCCGGGCCATGAGGAGAGCGTAAAAGCGCTGCCGCGGATCATTCGGCTGTTTAAAGAAAAAGGCTATGCGTTTGCTACGCTTTCTTCCAGCGTGAAGCCGGTCCAGTTCTCCCTTGGCAAGCAGAAGTGGCCGCGTACCGTAAGCAGGGAGAAGTATGAACAAATGGTTGCGGCCGCAAGGGAGCATGGGAAATTGTGGTCTGATCTCCCGAATATTCGTCAGACTCCGCAAACGATGATTGCCGCTGAGGGGGCCGTACCGGGGCCGGAGCGGCTTCGGCTGCAGACAGGAGGGACCGCTGTCAGTCTGGCAAAGTCGGAAATGATTTATCGGGACGGGTATTATCTGGTTCCGATTCGGCAGCTGTCCTCCTTGATGGGCGGTACGGTGGAGTGGAAAGAACAGGACAGGACCGCTGCCGTGACCAGGGGGCTTTATCAGGCGGAGTACGATTTTGCGCAAAGGGAGCTCCGCGTGATAAATCCGGCTGGAGCGCTGCAGACGATTTCACTGCCCGAAATGGAAGTGCGGGATGGCGTGCTGTACGTTCCACTGCGCAAGACGCTGGAGCTGTTCGGCGGCCGGGTGACGGCTTACCTTGCCGAGGCTGAGCCGGGAACGGCGGAAGTGCGAATCTCTCTCTCGGGACCATACGGAAGCTGGTGGGGAATCTATCAACAGCTGAAAGAGACGGCTGGATTGTCTAAACACTCTGAAACCCGGACATACTAGAAACATAGAGTGCAAGACGGGGAGTCCGGCGTTGACAGCAGAAAGGATAGGGCTGTAACCGCTTCTGGAGCGTTTCCGGCTTGCCGAAACTTTCGGGAGGTTTTGAGAGATGACGACGCCCTCAGTTCAACCGGATTCGCCGGATACGGTATTGGAACGCATTGTGTATCAAGTCGAAAAGGTCATCGTAGGCAAACGGAACGTGATCGAGAAGCTGCTTGTGGCGCTGCTCTGCGGCGGACATGTCCTGCTGGAGGACGTGCCCGGCGTCGGCAAAACGATGCTCGTGCGCGCACTTGCCAGAACGATAGACAGCCGGTTCAAGCGTATTCAATGCACACCGGATTTGCTGCCGTCCGATTTGACGGGAGTCTCGGTCTATAACCAAAGGACCGCCGAGTTTGAATATCGTCCCGGACCGCTGCTGGCCAATATCATTCTGGCCGACGAGCTCAACCGGACTTCGCCCCGGACCCAGGCGGCTATGCTGGAGGCCATGGAGGAGAAGCGAGTGACGGTCGACGGGACGACATATCCGCTGCCGGAGCCGTTTTTTATTCTGGCGACGCAAAATCCCGTCGATTTCGAAGGGACGTTCCCGCTGCCGGAGGCGCAGTTGGACCGCTTTTTATTAAAGCTTCATCTCGGTTATCCTGACGCTCGGGATGAGGTAGAAATGCTCAACCGGATGGAAGATGCGTTTCCGCTGTCGCGCATCCGTACCGTTATTCTTCAGGAGGAGTTTACGGCACTGCAAAAAGAAGTTCGTACGGTCCATGTCGACGAGACGATCAAGCAATATATTGTGGGGCTGACGACAGCTACGAGACAACATCCGGACGTAACGCTCGGAGCCAGTCCGCGGGCATCGATTGCGCTGATGCGGGCCTCTCAGGCCCAGGCTTTCCTGCAGGGCAGAAGGTATGTCATTCCGGACGATGTCAAGGAGCTGAGCGTGCCTGTCCTTGCGCACCGGTTGATGCTGTCGTCCTCTGCCCTGTTTGGGGGACTGACCGCGGAAGCGGTTATTGATGCGGTGGTCTCCGCAGCGCCGGTGCCGGTCCGCAGGCATGCGGCTGGTTGAGAAGGGCGGCGGATGCAGTGATGCGCGGCGCAATCGTTCTGTTGGGTATGATCGGCCTTCTGGGGGCTTCAGGGTGGTGGGCGATGTCCTGGGGCGGCAGAACGGCATGGTTTCTGGTTTATGTTTCGTTATCTTTGCTCATGTACGCTGTGCTTGTGTATGCGTCGTTAAAGCGGGGCATCCGGGTGGAGCGGGAGGGCCGCGGTCCGGGAGCAGGATGGGGCTTGGAGCGCCCTGGAGGAGAAGAGCTCAGGGAACGGCTCCGTATCCTTGCAGGAGAGTCTCCGGTGCTTTCTTACCGGTTGACGGCTTCGGGGGTCCTGCCCGGGGTCTGGCTGATGCTGGAGGAGCGCTGGGTCCATGAGGGTACGGGCGAGCGCATGACGCTGCGCGGTGCGAGCGCGGCGGGATTCGGCCGCACCACGGTGGTGCGCTGCGGCCTCCAGGCCCCCGGTCGCGGGGTGTATGTGCGCGAGGCGCTGATCGTTCGCGCCAGCGACGCCTTCGGTCTCCTGCGTGTAGAGCGCAGGAGCGGCGGCGGGGGGCAGCTGTGGGTGCTGCCCCGGGTGGGGGCTGTGGCTGCGGAGCCGGGCGCGGGCCCGGATGGGACGCGTCCGCCGGTACGGCAGCCGCAGGCTTGGACGGCCGCGGCGCAGGTGAGCGGCACTCGGCCTTATGCGCCGGGGGATCCGCTGAGGCGGATCCACTGGCGCAGCACCGCGCGCACGGGCGAGCTGCGCGCGAAGGAGACGGAGCTGCCCGCCGCCGTGCGGCAGCTCGTGGTGTTGGACGCGGCCGGAGCCGGGGAGAGCACGGGAGCCGCCCTGTGGGCGGATCCTGCGCTGGCGGCGGCGGTGGAGGCCGCGGCGGGTATTGCCCGGCGAGGGCTCGAGCTGGGCGGGCGCGTGCGCCTTGCCGTCAGCGACGGGCAAGGGAGTGTAGCCGAAGCGCAGGGACGGGAGCGCTTCGGCGAGCTGCTGCAGCTGCTGGCTGCGGTGCCGCGGGGCGGCGCCCGCCCCGAAGCCTTCGCCGCGCTCGCGCTGCGCGAATCCCGGCAGGCCGGCGTCGGAGCGGTCACGCTCGTCACGGCCCGCGCCGACGCGCAGCTGGCTGCGGCCTTGCGTCTGCTGCCGCGGGGCGCCGCGCGCGTTGTCTTCGTGCACGGGCCGGGAGCGCTTCCCGGGCCCGTGCACGCGTGGAAGCGGCAGCTCGAGTCGCTCGGCTGCCGCGTGACGCTGGCGCCGGCGAATGGTCCGGCCGCGCCGCTGAAGGGAGGTGCCGGCCATGCCTTATCCGGCACCTGATCCAGCCGCGGCCCGGCAAGCCTCCGCCCCCGCGTCGTGGGCGGCCGATGCGGCGCTCAGCGGGCTGATGCTCCTGCTGCTGCTGGAATGGCTCTATCCGCTGCGCCGGCTCGCGGATATCACCGAGGTGACCTCCATCGCTCCTTTTGCGGTCACCTTTGTGTTCCTGGCAGCCGTAGATACGCTTCGTTTGCCCGGCTGGGTCCTATGGCTGTTCAAGACACTGTGGATCCTCGGGATAACGGCTTGGTTGCACAATGGGCAAGCGGTTCCTTCCCTGGAGTGGTGGGCGGATTTCGGCCGCGAGCTGTGGATGGATGCGGCGGAGGGCCTGGAAGGCAATCTGGCGGCATGGGAACCGGCTACGCGGACCCTGTTGTTTATGACGGGATGGGCTTTTTTCATCTCCGTACTTCAAACGTTTGTACTGGAGCGGCGGCAGATCCTGTGGTTTTGGGGGATGACGATCCTCTTTTTGGCTTTCGTTCAATTGTTTTTCACCATCGACATGTTCCCGGCCGTTTTGCGCTGCACGGGAGTCAGCCTGCTGCTTCAAGGGCTGCTTCAGCAGGGAAGATGGTATGATTGGCGTTTGGAGGCGGCCGCCGATGGTTCCTCTAAAGCCCGGGTGCCTGAGGCGCGGGATGCTGCGCTGAAGAGCTCCGCCGCACCGCTGGCCGGTCTGCTTCTGACCGCAGCCTGCATGGCTGTGGGCTGGCTTGGCACGCTGCTGCATCCGCAAGAGATGCGCGAGCTTGACTGGTCCCGGTACATCCGGGAATTCGAAGAGCGGTTCCACAGCGAGGCCTGGAACCAAAGGCATGCCGCGGTCATGGCGAACACCGGACGCACGGGCTACGGCTCGGACGATACCCGGCTCGGACAGCCGCTGCAGCCTGACCAAAGCCCTGCCTTTATCGCCGTGACCCCAAGGCTTACCTATTGGCGGGGAGAAGCCAAGAGTTATTATACCGGGCAGGGTTGGACCCAGCCGGATAGCCTGATGGTGCAGTACTTGGCCGATCCCCCGGGATGGGATCCGGATGCTCCCGCGGAGAATGCGTACTATGTGCCCGTTAGGCAAACGATCCGGATCCAGGATGAAGGGCTGAACCACCAACTGTTTGCCGGAGGCGAGCTCATCCGGGTGCAATTTCTGCAATCGGCCGGAGGACAGCCGATTCCCGTGAATTTGGTCTGGAGACAGTTGTGGTCGGAGCGGATCATGATTCCGGTTATGACGGATCCTTTAGCCGAGTATGAGATCGAGTCGCTGGTCCCTGCGGACCGAACGGCTCTTCGAGCTTTGTTAAACGAAGTGGATCCTTCCTATCCTCCCGAGATCGAAGAGCGGTTTCTGCAGCTGCCTGATTCGCTTCCGGAGCGGGTGAAGCAGCTGGCTGCGGGCATCGCGGGCGGGGAGTCCTCTCCTTACGCCAAAGCGGAGGCTATTGAGCGCTACCTTCGTGAACATTACACTTACAGTCTTCATGAGACTAGAGCGGTGCAGGAAAAGGAAGATGCGGCGGACCGGTTCTTGTTCGAGCAAAAAACCGGCTACTGCGACCACTTTTCCACCGCCATGGTGGTGCTTCTCCGCTCCGTCGGCGTACCTGCCCGGTGGGTCAAGGGGTTTACGCCCGGCGAGGTTTTGGCGGTCGACGGGGAGGCCGGCAGCGAGCGGTATACCGTACAGGTGCGGCAAAACCATGCGCATTCCTGGGCGGAAGTATATTTTCCTTCTGTCGGGTGGGTTCCTTTCGAGCCGACTCCCGCATCCGGCGGAGCCGGCAGCGAGGGAACGGCCGCATCCCCCGCGGCGGCAGCGCCTTCGGAAAGCGGCGGCGGGGTCTGGGAGCGGACGCTTCACGGAGTTGACTCCCTGCTGTCCGCGGCACGCGCGGTTTATGGCGGCTTGTCCACAGCTTTCAACGCGGTTTGGGCATCCATCCGCATGCTGCTGTCCACACCGGGGATAAGCTTATGGGGGAAGTTATCCCTGGGGATCGCTGCTGCGGGAATAGCGGCTCTTATGCTGCTTATCCACATGTGGACAAAAAAAGCCGGCACGCTCGCCTCATCTTCGGACTCAATCTCTATCGCCGTTCACAGCTGGCGCCGCGCGGCTCTGCTGCGCTTGGGCGAGCGGATGTGGCGTCGTCTGCAGCGCTCGTACGGGCGTGCGCTGCCGTCGATGACCCTCCGTGAGTACGCGAGTTCCCGCCGCTGCCGCACCGAAACGCAGCGCATCGCCTTACTCCGGCTGACTGAGCAGCTGGAGACGCTGCATTACGCCGATCCGGACCATCGGGACACGGTCGTGACGCGCCACACGCTTGCCGAAGCCTGGCGTCGCCTGAAGCAAAGCCTGTAACCAAGAAGCTCCGGTTCCGGAGCGGAATGGACGCAGGCTTTTTTTCCCTGCTTTTGAAAGCTTGAGGTAAGGCAGAGACATGTTTGTCCACGTTTTGACACGACTTTTGGAGGACAGGCATTGCCCTTTAACCGGCGTAAGCTTATAATTAGGTTCATTGAAAAAGGAACGATACAAGCAGGAGGAACCTATTTATCATGGAAAAACCTAATGAAATTATTGTGGTGCTCGACTTCGGAGGACAGTACAACCAGCTGATCGCGCGCCGGATCCGCGACTTGGGCGTGTACAGCGAGCTGCTGCCTTACAATACCCCGGTTGACAAAATCCGCGAGCTGCAGCCCAAAGGCATCGTCTTCTCGGGCGGTCCCGCCAGCGTGTACGGGGAGGAGTCCCCGCTGGTGGATCCTGCCGTTTACGGGCTTGGCGTGCCGATCTTGGGCATTTGCTACGGAATGCAGATGATGGCTCATCAGCTGCAGGGCAAGGTGGAGCCGGCTTCGAAACGGGAATACGGCAAGGCGGAGGTTGATTTTGCTGACTCTTGCGGTCTTGTGCACGGTCTTGACAAGAAACAGACGGTTTGGATGAGCCACAGCGATCTTGTTGTGCAGCCGCCGGAAGGGTTCGTGGTGGATGCGAGCACCGAGCATGCGCCGATCGCGGCAATGAGCCATCCGGACAAAAAAATGTTCGCCGTCCAATTCCACCCGGAAGTGCGGCACTCGGTCTACGGCAATGAAATGATTCGCAATTTCCTGTTCCATATCTGCGGCTGTGAAGGAACCTGGAGCATGGAAACCTTCATTGAAGATGCGGTGCGCGATATCCGCGAGCAGGTGGGCGACCAGAAGGTGCTTTGCGCGCTGAGCGGCGGCGTGGATTCTTCCGTCGTAGCGATGCTGATCCATAAAGCGGTCGGCGATCAGCTGACCTGTATGTTTATTGATCACGGCCTGCTTCGCAAAGGGGAAGCGGAGAGCGTTATGGATACGTTCGTCGGCAAATTTGATATGAAAGTCGTCAAAATCGACGCCCGCGAGCGGTTCCTCAAAAAATTGAGCGGTGTGGACGATCCGGAGCAAAAACGGAAAATCATCGGCAATGAGTTTATCCGCGTATTTGAAGAAGAATCGGCGCGGTTCGACGATTTCGCTTTTCTCGCGCAGGGCACGCTGTACACGGATATCGTGGAAAGCGGTACGGCTACGGCGCAAACGATCAAGTCGCACCATAACGTAGGCGGCCTGCCGGAAGATATGAAGTTCAAGCTGGTGGAGCCGTTAAAGGCGCTGTTCAAGGACGAGGTGCGCAAAGTCGGCGAAGAGTGCGGCCTGCCGGCGGAGATCGTGTGGCGCCAGCCATTCCCGGGTCCGGGACTTGCGATTCGCGTGCTTGGCGAGGTGACGGAAGAGAAGCTGGAGATTGTGCGCGAATCCGATGCGATTCTCCGCGATGAAATCGCCAAAGCCGGGCTTGACCGTGAAATTTGGCAGTACTTTACCGCACTGCCTAACATGAAGAGCGTCGGTGTCATGGGCGACGCGCGCACGTATTCCTACACGGTAGGCATCCGGGCCGTCACGTCGATCGACGGCATGACGGCGGACTGGGCGCGCATTCCGTGGGATGTGCTTGAGAAAATCTCGACCCGCATCGTGAACGAAGTCAATAACGTCAACCGCGTGGTGTACGATATTACTTCCAAACCGCCGGCGACGATCGAGTGGGAGTAAACGGGATAAATTCAACGCCGTCAATCGCTTGGAAGCCTTGATACACAAGGGTTTCCAGCGTTGGCGGTATTGAAAGTTCGAGTTCACCTGCAACAATAGAGTGCAAAAAATTACTCTCTTTTATCTGCGTTGTTTAGCAAATAGAAGGGAGTATTTTTTATGACAAAAATCCATGAGTTGATTGAAGATTTCAAGCTTAACCAAGAAATTTTGGGTAGGGAAAAGAGATACGTTGATCTTTGTGTGTTCCGCTTGAACAGGTGGCAAAGGTTTACGGTTAAAGAGTTGGGTGTTTCTGAGGTTGAAGAAGTGACACAGCTTCATATCAAGAAATACATACAGGAACGTCAATGAGTCGGAAGGGAAGTCAACAGAACGATCAATAACAACATAGCCACGTTAAAAGTGTTTTTCCAATACTTGGTGAGTGAGGAGTTTATTGATGAGCAAAGTAACCCCATGCGGAGGATTAAGAACCTAAAAGAAGAAAAGACGGTCATTAAAACAGGAAAGGTTCAAGAAAAGGCTACAGGATGAAATCGAGGATTACTACTTCCTAGACCACAGTTGGCAGTAAAATTATCCCGCTCCCGCATCAACAAAATTCTAAAAGAACCTCAAAGAAGAGACTTATTCCAATGTACGCGATAAGCTTATTCTTATCATGCTCTTTGACACGGGTATAAGGGTTTCTGAGCTATGCAACATCAAGAATGATGATATTGTTCGGAGGCACATTCTGATTCACGGAAAAGGCTCTAAACAACGTCTGGTGTACATTAGCAATATCATGCGGAAGTACATGAGCAGGCTGATGGGTCATTTTGATACTCAAATTACTTCAAAGTATTTAAGGGGATTAGAGCAGGAGGATATATTACATATTGGTCGATTACATAGTCCTCTTAATGGAGTGAAGATAAAACAAGGTTCAGTGGAAGGGGTTAAAATGACGAGGCTTAACATTGAACTTGACGATGCCACTACCCAAAGCTCGCTAAAGATTGCTCAGCGCCATTGTAAGCTTGCTTTAGAACACTCCAAGGCAAATACCTTGCCAAAACGCAGAGAAGCCATAAGAGCCGAAATTGGGCGTTTGAGAGCGGAAAGAAATGCTCTGCTAGAGTCCTTCGAGCTGGAGGGCATGAAATGAGCGAGGAAAGACAAAAGTACGAACAGCTTGTTCGCGAAGAAGATGATCTGGTTTACAAGATCGAAACATATCAAGAAGCAATTACAGCGTTATTGACGCTGGTTCATAAGCGCGGCGTATCTAATCTTCATTTACTGACCATTGAAGATATATTAATGACGGTACATTCGGCAGAAGTTACTTGTCAAACTGAACTGCTCCATGTGAGGCTTGCGAAGAGTGTCTTGTCGAATACACTCACACAAACGCTACAATCAGCGATTGTCACCTCGAATGAAGCTGTCTGAATACTCGAATCATAAAAATGGTGGCTGTCCCATAAGTAGTTTTTAACTACGCAGGGACGGCCCTGTTTTCTTAACTTCTCGTTTCCATACAGAAAAAAAGGTCGAGTAGGGGGCTATACGTACTCTCCTACTCGATCTTTTTGGTTCATCGCCGCCCACTTTAATAAATTATGGGCAAGGGAAAGCCACCCGACCTCCAGGCTCACTTTGGGCAAGCCGCGAAGCAGGAAACGCCGGAAGTATAATGCTCCCGGTTGAGACACGGGAGAGTGATAAATAAGTTATAATGAAGCTATGGAAAAACGGAACCGATATACCT
>NZ_JALJRM010000041.1:0-31768 GCF_024519685.1 Paenibacillus sp. Pae15 | reverse complement strand
CGTTTTCTTTCCGGATCGAATCGGGCAGCACTTGCCGTAAGGGGCCAATCTCCCCTAGGGCAGATTCCTTTATACATGAGTTTACACAAAATTATTGACAGCCCCCCAAAAGCCATCACATCACGACATTGAAACCAATCACAGGCCAAATAAATCTGTTGTCTTTTTCTCGAAAATGGAATTATGCAAAGTGCACAATTGTCCATGAAATTAGTTGGATTTAAAAATGCATCGTCGTCGAGTTTACTCATACAACATTTGTCGTATTTTATTTATTTCCACTAACACATGGACAAGGGTCATTACGACCTAACTGATTCTTCAATCAATTCCCTCCACTAGCCGCTAGTGATGACATCCCTTAGGCACATTGCAATACTATTTCAATAAAATACATACATCATCGCTCGGTGTTACGATAGTTGTATTCTGTTTAGCACGAGTAACCGCAACTCTTAGATTTAAGCGTGCTTGATCCATTTCTTTTTTACTTGCATCATGTCGAACTATCTTGCCTTGGTAACGCCCTTCGTATACAAAAACTTCATCAAACTCCTTACCCTTGGACTTATGAATTGTCATTACATGAACACCCTTCCATACCCTTGTGGAAGTTGAAAAATGTTCTTGAAGAAGAGCATTTCGGACGGCTTCTGTCGCCCCTGAATAGTTTCCATAATCCTTCCATAGATTACTCAAGTTTAATGATAGAATCGAACCCTTATGCAACAATCTTAAAAAATGAGCATCATTCTCCACCTGTTTAAGGTAACCGGATGTGGAACTTTTAAGTAAATTCCGTACAGTTATCCAATCTCCACCTGGATCTCCAGTAAACTCAATCTTGGTACTTTCAGACATTATTCTTTGACATTCCTGAATTGCCAACTGTCTATTCTTGCCGCGGATCTTTCCTGATTTAATATATTCAAGAAGTGCTGATGAAAAATCAAGATCAGCTTTACTTGGAGTTTCATCTCCTTTTCTTCCTCGAATGTGTTCACATAAATCACCAATAAGTCTATCTGCATTTGTTTGCTTTTGTGAGCCCAATTCAAGAACCCCCGCAATCAATATCGCTGCTAAAGATGGGCCAGCTGTTTCGAGTGCCACCTCATGTTTAATTTGGGGTATTACATTGCCATTGGCAAGAGTATGAACTGTACTAAAACAGCTTGAAATCTCCAACATCAACCTCTTAGAAGGTACTAAAACTGCTATTGACCAATCCTTCCGACCAGCATCGATTATTTTTTTACGTGCCTTTAAAACTGTAAACTTTAAATCTATGTGAGGATATCCTTGACGAAAAGGATATCCTAACAAGTGCACATTCTTATATTTCCTACCTATATTTTTGCCACTTAAAATATCATTTCCAAATTGCACTATATCCGTGTCTTTGCTGCGATTGTTCTCTATACCGAAATCAAATTGAGTTGGATGAAATTCTTTAATATATTCTCCAATTCGTGCAGGGTCTGCTCCTCTAAATTCATAGATACGTTGCTCGGCATCAGCAAGGGCAATTAGCCTGCTCCTTTTCCCAATAGCTTTAATAAACTCCCATTCATCTGAATTTGTATCTTGGAATTCATCAAGAATAACAACCGGATAGGCAGCCGATATAACTTTAGCTAATGCATTACTTCTTGATAGGAGATCGGCACCAATTCTCGCAAACAAATCAAAATGAAGAATTCCCTCTTCTTTGAAAAGCCTATACTTCTCTTCCTCACGAGCTTGTTTACCCGAAATATTTGCAAATCTTGATGCTGCTTCTGGCGGAGGGAGGAGACGAATTGGGGCATTGGAATTTATTAGGTAACCATGGCATTTTAGCAAATTCCATATAAAACCATGATATGTATTAATCTCGAGGTGGCTTCGTATTTTATCAGAAATAAGAAGACCAACTTGTTCTTCAACACGAGAAATAGTCGCCCTTGCAAAACTTAAAAATAATACAACCTGACCTCTTTTAATTCCTTCTTCTTCAATTATCCGTTTTGCTTTCAGTAATGCAATCGTAGTCTTGCCTGAACCAGGGCCTCCCAGAACTAAAAGATTCCCCTCAGTCTTTATTAATTGTTTTTTCTGCTCTGAGAGTTCAAACATAGTTAGAAGCCCCCTTTCCTACTCTGTTTCTATATGTTCTGATGTTTCATCTACATCTTCCCCGTCAACATCCACGATAGTTTTACCTTTTAGATCTCTTTCGATTATAACTTGAATTGATTTTACTATGCTCACAATAAATTCTGGCATTTCATCTTTAGAGCATTGACCTAGAAAATCAGCCGCACTTCCATTTGCCTTCGATTTTGTAAAGAATTCTCTGAGTGCTTTTTTTAAATCATCAAGTGGCATTGTTTCAGTGGGTTTTTGGGCGCTCATATGTGAAGGCCAGTCTCCATCGTTAACTAACATGAGGGCATAACGACGAAGTGCTTCTCCCTTAGACCCTTCAAGTATGACATCCTCAAATCCTTTTTCTTGTGCTTCAAAGGGATAGTCCACTGCGCTCTCAATAGCCCTTCTATTTTCATCACTTTGCTTGTCAAAAACTGCAAATGTCGTTTTACCAAGTTTTCGGAAATACTCCCCGATCGGTGCTACTTGCGACTCTGCTTCAGCATTTACTATAGCAACACCAAGTTCTTCAAATGTCTTGTATTCTTCTCCATGCAGTTCCTGTAATCTTCTTGCAACAGCTGGGAAAGAATCATATTCCGTGCGACCTTCAGTAATTAATACTCTGCGAGCCAACAGTGCTTCACAGAATCGTCTTCGGAATTCATCCCGATACTTTTTAGGTTTAACTGATGGTGGATATTTAGCTGGAACTCCTGTCAATTTCCCACCTACACGATTGATGACTAATATCTCTGAAGGATCAAATTCTTCAAGTACATATGGAGAATGCGAGGTAAATATAGCTTGTGCTGACTTATAACTTACACTTTGTATGATACGCTTTTGGGTATATGGCGGTATCGCAATTTCAGGTTCCTCCATAGCAAATATTACATTTTGTTTTAATTCAGCAATCATGGATAATAGCGTAAGGACTAAAGTATTAATGGTACCAGTACCTTGATGCTGGAATGGAGCTGCATATTCTGTTCCATCATCGCGAATTGAGCCTGTACCCATAAAGACAGTAAGTATTCGCCTTAAGTTCGCTCTAGTTAAATCTGAAACTCGCAAATGAGGATTATCAGCCCAATCCGATGGAACAAATGATTGCACGGAATTTTGTACAGATTCCAAGATTCCAGAAATACCTAGTTCAGGATTTTCAGCAACTGATATATCTCTCAGCTGTTTCAAGACATCTTCCCACATAGGAAGACGCAATTCATTCAAGCGTAGAATTATATCAAGTAACGAGCCCCGTTCCAAACTTAATGCCCGAGAACCTGTACGAAGTGTTCTTAAGAATAGAAATCCACATACCCTCTTATCTTTTGTTCTGAACGGTTCATATGTACCATCGTCTTTTTTAGGAGATAAGAAGTATGTTCTCCCCGCAAAGTCATCTTCATCAGCATCGTAATTCCCCTTGAAACCCAATCTGATAGCTGCTACTACGCTTTCTTTATCTGTTGATTCCGGCGGAGGGCCGTCAATTAATAAATTATTTTCATTATCCCACCACTCGAGATGATTTCGAAAATACCTTTGTTGTTCATCACTTAGATCAACAATAATAACTTCAATATTTATCTCAACCGGATTTCCTTCCTTATCCAAGTACTCACCCGCATAAAAGTCATGCTCATCAATGACAGGTGACCTTGATAACCGCTCAGGACCAAGAACAAGATCAATCGCTTCTAATATTGTTGATTTTCCAATATTATTATCTCCCACTAAAACAGTACGACCAGATAAAAAAATTTCACACTCTTTAATTCCCCTGTATTTTTCAATCATTATTTTCGCTATTCTCATCCCACTACCTCCAACTGCAGGTTATACAAGAATACGTCGAGCCAATCTTTGCTCGTCCACCACAACGTTACCTTGAACATAGTAAACGAATGTATGCTCGGCAATGTCCGACAAATCCTCGAGATATTCCTCTGGCGGATAGAAATCTTTATTGTTAGTCAGGATGATGAAGCGCGTTTCACCGTTAAATCGTTCACTATAGAAATCGACTCTCGCCAATGGATCGAACATTTTCACGTTGCTCCGGCCATGTTGACGTTCATAAGCTTCTACAATCTCTTTGTAATCTACTGATAGGAGCCTCTCAGCGACTCCTCTAGGAACAACTTCTAGCTGCATGATTCGTTTCGGCGGTTTCATGGTAATATTTTTCTGTCGTTCAACCTGGGTTAGTCGGGTCTCTTTACGCAATTCGATATCAATAAGATTTGCATCCAATTGATTAATCAAAGCACTGTTACGATTATCTTGATTATCTCGTTCATATTCAGCTCTTCGATCCATCAGCTCATGCATTTGCTTCGTAAACGTTTGATCGAGATACTGAAGAACACGGTTTAAATATTGATTACGCTTCGTCTTCACTCGATCCCTAATTGCAATTGCTTGCTGTATCGCCGCTGATCGCATTGATTTGTCATCTATAACTTCCAATACGATTGGTTCTCCATTAAACTGTTGCTGAAATAACCAATAATTATCGAGTCTCAACATCGAGCCATCTTCTCTTCTGGCGATACAGATGACTTCACCATCCAATTCTTTACCTGTTCCATCAACGACATTGACCAAATAAACATCAACTGTCATCGGCTCTCGAATCGGATAAGATACCATGAATCTTTGAACTGTTAATTTGTCCTGATCTTTCTGAGCTAGTAACATGCTCAAACGAAATAATGGATGATCGTCAGACAGCAACATGACATTTTCAACACAATATTCAGAATACGGTGTAAATCGGATCGCCTCATTCATTTGACTATAGGGTAAATTGTGAATTCTACATAGGTCTCTGATATACTTCGGCATCCGATCAATCCGCTTTACTTTCTCCTGTTGTGATGAATATACCCGAATGTTGTTCCTGACCAGCACCTGTTCGGCAAATTCAGCATAACTACGATGGGACAGCTTCGATACGGCTATGTCATGCTGTTCACGTCTCATTTTCGGCAAATCAAATGCATCTTCGGCTAATCGCTCTTGTTGGACAAACTCTAGCAATCTTTGGTGCTCTTCCGATATCGATCGTTCCATGGATGCTATTATGTCATCTAGATTTTCGCGTTCTAAAATTGCAGCTTGCATGAGTGAAGGAAGATCGTGATCTTCACCATTAAATATCTCACCGATAAAATCATATACAAGATCCGATCCAAGGTCGTTGCGCATTTTATCCATCTTATCCAGCAAACGAATCATGACATCGCCTTCCCGAGTATTGGATGCCACCAAGTTAAATACAGCTACGTCGTTTTTCTGGCCGATACGATGGATTCTACCCATTCGTTGCTCTAATCGATTCGGATTCCATGGGATGTCGTAATTAATCATCTGATTACAGAATTGCAGATTGATCGACTCGCCGCCGGCATCCGTGGCAATCATTACTTGACATTCATTACGGAATAACTCCACTTGTCTTCTTCGCTCATCCATCGAGAACTTGCCAATAATCTTTGCTACCTTAGGCAATCTTTCTAGTAATCTCTTCTCCAAATACTCCAACGTATCTGCAGATTCCGTAAACAGGAGTAGTTTCTCTCCTTGATTAAGTAACCCATTTAGACCAAATAATGTCTTTTCCAACTCATCATACTTTCGTTCGATCGCATTCGCCTTCAAATGAGTGGTTTGCTTAATTAATCGGGACAACTGGTCAATCTCAATTTGAAGTTCTTCCGGGTCTACTTGATCTACAGCTAACTCGAGCTGTTGCTCTATCTTTTCTTGTAAATCTAGCGCTTCATCTGAATATTCGTCTATATTAATGGCTTTAGTCTTATCGATGAATTGTTTGCGTTCTTTTACCGTAAGCTCTAGTAAGTGTTGCAACCGTTTCCTACGCCGGCGTAATGACAAATCAATTGCTGCAATAGACGAACTGAGTCGGCGTTGAAGAAGCATCATAGCAAACGCTGTACTATTGCTTCCAGAATTAATAGCCCGATTAAAATAATGTCGTACGTAGTTCGTTACATCCTCATATAGCTGTAACTCTGGCTTAGAGAGTTCATATTGAATCGTTTTCACTGTACGCTTTGGAAATAGTGGTGTCCCGTCAAAATTCTTTATATTCTCTTTCAATCTTCGAATAATAAATGGATTAGCTTTCTCCTTCAACGTTTCATTGACAGATAGACTCGAGAAAATATCTCCATCAACCAATTTCATCAAGTGACGAAAGTTTTCCATATCTCCTTTATGCGGAGTAGCGGTGAGTAAAACACAATGCTCACTACGGCGCAACAACAATTCACCAAGTTGATAGAGTTTCGTTTTGGACGTCTTTTTGTTGATCGTGCCGTGTGTATATGCAGCCATTTTATGTGCTTCATCCACGATAACAAGGTCGAAATCGACTTCGCTAAGCATACTTTTCACTTCGTCTCGTGCTGCCCAGTACATAGAGGCCAGACATAAGTCATGCTTAAGAAAAGGATTTTCAGACCCATATTGTTTGATGGTAGAACGATTGATAATAAAAAATATCTCCCCAAACTTCTCACTAAGTTCCTCTTGCCACTGCTTTAGTACAAGTGGCGGAACAAGAATTAGAACCCTTTGGATACGATCACGAGCCATCAACTCTTTTATGAGCATGCCGGACATGATCGTTTTGCCTGCCCCTGGATCATCCGCTAGTAAAAATCGGATTTGAGGAGTTTGAAGCATACGACTATATACAGCTTCGATTTGATGAGGGAGCGGGATCAATTTGTTATTCCCCAAAGCCCTCTTGGAGGAATACTTTGTATCCATTGAGAAAACAAAGTACTGTAGATAATGTTGCAACTCTTGCGCGTTGACTATTTCTGATGTAACAGACTCATTTATCCTCTTAAAGCCTACCAAATCACTTCGTTCGATCATCAATTCGTAATATTGATTCGATTCCCGTCCAATAGCTGAAATATTAACAAAATACTCGTCTACCAGTTCAACGCTGTTAATCTCCACCGTTTCCGGAAACTGGGGAGCGCGTACAATATCGCCTTTGACTAGCATGATCATCACCCACTTTGCAAAAAGACTCTGCCGCGGCGCACGCGAGCAGAGTTAGCGTTTATTTAAGCCCAACCAACAACCTTCCAATTCCTTGGCGAGTAACCTCCAAATGATTGCCCGAAAGCTCAGATTCCAGTACAGTCAGTTCGAATGGGAATATGCAGGGTTCTCCAGGTAAATAATTTAATTCAATCACAGTCTTACCTGTAACGGTCAGTATAACTTGTACGAGCCACTTCTTTATTTCCGGCGAGGAAATATTGATTTTCGCCGCCATGGTATGAGAATTACGCTTCCCCATTTCTAGGACTCCCCAGGAGCGAAGTGAACTAAGTACGGCATTCACAGATACTTCTACTCGCCGCCGTTCACCGTACAGCCCTTTTATCTTCCGGCCGATCTGTTCGCTAGTCACCTCATCTTGCAAGTGAAACAAGTAGCCTAGCTGCTCTACCGTATCCTTGAAGAAAGGATACGCAAGGAGACACATGCCCCAATGAAGCACAAGCTTTTCTTCCCGCGTTGCATGTTGAAACATCTCCAATGCCCTGTCACGAAGCTCGATATGCTCGTCTGAAACTAAGAACCAAATTTTAAACAAAATCGTACGGGCATTAGCACGCGATTTTGCTCCTCCAATATCGGCCATGAGCCGTTCATCAACCAATTGGTACAATGCATCCCTTGATGACATTCTAGGGATTTCATTCGCAATAAAATCAAGCTGATGAAGTTGAATTTTCTGATCAAAACCGACTGCTTTTTTCATCATACACCTACATCATCTTTTTTTTGATGTGAACAAAAGGAACAATGACCTCTTCTATGCTTGCACCGCCGTGACTGACCACAATCTCCCCTTCGCGAACAAAGGCTTCTCCTGTTTGAGCGATTATGGCGTGATAGTCATCCGGCAATCCAGTCCCAGGCCATGATTTACATGAATATTGTACTGCCGCTTGATCCCTTAGGACAACATCACGATACACCCTTACACGCTCCCCACGGGTTTCAGGAAGTGTCCCATCATTTGTTCGCCCTACCCCTTTACTTTCCTTGTTTCCATGATCGGAGGTAAGATAAACATCGAAACCCGCGTTCAACAAGTCCAAAAGAAGGGTTTGCAAAAATCTTTGTTTCAACCACACGTCAATTGCAGCATACATGCCTAACTGGCCTTGTATGGTATGGTGAGTGAGTTGATCGATCGTATCGATAACAAGGCCCGCAACTTTTGTGTTCGATTTGGCCAATGCTGCAATATTGGATCGATCATATTCTCCTTGTCCTAAACCGCGTTCGTAAGTAACATAACCTGAGGGAACGCCATTTCTTTCCCAGACTGTCTTCCAGGCTTTTTCCTCTTTGGAGGTTGTGTTAATGGAATCGTAGAAGGATCGCGGAATTTCGCCAGAGAAAATAGACTGTCTGGATACAGAAGTTAGGGTAGGAATCCACGCGAATGAACCATAGACCTCACACTGAAAATCTTTCACTAATTCCCGCTCCATTTGAGCCCATTGAACAAAACTCAGCCCATCACAGACAATAAGCGCAACCTTCTCTTGTCCCTTCAGCCTGAGCACCTCAACCGTTTTATGCACCATTACCGGAGCATTTCGATCCGTTAACGTAGCCAATGATCCATAGTGATCCGATAACCACTGTTCAAAACCTGCCTCAACTCTTTCCTCCAAGTCTACTAATAGGTTGCTGTCCTCATCCTCTAGCTGCACTTCTAACAAGATACTTTTTGCCTTCCCAAAGAGACGAGCGATCTGTATCCAGGTGCGGCGATCTGGTGAGGAAGAAAGTAACGTCTCCACCTGTCGCTCTATTTCTTTCAGCATTTCGATTTTCTGTCGCTTATCATCATAAGATACGCCCCAGAAGAATACATTCGGGAAAGAATCGTGATTAATCAAAACAGGGGACAGATCGCCTTCGATGAAAAGCATGCTTAACACTGCACGTACCTCGGGGTCCCAGAAAGCATGTGATTCCGGAAAATGATCTTCAACAAATCCATGCCACTCCTGTTGCAGATACTGCACAAAAGCGTGATGTGAGGATATCCAATCTTGAATAGGAACATCCGTTATTCGATGTTTCAGATCGTCAATCAGATATTGTTGTATCACTTTTGGAACTTCACACTGAAGTCGATGATATCGCATGGCTAGCAACAGACAATCGGATAGAGAATGCACGGAATCATAGGATATCCCATAGACTTGTCTTAAGATAAAGTCAATCGTTGCCCGTTCGGAAGATACCGTGCCACTGATGGTTATACCGGATAAAAAGTCCAATGTTCGTGTATCCAATTGGCGTACAATATGAGCAGAAAGTCCGGGGAACAGAC
Organism: Paenibacillus sp. Pae15; assembly: GCF_024519685.1. Classification (NCBI taxonomy): domain Bacteria; kingdom Bacillati; phylum Bacillota; class Bacilli; order Caryophanales; family Paenibacillaceae; genus Paenibacillus; species Paenibacillus sp. Pae15. Next base: position 22,215 of record NZ_JALJRM010000041.1, on the reverse strand, counting down.
TGTTTTTCCGCAACTCAACCTTTTGTGCATTGCTCCATATATCAAAGGGGATTTCTCTTAAGTCTTCCAATTGGCTGACAACAACGCAATTTACATTTTGATCTTTGTTCTTAAATCGGCGTTCCATTTCGTAACGAAATGACGCTCGATCCTGAAGCTTTATAATTTCTAATCCTTGCTCCGTTAATGTAGAAAGGATGTTTTCATCTTCTAGCAATTGGTCCGGATCGCTTACAATTGTAAGATGGGGGAAAGGTGCTTGAAAACATTCAAGCACCTTTTGACGCCAACCGTTCAAGCATATTCACTTCCTTACAGCCCAAGCTTCGTTTGTGCATTGTCGTAGTACCGTAGAAGCTTCTCGTCTTCTTGCAGTATCGATTCGGGCAATCGATTTCCAATCTCAACGATAGTTTTATAATCTTTCTCGGTCCAAGCCTTATGAAACCCAACTCGAATCGCTTCCGTACGGAATTGCTTCAACTTTTTCTTATTATTAGACAATTCCTCAACATACTGATTGAATTCTCTCAACAGTGACTTCTCACGCAGCTTTTCCAAATCCGCTTGTTTGTTCGGATCTGGAACATACCAACGATCTTTGGCTTTCTCCTTCAATTTCGGATCATTTTTAGACAAATTGCGCAAATCCTTATAATCCGAACTTAAATAAGCATGAATTTGACTTGGCACTTCTCCTTCGCCATCATACTTAAGGAAATTCTGCTCGAGAAGCACATCCAATTCCGGCAACAGTTCATGTTTGGCGATATGTTGTATTTCTTTCATGAAGTTTGGATGCAAATCTTGCCGAGTTTGTGGTTTCTTGAGCAATTGTTGCCGGAGCCATTCAATGGCACTATTTTCGTCCGATATAAATAAATTTAATTGTGCGAACTCTTTAACTTGGATACGTTTCTTATCATACTCCGGAACTTGTGTTTCTAAAAACACCATACCATCCCTAATTGGGAAACGCTGCTCTAAACCTTTTTGAAACTCCCATGAGGAGAGAGGTACATTAAAGCCTTGTTGAACATGATAAGCAACCATCCTATCAAACAATACACGCGGAGTTCGTTCGACTATAGTCTCAGCGACCCCCTTATTTCCGATAAACACAGGCAAATGATTAAGGTGCCCATTGACAAACGACCAAACTGATTCATCTGTATTTTTTTCTTTATTTATCTTCTCAATAAATTGGGATTTTGGTTTGTATGCTGATATTGCTAAATCTTGATTTACAGCTGTAGTTCCCACAATTGCATTTAAGCCGCCTCTTTTTTTGTCAAGCGTTGAAACATTTGCTACTATGAACCCAGCCTCTTGTAATGCAGTCTGTATAACATTCCAAACAGCGGCGCTAGTATTTGAAAACTCAACAGTCATCCATCTACCAGGTTTTAACAATTTATATGCTGAACTAAAACTTTGCTTCATCAAAGAAAAGTATTCTTGCAACGTTTTCTTCTGAAACTTATCTTCAATTGCTTCTGTTTCCCGGTTTGTAAAAACTTTTAGCCACCCTTCTTGAATAGAATTAAGTTCTGAGTATGAGATATTTGATCCAAACGGTGGATCAAAAAACAAATAATCGTATAAGTTTGATTCATCTGCATACTGATAGGTACTAGAAGAAGTTGATATTAAGACACCTTCACTCTTGTATCGTAGTGCCAACAATGCCTTTTTTATTGAATGTGCTCTATCGGCAATTAGATTTATAGCATTCATCTCAACCTGGTTGGAAGGAACATAAAGTGTCCCTCTTCTGTGCCCTGCTGTTGCTCCACCTTCCTTGGCTTTACTTCCACCAATTCGAGTTATTGCAATCTGATGTTGTTTTGAACCCCTTTGCAGTGATCCTGTCACTATCCACTTAAGCCACAGTGGACATTTTTCAAAGAAGGCGCTAAAAACGTATAAATTACGCCATGTATAAAAATGATGGATGTGTGTAATTCCTATTGGATCATTTCTTCGAGTTTCCTGCCCGGGCATCAGTCGTATGTTCGGGACCCAATGAGGAATAACTTCCCCAGAAACTTTTTCGATTAAATCCAAGTCAAAAGAATCAGGGATCTTTTCAAAACGTTTTTTTTCATAAGTATAGTTTATTAGAACTGGGACCTGTTTGGCTTGCCGTACTGTGTCTTTAATAATCGGGTCGTACTTGGAGACAAAAGCATGTCCCATAACACGCTTATTTAACTTAGCATTACAATCTGGGCAAAAAAACACATCTTTTACTTTACCTGCATCTTTATCAACGGCCACATCCCAAAAAACCACTTCAGATGTGCACTCAGGACAGATAAAGACATCAGACCATATGGTGTAATTTATCTCACCCATTTTCCCATTCGAGTGTTTGGTCTCATACATCCAACCATAGTCTTTCTTAATTTGATTTAATATTTGCTCAAACTCTCTCTCAAAACGATCTATATCAACCGGGTTATTATAATTATATGCTATAAAAGTTGCTGCAGGGGAAAGATCATTCAAGACCGCTCTTCGTGCACCCAACTTTGAAAATGGAACCCAAACATCAATCCCATTTTCATTTGATTCCTGTTTATAAACAACTCCGTTTTCATCCACTTTATATCCTAAGTCTAACACAGCATTACGATCAGCGCATAACTGAGCAGCAATTCCTGTCATCCCAGTTCCACAAAACCCATCAAAAACAATATCGCCCGGTTCAGTATAATGAAGAATATAACGCATGACAGCTTTATGAGGAACCTTTGTATGATAACTATGAGCATTATATACCGGGTCATTCTTACCTTCACTAACATCCGCAGTAAAAGGCTCCCGACTATATTGGTAGTTGTCGGGCTTTGCAGGCTTTGTTTTTTCCCACTCTTTAACAAAGTCTTCGATCCATGGATTCGGACACGCCGTATAATATGGCGGATCAGACAGAGCAAGTATATCCTCATCTTCACCGATGGGAAATCCTTTGATCTTTCTGAGCTCCGGCAGCTTCTTTCTCAATTCTTCTATAAAGTAAGCGCGGCGGGCTTCATCATTTTCAAAAGTCATACCCAAACAGGTCACCGGACCTGTTTGGGTTGTTGGATTCTCATTGAGCATTTCAAGTTGTTCAACCTTGTCAGCCATTCTGTATATCACCTTTCCGCAGTAAGATTCGAACTCGATTACCATGCCCAGTTCCTATATGATCTCTGACTAGTGCTTCAAATCGGCTTCTCAACTCATCCACTGTTAATGGATGGCCATTCCCAGCCATCTGGACCAATTGATCTACTGACAGTTCAACTTTACGAATCCCCTCAAACAAGTCCTTCAAAGTTTGGACTAGTTTTAAGTCTACAGGGGAAGAGAATTTCCCATCTTGGACGAATTGTTCGATCAATTGTCTTTGTTCAACATTAAGTAACGAAATACTTTCTTTTATCTCGGCATCGTTCAATGTGCTGATTACAGTCTCTGTCCAAGATGTCAATAATTCCTCGAGTTCTTCATTCAGCTTAGAAATACTGACTTGCTGAATGTAAGGCTCATCCTTCGGGCGATATCGGCAATGAGGGCAAATCACCGCATGTTCCAAATCATCCTTCTTCAAATTCCAGCAGAACTTAAGCTGGTCCAACTTGGATTTCCATTCCTCCAGTTGTCTTGAAGGAAGGATGGAGATACTCTCCAAATGACGTAATGTTGCATATCTGCCATCTTGCAGTAGTTGATCCTTCTTGTTCTGATCGGTAATACCGAATCGAGCGCTGCTATGCATCGCGTAATACAGATCGATATACTGTTCTTTCAGCTTCTGTAAGCTTTGAATCTCTTTCTGGCAATCTCCTCCCGCTTTCAAAGCATGAAGAATGTCTTCTAATGCCCCTTCAGCTTTCGCATGCCATTCATGTTTCACTGGTACATGATTGAGCGCATTTACGATGTACTGCGCCTTTTGTGTTACATCGATTGCCTTTTGTTCTAATGCTCTTAACTGTTTAGCCAGTTGTATATGCTTTTGCATTGTCTCGATATCGGCAATCGAATATTTGAAATTTTTCAATCTGGCCGGTGTGTTGTATACACTCAAGCTTTGTAAAAACTCGCTAAGCTTCCGTAGTTTTTGTTGATTTTCTCTAATTTCGTTCTCTGACAGCAACGGAAAATCCCATGTCGGAATCCCGGATTTAATATCCTGCTCCAACTTTACGATCTCTTTTAACAACTTCTCCACTTCCACTTGCAACTGTGCGACCCCAGTTGTTTGGGATTGGGGTTGGAGAAGTCCATGACTGATTGTAAACAGATCAAATAATGCTCGCAATTCTGCTAACGGCAAATCAGAAGGCTTCTTAATGTGAGAAAACTCCATAATGCCTTCTGCCTTTAGACGAATTAATTCATCAAGTTTCATTGAATCATAAGTCGTGCCGTTGATTGTGATGACGATATCTCCGCTATATACAAGCGCAGTCAACAATACCGCCAGTAGTTCCGGTTCTAAACTGAACTGAATCGTTCTCTTGACTTCCATCCCGCCGGCGATTCGGTCCGTATGCAGCAGCTCAGAAGCATTAACGACCTGGTTATGACCTTTGGAGTTCACAAGCTGCATAATCCAATTGGCATATCCGGATTTTTGAACGTTCAATTTATCGCCATCGAGCAATACAAGTCCTTCCAGAATCGCCCTAGCAGTTTTGGTTTTTGTAGCTGATTGGATCGAGCTTAGCGTCTCCGGAATATAAGTAGTCTTCAATACATCCCATTTCAGGCATGTCCTGTCTGTTCGAAATACAGGGTAATCTGGATATTTCTCCTCAAACCATTGCGTTAAGCAATCATCGGCCGCGGTGTCCACGATTTCACGAACTGTCGCTTGCGCAGGTGCAGCAAAGCTCCAATCCGCCAACTTTTTCGTAATTCCTCTGTACGTCATTTTGTACGCGGTAGGCATGTTCACCTTGAACCACGAGGTTAATTCTTTAATATAATTGTTGGCTTTTTCTTCGTATAACCCTTTCGTGGCTGTTGAGGCGGTTAATGCCATTTCCTTAGCCCCGGCATACTGCCTCAAATTATGGAACAGCGTCTGATCCTTCGTATCAAGCACGAAGAAAACTTCGTCCGGCTTCTTCTCATCTTTAAATTTGGGAACATCGAATACTTGTAAGAAATAGATATAAAAATCCCGTTCCGGCTGAGCTGTAGAACGTTCATTAGGTGCACCGAAGAAAAGATAACCTGGCCTTGTTGCTTTGTGACTATACCAATCTAGTTCGTGTTGCCAGATTCGATATCCCGTAACATATGTAGACGGTGAACATTCCAGCACCCGTTCTAATACTTGAAAGTAATAACGATCTAACTGCTCTCCGCTTAACGTTTCCGCTTTACTTGAAATGTGATCGTCTACGGGAACGTCCTTGTCTAGGTCAAGATAGTACTGTCCATTTTCTTGATTTGTGGAAATAAATTGATAGCTAACAGACTTCAATATCTCTTTCAGCGTTGATTCAACGGTAGCATCGAGAAACTCTACGTCCATATCACAGTTTTTATCGAACAAGAACAACTGGTCCCGCATTTCCGAAGGTGTCATGCCAATTCGAACTCTCAGATCGTCCGTTGTAAGCCGGAAGACCGAAAGAGCCTGAACAATTCGTTTGGCCATCGGTTTGTATGATGGTTTTTGGAATGAATATTCGATCCGATCTAACAGGACATCTGCTTTCTCCATAACTTCCCGAACATCCGGATCTGAACGCAATGTGCTATCGGATTGTATATAAGTCCAATAACTGTCGAAAGAAACGATCCCGGGGCTGTCCGCTGGAATCTCTTGATCGAGAAGTTTATCAATCTCATCGCTGATCGTCGTTAGAGCGACGCGTTTCTCCGCAATCTTAACCTTCTGAAACGCAGATAAATAAGACGGATGAATTGGGAATAGATCAACATACTTTTCAAGTTGCTCCCCTAACTTATCATACAATGGAGCGAACTTTTGCAAGTGTTCGCGGATATAAGCTTTTTGAGTATCGTTCTTCTTAAGAAGACGCTGCGAAACGACAAATTCAATATCTTCACGGGCGATAATCGCTTGAACCGTACGTTCCTTAACTCTTCTTAATTGCTCAGCTACAAAGGCAAACCGCGGATTATCAAACAACATTTCCTGTACACCAGTCATAAAGCGGAACCTTGTCGACTGTGTAATCTCGCCCATGGCCCGGAGGAAGTTAAGGTCCAGCATCAGTTCCTGTTCTTTCCTGCTGCGCAAGTAATCCAACAATTCATCTATAATGAGAAGAAATCCATGGTCCGGATATGTCTCGTGGAAAACAGACATCAATTTGACGAGCTCATCTTTATTGCTGACAACTTGAGAAAGCTCTGGCATTTCATAGTTAACACCAATGCTTTGTAAGTATTCCGTCATCTCCCGAAACAGCACTTCGCGAAACGGCATATCAATACCGTCGAATTCGATTCGAAGCACTTTAAACTTTCCTTCGATTTCTTTGGCCTTGGCTGCAACTGTCTGATTTTGCAAACGGCCACTCGTACCCGGATGTTCAGCTAGTGCAGCTATAACACTCATCAAATGCGATTTACCTGTTCCATAATTTCCGACAACCATAATCCCTTTATGGTCAATAGGGCGTTCAAATTGTAATTGTTCGATGATAATATCATTGAGTACTTCTGCCATCCGATTTGAAATGACATAATTATCAATGATGCTGTCATCAGCGGTTCTTAATTCGATAATGGAGCGAATGGGTTCAAATTGAACAAGTTCACGATACTTCATACTGAACAATAGCCCCTTCTATATTAGATTTCGATTACATAACTTGAATACGATTTATCACTTTGGTAATATTCAGGATGTTCCGGTGTTGCATATGTTAAAGAGCCACTTTCCAGAGTTCCTGGCCAATGAACGATAAGCGTCTTATTCCCGCTTAAATTTTCAAACAAACGAACGGGATTCTGCTTCAATTCTGTATCGAATAGATACTCAATACGGTCAAGAAAAACTACATCCTTATTTTCCCCTGCTAAAAGTGATCGAAGTATCCTGCCTACTTCGAAAGGCCTTTTTTCTGGAGGAAGTAGTCGTAGTTGCTCAGACAATAATAAGCCTACGTTAAGGATTGGAATCTCCATTTGATGAATGGCACGTTGCAACTCTACTTGTGAAATCCGACTCACCACAACAAATAACATTTTATTTCGTTTAGTTCTAGCAGTCTTGATTTCCAAAGCAATCGATTCTTGTAAACTCGCCATACTTTCACTCCGGTCATCCAATCATTTAATTCCAAAAAATAAATCTTAAGAACTATATTTCGACAGACTCATGGGTGATTCCTGCCCTGGATTACTTAAGCTCATTACCATTATACAAAATATTGACATATATTTGTCAGCGAGTATATGTTCGTATTATATACTAAAATTATCGATAGTTTGATGTATGTGTGGAAATAGAGGTTACAATTCGAAATTCACAGCTACCGGTACAAATCTCCGTAAACTAGCAAAATATAACCCTGCTTCTTTCACCGGATAACCAAACGTCTCCGACCAAGCTTTCGCATAGGTCTTAACTTGTGGCGCGTAATATTGGACAAACTGCTGCAGCTTGACCTCATCCAACTGATCCGTCTTGAAGTCAACAATCACCCAGCCGTCCTCTTCTTCAAACGCAAAATCTACGACGCCCTTTACCAAGAGATAGCCGTTGTCGGATTGATTTTCAAATGCCGAGGCAGCGGTTTCGGAAATCGTGTGATCGTTCGCAAAGTAGGCTGTTGTCTCCTTGTTGCTTTGAACCATCATCATCGGGATTTCAAACAACCGCTGTTTCGCCCCGAGATTACGCTGCCAAAGTTCACTCGCAAGGATCTCTTGCAGCATGTTTAGAGCATCCGCTTCAGCTTCGTCTGCTACCCCTTCGTTCTGGCAGAGAAATTGAACGTACTCATTCAGCTCGCTCATCGAGAGGCCTCTACCAACCGCCTCAAGTCCCTTATGGATCACGCTGCCGAAAGACTGACCCCTTCCTGTTGCTGACCATTCAGGCACATCACCAACGCCCTTCGTTAGCCTGGTAACCGTTGCTTCCGCATAAGTGGGTTGGCGCAACTGATGGAACACTAGTTCTCTGCGGGTCAAGTAAGCATCCAGATCTGCGAATGGGGCGGCGGGCTCGGATAAAGCAACTGGAGATGTCCCACTTTTGAAATCAGGATCACGGTGATTTGCCAGGCCAGCCGTTTCGGGATTATCCAGTTCTCGGATGAGCTCCATCCCATCCATGAGCGTACTCCAAGGACACTTCGCAGGCTGCTCAGGATAGAGACTGACGACCAGCATTTGTTTGGCTCGAGTCGCCGCGACGTAGAGAAACCGATCCCGCTCCGCATGCATGAATGCGCGCTCCCGCACGCTCATCGCTTCCCAGCCGACCGGCTGTGCTATGATTTCTTTCTGAAATCCTCTAGCCTGCTGGATCAGGAAATAACCGGAAGCCCCTGCCTCGGAACGATCAATAAACTGCTCTGCATCATGATCCTTCTCTCCACAGGGACAAGCTAGAAACACGATAGGCGCTTCGAGCCCTTTCGCCTTATGCACGTTCATGATCCGTACCGCTTGCCCTTTACCTGCGTACATACTGGCGGTTTCCATACCCTGGTTCTGTCGAATTGCAGAGATCGCATCCGCCAGTGCGTGCCAGTCGGATGCGAGCATGGCGTCACGCTGCAGCATCTCCAGCATCTTGAGCAAAGTCCCCGACCGATTCGCCCCTGCTTCCTGCACAGTGGAATAAAGCAGTAGGCCGGTATCCTCCATAATTCGATATAGAGCCGCCCATGCAGGTAATTCTTTCACCCATCCGGCATATTCCCGCAGTTTCCGGCATGCAGCCGCAACTCGATCCTCAGGTTCTGCGTAATCTGCAGGCTCCGGCAGCCGATAGATGGACCACGCATTCCCTAAAACACGATACTGCAGCAACTCAGAGTCGCTAATGCCGAACAAAGGCCCGCGCAGGACGCTCAACATCGCTACTTGATCGGACGGATCGGCGAGGTAAAGGACCAGTTGTCCCAGCGTATGAAGCTCGGGATATAGAGCGGAGCTTCCTACGGTTTCCGCTGCTACTCCCCTCTTCTCCAGTTCTTCCGCATACAGATGCAGATAGTGCCTTGTTCTTGTCAGAATCAGAAAATCGCTCGGGCGGGCATCTCTCAGGACCCAAGCTGAACCGGTTCGCTCCTGAATTTGCAAATGACCGTCTTGGCAAGCCCAGGAGATGTATGCGGCGATACGCCTTGCGTCAATGGCCGCCACCTCATCCTTGCCTCCCGGTATCTTCGGATACGTGAGCGCATAAATGCCATGACTCGCCTGCTTGTTCGCCTTGGGATTCGGCGAATTCGTTTCCATCTTCACATAAGCGGCTTGTACATCGGTTTCCTGTACAGGAAGTTTGCCGACAAATTGTCCGTTCACAAAAGCGCCAATCGAATCGACGGATCGAAAATTGCTGGTCAAGTGAAGCACGTCTCCGCATGCCTGAATCCGCGCTTTGACCTCGTTATAAATGGAAATATCCGCGCGGCGGAAGCGGTAGATGGATTGTTTCGGATCGCCCACGACGAACAAAGAGCCAGGTCTTGGCGTAAGCTTCCGCCAATTCCGTTCATTCGGGTCATCCCCGGTTCCGGTCAGCAGAAACATCATTTCCGCTTGGACCGGATCGGTATCTTGAAACTCGTCGACCATCAGCTTTTGATATCGGCCAGAGAAATAACGGCGAACCTCGGGATAATCACGCAGCAATCGACACGCATGCAGCAGCAAATCCTGAAAATTCAGCTTCCCTGCCTGCAAACGCCGCTCTCTGCAATAATCCAGGACGGGCAAGACAAACCGGATGACTTTCGGGTACAGATACTCACGCCACGATTGAAGGAAGGGGAACAGGACGGTGATTTGCCAATCGTGAAATTTCTCGCCAAATTCCTTGGCCTGCTTCTTATCCGGCCAGCGATTTTGCGTCACATCCAGTTTGGTGTCGAACAATTTTGCGAGCGCAAGGATTTGCATATCGTCTTGCATATCATACAAGCGCAGCATTTGACTTGCTGAACGCAGCTTGGTTTGCAGCTTGTCCCATCCTTTATCCGGTTCGGTTGTCGGAACATACGGTAAAGCATCCTCGATCATCGGAAGGAGGGACAACCGGATCAAGTCAAAGTCAGGACGGCTAACCGGTTCGCAAGGAATTTGGACATCGGTAAAAATCGACATCCGGTCATACACATCCTTAAGTGTGCCGACGTCGATGTTCAGTTCGGCAAAGGATTGGAGGATCTGGCTATCCTCCTCCTGTAACTGAATGAGATATTCGTCCCAACATTGATCGTGAAACGCACGGTTCAGATCGTCATCCATCTCTTCGAATGAAGGGTCAAGCCCGGCTTCAGTCGGACGTTCGCGAAGAAGAGAGGAACAGAAAGCATGGATCGTTCCAATAAAGATTTGGTCTAAATTGGCCAAAGCTTCTTCCAGTCGCTCTCTAGATTCGCCAACAGCATCAGCCGCTTTTCGCTCCAAAGCGATGCGGAAACGCTCCTTCATCTCATCCGCCGCTTTATTCGTAAAGGTGATTGCCGCAATATGCTCCATCTTCGCCGTTCCAGTCTCGATGAGTGCCAGTAATCTGCCAACCAAGCTGGTTGTTTTTCCAGAGCCAGCACCGGCTTCTACCAAAAAAGTCGTATTGAGTTCCTCCACAATTCTCGCTCTGGCATGTTGGTCCGATCGTTCATTCAATGTTCTCCACCTCCAGCAGCGTATGAAGCAGCTCCTGATTCGATTCATCCTTTCGTTTATCGGCCATCTGCTGGGCATGTTCACCGCATACGATTGCGTAGTCGCAGAATCGACAAACTCCGGGATCTGAGGCAGGAATAAACAATCCCTGCTCCATCGAATGAAGAATCCCTTGGATCACCTCTGTCACTCGATGGCGTTCGGTTTGGGGCCGCACCATCACTTGCCCACGTCCCCGTTCATTTGGGAAGACATAAGCCGAATCGATCACATCCGCTTCTACATCCACTCCAGTTTGTCGCATCCACCGTTCTGTTCCCATAGCGTATAACGCGTGTTGAAGCTGTGTGCCGCCTGCGAACACTCCATTCTCCTTATAAGATCGAGTACTGCCGGTCTTGTAATCGATAATCCGATACTGATGAGGGGCGACTTGATCGATCCGGTCGACGATCCCGCGCAATGGAATGGTTACGCCGCTTTCCAGCTCAAGATGCAGCGGCATGCCGTCCACGATCAGTTCTTGTTCGAAAAACCGTGGAGTCGACTTTACCTGCGCTTCCATTCGATAGAATACTTCAACATCCCGTATGAGCGATTTCCGTTCTTTCTCAAAAACATGCGGGCTTGGCACAGGAATCCGCTCGGCATATGCAAGAATCGTCTCCTCCGTGATGCGAAGCAGTTGCGCATGATCATGCACGATAGGCGACGGATTCCTTGTACTTACTTCCGTCATATAACGCCGGAAAACCTCGTGCAGCAGCGAGCCTCTGTCATTCGGCTTCAGCCAGGAGGAACGATCGAATAACACTTGATCTTTCACGCGGATTCCTAACACATATTGAAAAAAATAACGCATCGGACATTCCGCATACTTTTCCAATTGACTTGCACTAAACGCCCGAACCGACTGGCCTTTCCAATACTTGGACCACACATCCCCCGCTATATATCCATCATACTGGGTCACTTGGATGCTGCTGCGTGCTTCGAGAGCATTTCGGCCATCACGCAGCCGAGGATAGACTGATTCGACAAGAGATTGCAGGTCTTCTGGACGGCTTTTCTTGGCTTGTAATTGCCGGAAGAGGTAGTGAGTTCCATCGAATGGCAGTTCATTCGGTTCGGCAGTGAACAGCTGACCTGCTCCCAAATACCCGACCGGTTCTCCTAAGCTTCGGAAAAGCATCTCATAATCCGCACTCGGCTCCCCGGACACTCTTCGGAATACCTGCAGAAGCTGAAAGGCCGGACTTGCCGTCGTTCCGTCCGCCAGATCATAAGACGAGAAACTGAAGGTGACGTTGCCACCCATGATGCCGAGCCGCACATCCCGCTGGCGCTGCCGATCCCGCTGTCTCTCCGCGGCGGTTTGAAGGCCGGAGCCGATACGTCTGCACTCTTCATCGAGCAGCATGGGATTTTGCCGGATACTGCCGGACCACGAATGTTCATCCATCCCGAGCAGGAATATATACTTTCTCCCGCTGATCCCCCCGTTCGCCAAACTCGATATGTACAAGGACCCAGGCTTGGGAAACGGCTGTACACCGACTCTTATATTCTTCAACATATCCCGGGTGTACAGCAGAATTTGCTCCAACGACATCGTCTCAGGGACAGGACATTCCTGCAACTCCTTGAATATCCCTTTCATCTCCTGCAGGACGATCGCGTCCTCTTCCATTCCGCATACTCCATACCGCTCCAACACCTGAACGAGCCAACCCCATATGCCCGCAGGAGATGACATCGCCGATTCGGCGGGAAACAATTCCTTTATGATGTTCGTAAGGTGCCGTTTGATTTTATCATCCCGCTGTTGTACTTCTGTCCGCTCCCGTCCATCGCGGGTTTCATCCGAATACTCTTCAGGTACAACACGATTGGGTTCCAGCAGTTTGATATACCGCTCTTTTCCCCAGCCGATTCCGCTTTTCTCCAGGGTTCGGATACAATCCGTATTCGATATCTCCTGTTCACGATCGGAAAAAGTGAGCTGCTGCTGTTGCAACATCGACATGAGTGACCGCACCTGATAACCGGACTCCAGCCAATTCAGCAGTGAAAGAGCAACTCTTCCCATTCTGGAGGTTTCCAGGGACAGCCCTTCCGAGAAGGAACAGGGAAGATTCATGGAGTCGCACAGTGTCGAGATGGCAAGCGCATATTCCGCATCCGAAATGATCATTTCCACTTCATCCAGCGGAATCTGGGCGGAGATGATCCGTCTCAGCACTTCACGAACCTCCGACAGCTTGCCAGTAGCATGAAACATATGCACATCCTGCAGGGGCAGCGCGGTTTCTTCACCAAAAATAGGAGGATCCGCCTGAATTCGTGTAATCCGGCCATTAGATAACCGTTCCACCATACGAACGGAAACCGGACTGAGCAGCATGGAATCGGGCATCAGCAACTCGACGTTTTCGGATAATTCACCCGTTATATACGGCAGCAAGCCGGGGAAGTCTGTCCAGTTCCGCTGCTCCAGTAAGCGTTCATAAGCCGACAGGACCTTTCTGACATAGCGCCCTTTTTCCCGGCTCAAAAAATGATCGTCTCGAAGCTCCTCCGCCTTAACCCCCGCATGACGTAAATCCATAATGGCTTGGTGAACGGACATCGCAATGCCGGGCTTCATTTGTGCCATGGAAATGTAGGTATCCGGTTCGGCAGCCATTTGTTCCATGACACGATGGAGAATCCAGAACGAACGCTGCTCACTGATGAAGCTAACCCCTTGTTTATACAATGAAAACTGCACATGCCTTTTCACGATGGACTGGACGGTCTGTACCTCTACGTTCATAACCGGCCCTATTTCCCGGCAAATTCGCATCAGCCAAGATTGCCCAACGCTTAGGGAAGGAGCTAAGACAATCTTGCGGCGAAAAGACTCTTTCCGAATTGCGTCATACAAACGGTTCAGAAACGTGCCTTCCAAAACGGTCACCTTCCTTTCGAATTACTTTTCGTACAACTGTCTCCAATTCGCCAACTGCTCCATGAACTTTTCCCTAATGGATACTGGTTCCAATATCTCTGCTGAAGGACCGTATTGAACGACCCAATTCATAAACTCCCGTTCGTGATTGACGGTGACCTCGAACAATAAACTTCCGTCAGGCAAATCGGTCATTTTCGGTCTTACGAATAACTCCTCTTCCTTCACATAGCGGGCAACATCCGCATGAAACTTGATCTTAAAGGTGATCAAGGAATCCCCGCGTTCAATTGACCAGGTGTGCTTCATGTATTGCGCGATGTTAAAATCGCCCTTATCGAAATTACTGCTCGTCATCTCTACTTGGCGAAAACGGCTTAAACGAAATGTACGAATTTCACGTTTGGCATGACAATACCCGATCAAGTAAAACCGTTGGTCCCGCGGCACCAAATAGTACGGATCAATTTCCCGCTCCGTCAATTCATTCCGGCTCTGCGTATGATAAACCGCTCGAATTGTCTTATTTGATATAATCGCTTGCATGATGGGCAGCAAGAAATTGGTACTGGTTTCCCGATAAGCCGGGGTACCCATTTGGATCATATCCGCAACATTTTCCAATGTTTCGTAACGCTTCCGGGTTTCTTTCACATGTGTAGCCATCACTTTGTCGTAGGCAGAATCAAAACCCGGCGGCAATTTGCTTGTGTCCAGCACGGAGGGAAGGACCGAAAACACCAACGCTTCCTGTTCTGTGAAATTGAGCGGGTACATGGCAAAATTCCCAACAAAGCGGTACCCTTTCCCGTAACCTTCATTCGTGATGGGCGCAATTAGATCCAGTATCCTTAAATCCCTGTAAATCGTTCGTTCGGTTGTCTCGCATTTGTCCGCCAGTTCTTTGGCCGTTATTCCCGGGTTCGCTTGAATCGCCAGAAGGATATTAAACAGCCGTATTATTTTATCTGTCATTCACGTCACCCCACCCGTGGCATAGGCAATGTAAATCCTTGTCATCATAATTGGAAATTCGACGGTTTACCTAGTACTTCCTGCCTAGACAAGGAGAAACCGAAACGTCCTCTGTAGATTTGATGAAGTACACTTCCTCTATACCCGGCGCTAGTTCAACGATGGCTATATCTTTCACGACAAATCGCACAATGCCGCAAATATGATGTTCAAATGTATCATAAATTCTTCCGGCACTGCGGCATCCTTTCGGTACAGTATGCGGGCTGTTGGCGACATAGCCAATTTTGCCTAATGGGATCAAATCCACTTTAATCGCTTCATGGTCATGCGGATTATCCGGGTCTTTGATCAAGTGAACGATCTGACCCGGTTTTAGAAATGCTGCCCCATAATAGTGTTGTGTGCCTGTGATGGCGATATAGATCGGTTGCTCCACTTTACTCACTCCCGTATGTCTTTCCTCCATTATGACAATTCGCAGCGACCATAGATTGTCAGCGAATGTACGTTCTACTATCAAAAAAGCACTGCGGCATCTCAGATTGAGATCGCAGTGCTGCATTCATTTAAGGAAATGGGCGAACTTATCCGGCGCATTCCGAATGTCTTGTGCCAACTTCTCGTATTCCGCGGATAATTTGATCGAACGAACTCTTTTGGCGTCTTGATCGCGCGGCTCAATGAATCCTTCTTCTCTCCAATGACTTACCTTTTCCCTTATCGAACGATCCGACAAACGCAGCAGGTCCCTCATTTCGCTTGTCGTCAGGGTGTCTTGTTTAAAGGTTAATTGGGCGAACACCATTCTTTGCTGCGGATCCAGCTTACGAATCAGATCCGGTTCGATTTTCGTCATTTGGGCAGATTTTTCCGTTACGATGGCAGCGGCTTCTTCAAATACCTCCGCCAGACCATCAATAAAGAATTCCAGCCATGGCGTCAAATCGGCCTCATTCCGCCCAAAATAATAATTGTGATGAAGGCCTAATTGGAGTCGGCGATAATATTCAGCTAAATTGCGATCGTAGAAATTCTCGAGAACGAATAATCCTTTCAACCCATATCCGCCGCGGCGTAGAAGATATGTTGTGATCATCCGGGCAGTTCTTCCATTCCCGTCCATGTACGGATTGATCGTCAGAAACTGCCACATGAATATCCCCGCTTTGATGGGAACCGGAACCGAATAGGTTTCCGGTGAGTTAACCCAGGCAACCAAATCCTCCATTAATACAGGGACATCTTTCCATTCCGGTGGCAGATAGAATCCGGAAGCATTACGACTGCCTACTTGGTTTTGCTCTTCACGATATTCACTGACGCGCGGTCTTCGGCCGTGCGATATTCTGATAATAGCATGCAGCTTCTTAATAAATTCCTCTGTGACCGGGAGCTGCCTTCTTTCGGCTTCATCAAGGTATTCTAACGCTTTCATCAAGTTATAAACTTCCTGCTCTTCATTGTCACTGCTGGTTTGGTACAATACCTTTCGCTTCGCCGCCTCGTCAAGCGTATTTCCTTCAATTTTTGTTGAAAGGATGACCGTCTTTTCCATCGATTCTTTTTTAAGCAAATCCAGAATAGATGCGGGCAGTGGAAGCAAATCTACCACAACACTGGCGCGTTGTATATCCATCAATCTGCGGGCAATGGCGTCCGTTATTGAATATTTGGGTGTAAACATAACATCACCTTCCTCAATGGTATTATACCATTGCCGCAAATTTGCCGCAAAGTACAATTTCATTGTAAGGTGCGACTTTTCTATTGGTTACTGTTTATTTTTCTCTAAGGATCAAATCGATCCATTCCTTATGTTCACGCCAACCATTCAAGACACGAACGCCTTGGTATGCAAGCTTTTTTACCCATTCCGTTTCTGAACGTAGGGAATCTGCTTTTGTTGGCTGTATATCAACGACCCGGAATTCCGGTTCGAGGCCATCCTTACGGATACCTGCAATCCACTTTTTATAGGCTCTATGTTTGTAAGAATCACGTAAATGGCTGATTTTCCGATGCTCCATATCATGGGTTTGTCCAACATAAAAGGGCATCTGTGTTCGAGGATCAATAATTAAATAGGTGTAATATGGCCCTTGTTCTTCCTCTACCCCGGTAGGCTGAATCTCCGAGGGAACCTCTTTTTGATCAAAATGATACTTAGGGTTTTGTTGATCTAGCGACATCTGCTTCCACCAAATTTCTGCAAGTTCTAACGTTGAGAACGATTTATACACAGCCCCTTTATATCCTTCAACGTTTTGTTGGGCTCCCCCATCCCATTTGTTATATATTCCCGGATTTTCACCCTTTACTACGACGTAGAATTTACTTTTCATGGAGTTTCCTCCCCATAGGACTTCGTTCCCTTTCCCTTTCGCTTCTTCTCCATAAAAGCGCGATTGAACTCCTCATCGGAGATCTCTTCGTTAAGCCGCTTCCATATGAGTTCTTTTTCTTCATCATTCAGTTCAGCATCTTCGTAGGACCAGGACGCATTCGTCCTCCTAAAGATCTCCTCAAATTCTTGACGCGAAATTTTCATAGAGTTCGATTTCCTTTCAATAGGATTAATTCCTACAGTGACATCCGGTACAACGCTTTATTCTCCAGCCCTCGGATCGGCTGTGTCCACAACTCTTTATCCGAAGTCGAATTCAACGCATCCTCCGCCATCTGCAGCTTGGCATCCAGTGCGTCGATATGATGCAACGCTACCGCTTCCGCTGTTTGAGGTTGCACCGGACTTCCCCATTCCCCAAGGTTATGGTGGGAAAGAATGAGGTGCTGCAATCCTATCACTTGTTCCGAATTGAGTGGAATTTCCAACCTTATTGCAGTCTCTGTGATCCAACTGGCCGCCATTGCGATATGCCCGATCAACTTACCCTGAACGCTGTAGTCTGTCACAACCCCAAGCTGGGCGATCATCTCCTCTGGTTTGGCGATATCATGCAGGATGATCCCGGCTTTGATCATATCCGCATTAAGAAATGGCCGTTGCTTGCATAAGAACTCGCCTATCTCCAGCATACGAACGATATGATAGGCCAAGCCAGCAAAGTATGCGTGATGGTGCATTTTGGCCGCTGGATAATGAGCTAGTTTCTCTCTCACCTTATCTACGCAAAAGCCTACAATATCACGAATCACCGGGTCCGAAATACTCTCGATGACTCTTTTTATGATTTCTAACATTTCCGTAGATCCAATAGGTGCTGCTCGAATAAAGTCTGTTAGAGACACACCGTCTTCATTCCTTACATTGCGAATCCGGGTTATTTTGACCTGCGGTTTTTCTCGATATAACTGAACGATACCCTGAATCTTTACAAGCGTCATCGGAGAGAAATTGTCTTTTTCCGATTCTTTCACATCCCAATACTTGGCAGGAAGCTGACCGCTGGCATCACACAGTACCATATCGAAGTAATCCTTTGCCGGGGATGTGTTGGTTTGCTTTAGCTCTAACTCTTTCAGCAAATAGAAGCCAACGAATTCATCGTTCGTAGTCATCTCTTTAATCAAAGTCATTCTTTTCACCCCCGTTTACAACTCCAAAAACTCTGCCTCAGCCTCAGTAATCTCATACTCCTTGAATTGTAAGTATTTCTTTATCGTATCCGTCATTTTCAAAGGATAAGGCTGTGCCGTAGTCGATTCGAAAGTAATGCATACTTCACGTAAACGATGTACCATCCAAGCCAGGCGCTCTCGATCTTGCCTATCCATCGGACCTAATGGCATATATTCCACTACTCGGGGTTGTTGAAATGCCGTTTCAGGGTAATCGTACTTGGTCATAGATTTGGCAATGTTCATCTGGGTCTTAGGTTTGGTTCCTACACCATAGTACAGTCCAGACTCGTTATCAGAATAGACACCAATAGAGTAGGACATGGGAAGAAAACCGTAAGCTGGTACATCATCATTGGAATTGATACGAATAACGGTTATCCCGTGATCGTTCTGTACCAATCCAGGCAGGTCAGGGTTCTTGCCAAACATAATTTTGTTGTTTTGAATGCCGTCCAACCCCTTATAGCGAAGCTCGGCCTCTATTAATACGATTAGCTCTTTGCCTAGCATTCGTTCCATTCTTAACTGCTCTCCGAACCAACGTGCCACCTCTTTCTTTTGTGCATCCGGGGCTTTGGGAAGCGGATCAAATTGATCTGATTGCAAAACAGCTTCTGGTAAAGTCAACCATCCCTCGTTACCCCTGCCCTTAACCGTCAATACACCGTCTTCCAATTTCGTCAGGATCGCATAAGTTCCTTTATCACCCGAAACCAGATCATAGGCTATTATTGGGCGTTGTTCATTTACAACCATATGTGCCTTGTAATCGATAACTCCCGAATCTCCTAATAAATCTAGAATACAGTTGAAGACTTTGTGGATATAGCTTGACTCCGGTTTATCTTTCTTACGTTTAGACTTCTTTGCCCCGTTTTCGGGATAGACGAATTGAGTGATTCTCCCCGTTAATTGAAACCCTGTACGAACCGCTTGCTTGGGGTCTGTTCCTTCGCCAAGCTTCTTCCAATCGTCTTTAGGCAATATTTCAATCAATGAGCAAGTTATGGACTGACTCCCTTTAACATGTTCAATGCTTCGGACGATTTTGTTGGTTCTATGTTCGTCCGCCAGATCCTTAAGCGCTCCACGATTCAAACCATCTACATAGTCCTTTCTGTCACATTTGACAACAACGATGCGGTTATTGGAGGGGGCATTCAATTTGAAGATATGTTTGTCAACATGTTCAGCCAGTAACTTTCCTTTATATTTTTTAGCCTTCAATGCTTCGATGACACATTGATAAAGAGAATCCGATCCCCACACTTCAAGCACAAAATCTTTTTCATGGCCGCAATATACGGGTGGGATCGGTTCTCTCACTCGCCCCCCTGTCCCTTCTCGCTTCGGCTTCGGCACAAGCGGCAACGGGTCCAACGATCTCCAATGGGGTAAATTCTCCCGTACCATCTCGTAAAATCTCATTTTTTCCTGGATACTGATTCCCGCTTCAATATACAGGGGGTTAAAGACTCTATTATTATGAACGATCAATATCTTAGGAGAATTGCCTGAGTGATACTTTTCTGGATTTATTAAGATATCCTCGGTGGATAAACGATTACCCCATAACACATCACAGAACAATTCGTCCAGCCCTTCAGACCAACGAGTGTAAGGCTTAGTCACACCTTCTCGACGGAAAGATAAGCTGGCGTATGAACGTAACCCCATTCCATGTTCTTTGATAAAAGGATTATCCATGGAAACCAATAACGTGCTATTGATACCACCCTTTACATATTTGCTCTCCTGAGGTTTCATAATAAAACGTCTTATTCCAGCCGAAACCATTAATAAAAGTCGTTCCGGCTCACCGGCTCGATATTGTAAGCGAAATCGAACGACATAAGAAAAAGTGCCGGATCTTGTTTGTATGGGTTGGGACATGCACTCTGCCTTTTGCTTGGCATATACCTGCGAGAACATAAGTTCAACAGGCTCATCCCACCCTTCAAGTAATAGTTGTTTCGGACGTAAGCAAAATTGATGAGCAACAAGAGCAGGCAGCAACTCATAAACTAATTTTGGGTATCGGTGTAATATGGTGTCTATCGTCTCGCTTCGCCAACCTAAGGTACTTGTTTCGACATCTCCTAGTGCAGTGACGCCTTGCCCTTTAGCGATTTGGTTCATCCATCCCTTAGCCAATAATAGGATCATTTCTGTCGGGACAGGCTGCGTTGCAATGAGCCATGGACGGTCTTCATCCAGATAAAATTGGTTATTAACGAAGACGATCTGCGGAAATATACTTTGCAATTTTTTACCTAATGGCTTAATCGCAAAGGGTAACTTTACGCTATTATAAAATTGCCGGATAAAATCTCGCCAAACCGTTGGAATACCCAGTATAAAGATCTGCTCATTCTTCCAAGCATTTTGATCGCTCTCGAAAGCATACAATTGCAATAACTTATTGGTCCGGCTCATCGTTCACATTCCTTTCCATCATGGCTTTCATACTGTCTATAAATGGTCCATATAAACTGCGAAACGCTGGATCTGATTCATGCTCCATCATGATCTTAAGCCAGTAATCCAACATCGATTCCCCAATATCCGTGCGAATTGGCTGGGCTAGAAATTTACCATCACAGTAGAACACTTTGGCCGGTGTACCCTTGCGCAGAAGTCTTCCAATCGTTTGCCAGACTGGGATAAATGTATACCAGGCTATGGTTCTTCTCTCAGTAGCATTCAGTACGGACCAATAATCTGGTTTACGGTACATCCGGTGAAGCAAGCTATTACTTTCACTGCGAATTAAATTCAATGCCTGTCTGTAGAGTTTACCTTCAAAATCGGCACGCTCAATTAAATCAGGCAATTTGGCATGCAAAAGTTGGATTAAATATGTCATGTCCTGCGGAATCGGATACGGCCGTATCATGAAAAACACAGAACCGAACAATGAACCTTTAGTATCATCCAGAATGTTATAACCACGACTAATCGCAAGTAACGGGGCAATCAACACATCAGCGTTTTCGTTAGCAAACCGCTCTAATTCTGCTCTTGAAAACTCCGCTTCATGAAATGGATCCGGGTCCCTCGTTAACTGGCGGTATCTATTTTTCCAAGAATAATGGGATGCAAATACGGATCCCACATCGACAACGTCTTCGTAAGAATTGACAATCAATAACACTTTACGATTTGCTCCCGAGTAACGCCACTCCATCAATTCCTGTTCAATCTTGGGCATTAACTTGGCGGTTAGTAAGCGGAGGTTACGTACTCTTCTATCCTCAAACTCACCCGAGATTTGGATAGGTTTTTCCTTTCCGTGCTCATAGACCGGATAATATTCCTGATGAATGACTGGAACACCTAAACTGGATTCCAACAGCCACCCAGGTAACGAAGCTATATGATAATGCGCCGACCCTGGAGCCAGACTTGTACCTGAAAGCAGAATAACCGCAGGTCCTTCATAACCATCAATGCCAGCATAGATAGATGGCCAGTCTTCAAGAAGAAGGCGACCGACACCTGAATAATGAACGGCTTTGAAAGTACCGGTTTCGTTCCCAGGCTTTACTTCATACAGGTAACCGGTCATACGTCCTGTTATCGCATCTTTCATAATTGCAGAAAATTCACGTTGAATCGTGTAAAGTCCTTCGAATTCAGATAATTTCCCCAACTTGGCCTGAACAAGCGGATAAAGATCCATGAAAACTTTTATGTCATGATCGATAAGTGCCAGACATAAATATAATTCCAATGATTGAACCGGGAACTTCAATCTTCCAACCGGTTTTGTCTCACAGCCTAACTTATGGAGAATGGTAATTAGGGCTTGCTGAATAATCAAAAAATCCTTATGTCACAAGGGTTTAGAGGCACTT
>NZ_JALJRM010000040.1:0-33301 GCF_024519685.1 Paenibacillus sp. Pae15 | reverse complement strand
GCCCCCGTTCGGGACTTTCACCCTAGAGATGACGCCCATGCTGGGCGTACACAGCCGAGGATCCCACCGTGGCGAGGCCCGTGGGGTCCTTAGATTTTTTATCTTGCCGAAACACAATTGCGTCCGTTTTTTTTGGAAGCGTACAACGCTTGATCCGCACGCACCAGCAGCGCTTCCGTCGTATCGCCTTTTCTTAAAGAAGAGATGCCAAAGCTCGCCGTGATCCGGTAGGAATCCAGCGCTTGCCGTTCCACTTCGCTTCGCAGCATCTCTGCCACGATCATCGTTTCATTCATGTCGAGCCCCGGGACAATAACCGCAAATTCTTCCCCTCCGTATCTGGCGAACACCATATGATCCGGCAACATTCTTTGCACGATACCGGTAACGTGCCTCAACAGCCTGTCGCCTTCCGCATGACCATAGGTATCATTAAACCATTTGAACCGGTCGATATCCATCAGGATCAGGCTGAACGCCTCTCCCTCCGATGTTGCCCGTTCGAATGCCAAATCAAGAGATTCATCAAAGTAACGCCGGTTCCCGATGCCGGTTAAACCGTCCAGATACACCTGCCGCCGGCTCTGTTCAAAATGCTCCTTCAGCATCAGCCGCATATGTTCGATATGATCGAAAAGCTTGCCAAGCTCATCATTTTTTTTCAGAGACGGCACAGGCACATCAAACTTTTGCCGGGCATATCCTTCGACAGCGGAGCTTAACTCTTTGATCGGCCGGATAATCCGCCGCAGCTTCTGAACCACATCGGTTACGACCAGGCCTATCACCAGCGCACAGACGGCAATGGACGTATACAACATTTTTGTAATCCCGGATGTGTAAGCTTTGGATATTTCCGATTGCTTGGCGTGAAGCATACGGGAAATTTCCATGGACCGGTTGCGAAAATCATCGGCGATCGTTTTTCCTTCGAGCAGCTCCCCGGTCGTCAATGTTTTGCCATTTTTCAAGGCTTCCAGTGATCCGTATTTGTCCTGCCAATGCAAGCCCGCTTCTACTAATTTCCGGATAGGTTCGAGAAATTCAGGATAAGCGGTGACAGCGTTTTGCAATTCCCTCACCGATTGTATGTAGTCCGATGATGAACTCTCAAAAGACTGCAAAAACGCTGCGTCTCCGGTCAAATGATAACTTTGCCGGGCGGTTACCTGATCGATAAACGCTTTTTGCAAAATAAGCACATGTCTCGAAATTTTCTCCAACTGCATGATTTCTTCATTCAATCGGTTCAGGCAACCATTGATCCATATGATCATAAACAGAAAAAATAGTCCCAGAATAAAAATCATGCGAGTCAGACTTTCAATTATATCGGAACCAAAATGATGCTTCGGAAGGAGTCTGCGCCATACTTTGTACATGGAAAACTCCTCCCTTGTCCAAGACTGTAGTATATATAGTCCTATCATAAGATTTCATTATTTCTTTTTCAACAAATATTGTAAAAAAAAGAAAAAATAAAGATAGGCCGTCAACCGGAAGGCCCATCATTTCATTGCTTGCGCCTTCTGACGTTCTGCTCGTCAGAAGACGCTCTGAAGGCCCGGTTACCGTTTCGTCAACTGCTCCTGGGCCATGCGGATCATTTCCCGTACCATACGTCCGCCGATCTGGCCTCCGATTTTGCCTGCCTCCTCGGTGGATAGGTTTCCGTTATTCGCGGTCTGCAAGGGAACGCCTAACGAACGGGCCACCTCGTATTTCACCAGATCGGGGCGGTCCCGGCTCACCGAATATCCTGCACGCTGCATCACTTCCGCCTTAAGCATATCCAATCCATGTCTAGCCCCCAGTACAAGAGGCCTTCTCCCTCTTCTTCTCGCCATCTTGTTATGGCTCCTTTCTTTCGTCAGTAAGTTTGACAGAACAAATGTTCCGTTTTATAATTCGTTTATAGAACATATATTCCTATTTCAGGTGAAAGGATGGATGTTAAAGTGGCTTTGCCAACAACCTTTGAACCGCTTCATGCCAAGCAGGTGCTGAATCCGGTTAAAGCCCCATCCATGCCGTTTGACTGGTCTATTAATCCTTACCGTGGCTGCCAGCACGGCTGCAGCTTCTGTTATGCCCGCTCCACTCATTCGTTTCTGGGCATGGATGCGGATGATACGTTTCAGCATCATATTTTATATAAAAACAATGCCCGCGAGGCTCTCGAAGCTCAGGTTGTACGCATGCTCCGCTCAAAAAACGGACGGGGAAAGCTGGGCAAAGTGGCCATCGGCACGGCAACGGATCCTTACCAACCGCTCGAAAGCCGTATGCTGCTCACCCGCCAATGTCTGGAAGTGCTTGCGGCTTACCGGATTCCAGTCAGCATTACGACCCGTTCCCCGTTGATTTTGCGCGATCTGGATATCCTCAAGAAGCTTACCGGCAGCTCCGTCAACATCAGTCTGAACACATTGGATAAGGAAGTGTGGCGTCATTTTGAACCCATGACTCCCTCGCCGCAGCGAAGGCTGGAAGCTTTAGAGCGCTTAACCGGGGAAGGTGTGGAAGCCGGCATTTTTATGGCGCCAATCCTTCCCTTCTTGACGGATGGCCCGGGTTCAATGGAACAAGTCGTTAAGCATTCGTCCGAGGCGGGTGCTCATTTTATTATGGGATCGGTGCTCCGGCTGAACACGAATGCCGTGAAGTCATGGTTTTTCGGTACGCTGCGCGAGCATTATCCCCAAATGCTGGAACCCTTTGCGAAGCTGTACAGCCGCTCTCCATACGCTCCAAAGCAGTACAGAACTGAAATCATGGACCGGCTTCATGCGCTGCTGCAAAAATATCGCGTGCCCGCTTACCGGCCGTTCCTTCAAGAAAACGGCGGACCGGCGGACCTTGATCCAACATCGTCCGAGCCTGTCCAATTATCTTTTACATTCGACTAGATGAGTTAACCGGAACGCTGCTTCGCCTTGATTGCGTGACGCCATGGATGGGCTAACTGTTTCTCATCGCCCGCTTAAACCAGCGGTACGCAAAAACCAAAATCGCTCCCCAAAACAGCAGCCCGAGAATCGAGAATATGCCGTACGGCGTACCGAACCCGTACCCCCAGCCAAAGAAGCCGAACGGATTCAAAATACTGCCCAGGATAGCGCCGGCAGCCAATCCGCCGAACCATCCGCCCAAGCCGGTTCCTGGTCTGGGGGCCGCTGCGCCTCCTCCGGGGGGAACGGCGGTTCTGGGGTTGTTTCTTGCATAATCGCCGGGCGTCCTTGGAGCGGTTCCCGTGCCGGGCGCAATTCCCCCGGTTCTTCCGCCCGTATAAGAGCCTCTGCCCGATCTATACCTGTTGGCCTCATACCTGCCGGTATCATCCGTACTCTGCCATTGTTCTTCATAGGGTACAACGCTCTTGGCTTGAACAGGATGGATTGCAAAGAACAGCAGTAAGATCGATGCCAAAAGATAAAGCTTTTTCATAATACCTCCCTCAGAGTATACAGACATCTTAAGGTAAGTATTCATCCGTACGGCAGATGCTATACAAGTTCAGCTTTGCGAGGATTTGACAGCCCGCCCAAGCACGCTCAACCACTATATCGGAGAACCGGGACAGGCCTGGGCGATGATCCAAAAGGTTTTTCCCACTCGCTTAATAGTTGGACCTGATTACTTGATAATCCACAATTTTGCGGGTGGCTGAATCCAGTGTGTACATGACCTCGACATCATCGCCGGCTATCGTCATGCGAAGCCGATTTTCGGCTGAATCCTGTTCCCGCTTCACTCTCAAGTCATCTTCGATCATGGCAATGGATACATAGCCGATCGGAATGGGTTCATAGCCTCCGTCTACCGGTCTGTTCTGGTTGGCAAACATCCGTTCAGCCATTGCGGGATCATACACTTCCTGAAGCCTGCTTGTGACCAGCTGCTTATCGCATTCGTTCAACCATACACCTTCAGGATAAATCCCGGCCGTTTGCAGAGTCCACTTTTCGATATGCGCAAACTTCTCCCACAGTTCTTTATCCGGCCGTTTAAGATCCTCTGCGCTTACGCTAACATCCGGACGGATCAGCCGGAAGCCTTCGAGTAATTGTCCGGAGCTTTCTCGCATCGCTGCAGCATCGGCTGCTTCCTCTGCAGGCAAATCCGCCCCTCCACTCTCTATTGCATACCCATAAACCCAACCGTTATGCTCCCGCAAACGGACAACCGTCCCTGTCCCCGGCCATTCCTTCTCCGTATACTGCTTGATGGTAAACAGAAGTGCCTTCCGATCAGGCTGGGATGGCGAAATATAAAAAAACGAGACTTCATCCGGACCTTCCTTTATTTCAAGCGGCTTGCCGAGCCAAACGTCCGGAAGCTGCACGTCAAACCCATGGGCTTCGCTTACATAACGCCGCAGTTTGGTAGAATGCGTGGTCAGGCTGTAATAAACGCTGTCCGATACGGATGCCAATCTCGTCGACGAACCGCTTTCCGTCTCCAATCGCCCTTCCTTCCATATTCCTTCTGCAATGACCTCCCCGAACAGGGACGCCAGCTTGCCTTCCCCCTCTGCCCGGCCTCCCGAGAAGGTGCCGGTAAACATGACTCCGTTCGGATAAATAACGGTTTTCCGCTGTGATAAGGCTGGCGCCTCCCGGTCCGGAACCCATTTTATTCCGTTGCTTAGATAGGAAAAGCCCCCCGGTGTTCGTTCTCCGTAAGAAAACATTCCCGCGTACTCCAGCGTACCGTCAGCTCTGTACGCCTTACCCCATCCATGAAACTGGTCATGTTTAAAGCTGCCGCTGTATTGTAGTGTTCCGTCTTTGTTGTACAGCTTTCCTGAGCCGTGAGCGAGCCCGTTTGCCATTTCCCCTTCATAAATCAAACGACCTTCCGCGCTGTACAGCTTTCCCCGACCGTTCGGCACACCTCCGAACAATTCACCCTCATACCGGCTTCCGTTCAAATATACGAATGTTCGCGCTTCCGGAGCCTCTTCAATGATCAGGACGCGCTTGGCTTCATCCCAATCCAGCTTCATATCCAAATGCTGCAGGGCGGTTGCCGGAAGGTAAGCGGTTCCGTCCACCAACCTCGGAGGGACGGGCAGATCGAGCATATTTCCATTAAAGGCCCCGCGGCTATAACCGATACTGACCTTCAACGAATGATTTTGGTTTCCGGTTTGCTTCTCTGCCGTAATAGTCTGATCCTCATCGTACCAGGTGATCTTCCATCCGGACGCCTCCAGCACTTCACGCAGAGGAATGAGAAAGCCGGCCTTTTCTTCGATCGGCGCATGCTGCAGCTTCAAGTTTTTCCCATTCAAATGAACGGCTGCTGAAGACGCCGGAGCGTCCGCTTGTGCTGATGCGGGAATCAGTAAGCCCAGCAAGGTTATCCAAGCAAGCATTTGTTTACTCTTCATACCCAGTCCCCTATCATCCCGGATTGCCTTTCTTGTTCATTAGACGTATCCAGGGAGATGCAGGTTGCAGTATATTTACCCAAAAATACGAAAAAAAGGAGCACAGCCAACGATTGTTCTAATTGGCAGCGCCCCTTTCTGGTGTTTGTTATCTCGTTTCCCGATGAAGCGTCACTTTGTTCAGACGCGGGCAATATTTTTTCAGCTCCAGCCGGTCAGGGTGGGTTTTCTTATTTTTGGTGGTCGTATAATTGCGGTCCCCGCATTCGGTACACGCCAAGGTTACGATAACTCGCATATGGACAGCTCCTTTTTGTTTGATTTTCAGATATCACTGCTGGGCAAATGCCGCTTCCAACTGCTCGGAGGAAGCGTTCGGCAGCTCATCCTTCAGCTTTTTCCAATCGGATTTCATCTCTTCCGGCGTCAGCAGGCAGGCATCCAGCTCGGAAGCAAAGCGCTCTTGATCCATGCCGATACCGATAAAGACCACCCGGTTTATCCGGTCACCATACTCGGCATCCCAATGCTCCAAAAGCTCAGGCTCCTCGGCAAGCACCGCTTGACGCTCCGTTTCGGGCAGGGAAGCGACCCAGTATCCTGCCGGCCCGAATTGGATGGACGGGCCTGCCTGACTCAGGCTTTGTGCGAGCTCATTACGGCTTGCCAGCCAGATCGTCCCCTTTGCGCGAACGATTTCCCCGGGCCAATCGGCCATCCACTCGGTCAGTCTCTGCGGATGAAACGGCCTGCGGCGCTCATAGACGAACGACGATATGCCGTACTCATCCGTTTCCGGTGTATGCTCCTCCTTTTCCAGCTCATGAATCCATCCGGCTGAGGTGCTGGCCGCATCAAAATCAAACAAGCCGGTGTTCAAAATGTCATGCGGGTCCACTTGGCCGTAATCCGTCCGGATCAGCTTGGCGCGCGGCTGCAGCTTGCGCAGTACCTGTTCAAGCTCATTCAGCTCCTCGGGCTCCACCATGCCGCATTTGTTCAAGATCAGCACATCGCAAAATTCGATTTGACTGATCAATAAATCGACCACGTCACGCGTATCGTCTTCACCTACCGCCTGCCGGCGGTCGAGCAGCGTTTCGCCGGAAGAGAAATCGTGCCAGAACCGGTAAGCATCAACCACCGTGACCATCGTATCGAGACGGCAAATTTTCGACAAGTCAATGCCGTGCTCCTCATCGATGTAAGTGAAGGTTTGCGCCACAGGTACCGGTTCGCCGACGCCCGTCGATTCGATGAGAATGTAATCGAAACGACCGTCCCGCGCCAAGCGCTCCACTTCCTTAAGCAAATCCTCACGCAGCGTACAGCATATACAGCCGTTCGACATTTCCACGAGCTTCTCTTCCGTACGTGAAAGACCGCCCCCGTCCTTAATCAGCTCCGCATCGACATTCACTTCGCTCAGGTCGTTCACGATGACCGCGACCTTCAGCCCTTGGCGGTTATTCAATACGTGATTCAATATCGTAGTCTTACCTGCGCCCAGATAGCCGCTCAATACCGTAACGGGAATTTTGTTTTTTCTTTCAAGCATACTCAGGCTCCTTTTATACGTAATTATTACAATTAAATATATTGTATATCAACAACACCTATGTGTAAATAGTATTTTTTACGATTATGAATTATGATGCGTTATCTGTTTACCGCATGAAGCACACAGGTTCTTCGAATGGACGCACTTCGCCTCCCGGATGGTTTTGTGGGATCGGAACTCCCGGTTAAACCAAAAGGAGCCGATCGTCCCGATCGGCTCCATGTGGATGTATGGTCGTTGAAAAAATGGTATTCTTTTTGCCGTCTGCTGTTCTTGTCCCTTCATTGAGCCGTCTTAATCTAAAATCGATACGGTCGCGGATTAAACTACCTCGTAGCCTTGTTCTTCAATCGCTTCCTTAATGGTCTCAATAGTTAACTTGCTCTCATCGTAATCCACGGTAACCGTCTTGCCGCTCAAATTTACTTTCCCCTCGGCACCCAGCTCTTTTATGGCTTTTTCAATAGAGTTTACACAATGATTGCAGGACATTCCTTCCACCTGCAGCGTTGCCTGTTTCATCCTTACCACTCCTTCTTATTTCATCAGTTTATTCATGGTGACCAAAATTTCGTCAATGACTTCATGATCGCCGGATTGGATACGCTCGATAACGCAGCTTTTCATGTGATTCTCAAGGAGTAGCTTGCCGACACCGTTCAAGGCCGATTGAATCGCTGCAATCTGATTCAGTACATCGTCGCAATACGTGTCTCTCTCAATCATACCTTTGACACCCCGGATTTGCCCTTCGATCCGATTTAAGCGGCTGATCAAATTGCTTTTCGTCTTGTCCGAGTGATGACTCCTGCGCTCCTCTGTATTGGAACAGCACGAGATGTCTTCAGTGGCTCCATTTAAATGATCCATGGCGTACCTCCTCACACCAATAGAATATAATACCCCTATGGGGTATGTCAAGCCGACGCCCTCTTCAGCTCACCTCGATCAGCCCGGACAAAGAAATAACGTTTGAATCCCGCCTGCTGCCGAGAATTCAAACGTTATTTCATTTACGCACCCGGGAAGGCGCAGAACCGATTTACCGGGACCGTCCCGCTTCCTTCAGCGTCTTCAACGTCTTCATCACACGATTTCCGCCGCGGCCGAAGTAGTCCTGCAGCCGGACGTATTCGCGATACAACAGCTCATACGTTTCCGTGTGCTCCAAATTCGGTTCATAGGCCTCCTCTCTGACCCTTCCCATGGCTGCGGCGGCTTCCCGTACGCTGTCGTACCCGCCGGCCGCCGCCCCGGCGGCAGCAGCTCCATAGATGGCCGCGCCAAGCGCAGTCGTTTGCGAAGAGGCCGCAACTTTGATGGTACGCCCGGTGACATCGGCGAATATTTGCATCAACAGCCGGTTGCGCTCCGGCAGACCGCCGCAAGCATAGAGGTCGCGCACCTCGACTCCGCCTTCCTCGAACGTATCGATAATGCGCCGGGTTCCGAATGCCGCCGCTTCCAACAGGGCACGATAAATATCTTCCGGCCTCGTCGATAGGGTGCATCCGATCAAGCAGCCGGAAAGATCCGCATTCATGATCGGCGAACGGCTGCCGTTCCACCAATCCAGGGCCAACACACCGCTTTCGCCGGGCGCCAGCCGGGAGGCTTTACGCTCGAGCAGGGCATAAACGTGCAGCCCCTCGGCCTCCGCTTCAAGCTTCACATGCGCCGGAACCGCCTGATTCACATACCATGCGAACAAGTCTCCGACCGCCGGCTGTCCGGCTTCGTAGCCGAAAAACCCAGGCACAATCCCGTCCTCGACGACGCCACATATGCCCTCCGCGTACACTTCCTTCTCGCTAAGCAGCATGTGGCACAGCGAGGTGCCCATGGCCAGCACCATGCTGCCGCCGCTGACCACGCCGACGCTCGGTACAGCCGCATGAGCGTCGATGACCGCTACGGCTACTGCCGTTCCCGGACTCAGCCCGAAACGGCTTGCAGCCTCTGCGCTCAGGATTCCCGCCCGGGAACCGATCGGCTTGACCTCTCCCCGCAGCTTGGTCTCATACAGATGCTCAAGCCGGGGATCCAGCGCCTTCAGAAATTCCCGTGCAGGGTAACCGTCCTGCTTATGCCATATTCCCTTATAGCCTGCATTGCAGCTGCTGCGGGTCAGTTTCCCGGTTAACTGCCACACAAGCCAATCCGCCGCTTCCACGAACAAATCCGCCGCATCATACAGTTCGGGAGCTTCATTCAATATCTGCATCACCTTGGGCAGCATCCATTCCGAAGAAATCGTTCCGCCGTACCGGGCAAGAAAAGGCTGATCGGTTTGTTTCGCCAGCTCATTGATCCGATCCGCCTCCGGCTGCGCGGCATGATGCTTCCACAGCTTCACCCAGCTGTGCGGCTCAGACCGGTACTCCTCCTTGCGGCACAGCGGAATGCCGCAGCTGTCGACGGGAAGCATGGTGCAAGAGGTAAAATCAATACCGATACCGATCACATCCTGCGGATCAACCCCGGAGGCTCGCAGCACTTCCGGAATGGAAAGCGAAAGCACCTCCAGATAATCATCCGGATGCTGCAGCGCCCAATCCGGCTCCAAGGGCTGTCCCCCGGGCAGCCTGCGGTCCATGACACCATGGGGATACACGGTCACATGTGTGCCCAGTTCCTCGCCGGTAGCTGTGTTAACCAGCAGCACGCGGCCGGATTCCGTTCCATAGTCGACGCCTAAAACGTACTTCCCGCTCAACGTCCCCGACCTCCCGCATACAGCGGCCCATAAGCCGCGCACGCCCGAAAATCGGCTCCTTCCGCATCCGCCGTGCCGAAGGCGCTCCACGCGCTTGGGCGGAAGCATTTCTCCGCAGGCACATTGTGCATGCTGACCGGAATGCGCAGCATCGACGCGAGTGTTATCAGGTCCGCCCCGATATGACCGTAGCTCAGCGCACAGTGGTTGGAGCCCCAGTTATTCATGACCGAATATACATCCTTAAAAACGCCTTCGCCCGTCAGATTAGGCACAAACCAGGTGGTCGGCCAAGTCTGATTCGTACGCTGATCCAGGATATCGTGAACATCCTGCGGAATGTCAACGGTGTAGCCTTCCGCCAGCTGAAGAACAGGTCCCAGCCCTTTGACGAGATTGATCCGGGCCATCGTTACCGGCATTCCACCCTTCGTTTGGAAATCCGTCGAAAAGCCGCCGCCACGGAAGAAATCGACGGCCGGACACCACTTTGTCGCCTGAAGACACTTCTCTACTTCTTCCCCGGTAATTTCCCAGAACGGCTTCATCGCAGGCGCTCCGTCCTTTGTTTGCTGTCCCGTGCCGTCCAGTGCCGCCGGACCTGAGTTAATCAAGTGGATGATACCTCCCGCGGCCATGCCCTCCAGCTCTTTGCCCGTCACACGCTTCACCGCTTCAGGACTCCAATACGTACGGACATCCGCAAAAATCTGAGCCGCATCCGTAAGCAAATGCCCCAGCAGCATCGTCACCGCATTCAATGTATCGTTCTCGGTAGACATGATATACGGCTCCCGAATCCCGTTCCAGTCAAAGGATGAAGTCAGAATCGCTTCCATAAAATCCCCGTTTGGGTAATGATCCGTCCACTGACGCTGGCCTTGAAATCCTGCGGCAATAGCATGGTGTCCGAGCGCTTCTTCTCCGTAACCCATTTCCGCGAGCTTCGGATTGCCGACCATCAGGTCGCGTGCAATCAGCGTCATTTTCACAACGGTCTCCCAATCGCGGTCCTTCTGCTCGCGTGTCCGCTTCAGGTGATCCGGGTTCACATCCTCGCCTTCCCTGCAGTGCTCCTTCACCCAACGCAGCGCCTTTTCGTATTCCTCCTTATCGTAAATTCCGCGTTCCATGCGGCGTACAAACTCGGTCATATCCACATATTCGTTGCGCATGCCCAAATATTCATGGAAAAAGCTTTCGTCAGCGATACAACCGGCGATGCCCATGGATACCGAACCCAAAGACAAATACGCCTTCCCGCGTATCGTGGCCACCGCCAAACCGGCTTTGGCAAAGCGGATCAGCTTCTCCTGCACGTCGGCCGGAATCGAGTCATCGCCAAAATCCTGTACATCTTTACCGTAGATGCCAAAGGCCGGTAAGCCTTTCTGGTTGTGTGCCGCCAGCACGGCAGCCAGGTACACCGCTCCCGGGCGGTCAGTTCCGTTAAAGCCCCATATCGCTTTCGGGATCAATGGATCGGTATCCATCGTCTCCAAAGGATAGCACCAGGAAGGCGTCACCGTAATGGATACGCCGACCCCTTCGCGGGCGAACTTCTCTGCGGTTTGCGCTGCTTCCGCCACACCTCCGATGCAGGAATCGGCAATCACGCATTCCACCGGCAGGCCGTTCGAATGGCGTATGTTCTCGGACAGCAGCTTGGCTACGGCATGAGCCATGTTCATGGTGATGTCTTCGAGCGACTCGCGAATTCCGCCCCGACGACCGTCTACGGTCGGACGGATTCCGATTTTGGGCATTGGGACATTCAGTCGGTTTACGATGGGTGTACTCATGATGACTTGGGCCTCCTCATAATAAATAGAATATTAATGCGCTTTCACATGATAAAATCATGTGTTAACGTTTACACGTCAGATAAAGAAAAGCGTCCTTCTTCATGCCTGATCACAAGGACAGCTTATTCTTTTGCACAAATTTCGGAATGATGATCCGGTTTTCCATAGCACTCTTCTGATGCAGAAGCTTATCCAGCAGAATGCCTGCCGCCGAATCTCCAATGCTTTCCGGATGCTGCATGATGACCGAAAGCCTGTGTTTAAACAGAGATGAAAAATCCAGATCGCCGAACGACACCACCTCCACCTCGTCCAGTCCGATGCCCATCTCCTGCAGCCCCAAATACAAGCCAAAGGTCATCTCATTATTGGCGGAAAATACGGCCGTAGGCGGAACGGGCAGCTTCATCAGCTTCTGAATCGCCTGCTTGCCTGACTTTCTGGAAAAATCCCCTGAATATACATACTCTTCGCCAACCTGAAGACCGGCTTCCTGCAGCGCCCGTACTGCGGCTTCATACCGCTCGAGCGCCGTGCTGATCGTTTTGGGCCCATGGATCATACCGATATGGCGGTGTCCCGCGCTTACCAAGTATTCCATGGCCTGCCGTACCGGACCGCGGTTATCCTCCATAACCAAATCGGCGGAAACACCGGGCACACAGCGATCCACAAGCACAACCGGGATGCCGGAGCCAATCAGCTGCCGGAGCTGTTCCTTATTGCCCCCGGTACCGGCAAGAAGCAAGCCTTCCACACGGTTGCTCAGAAGCGCATCCAGCGCCTCACGCTCCTTGTCAGGGTTTTCATCCGAATCCATAAATAGCAGGCGGTAGCCTTCAGCAACCAACCTTTGCTGAATCGTGCGGGCAATCGTCATAAAGTAGGGATTGCTCATATCAGGCAGTATCATCCCGATACTTCGCGATTTCTCCTGCTTCAGGCTGCGGGCGATCGCATTGGGCCGATAGTTCAGCTCCTTGACCGAAGCCAGCACCTGACGCCGTACATCCTCGCTCACATAACCGCTGCCATTCAACACCCGGGAGATTGTCGCGGTGGAAACTCCTGCATGCTTTGCTACGTCTTTAATCGTCAGCTTGCGCAATCCACAGCTCTCCTCCGCATTCCAACTCATGATAGGTTAACGTTTACACATTTAATGTATCATGAAGTCGAATGGGTTTCAATATGAAAATGTCGTCCAAATCAGATGCAGCCCATGACAGCTTTTACCAAACGTCTTTTTTCCCTTGAATCCGACTGGTTATATTCCAATTTGGCCATGTCTTATATAATGAAGCTGTAGAATATCTCTTTCACTTTTACTCACAGGAGGAGAACATGGGACACGACGCAAAAGCTTATGCAGGAACATATCAAGGAGAAAAAGCCGTATGGCTTAAGTCAGGCTGTTACGAGGCTGCGGTTCTGCCAGAAATCGGAGGCAATCTGATCGCCTTTCGGGACACGGAAAAGAAATACCGTTTTTTGCGCGAGCCTGCCATGGACGAAATGGACTCGTTTAAAGCGAAGCCGATCGTTCACGGCATTCCCGTGCTGTTTCCCCCGAACCGCTATGAAGACGGTACATTTCACTGGAACGGAGCGACATACCAATTTCCGGTGAACGAACCGAGGACAGGCAATCATCTGCACGGATTCGTACATAACATTCCTTGGCAGGTCGAACGGTTCTCGGCCGATGATGCGGAAAGCCATGTGACTCTGGCGCTTAAGGTGAACAAGGACCATCCGGTTTACCGCTATTTCCCGCACGCCTTCACCATCAAAATTCGCTACACGCTTAGCGGGCTGGGATTGTTTCAGCATGTGACCGTACGCAATGACGGAGAGGACCGGATGCCCTGCCTGCTTGCATTTCACACCGCCATTAATGCACCGTTCGCCCCCGATAGCACCGCGGCGGATTGCCGCTTCAAGATGACCATTGGCAAGCGCTGGGAGTTGAATGAGCGAATGCTCCCGACAGGACAATATCAGCCGCTGACCCCGGAGGAAGAACGGATGAAAGAAGGCGGACTGTCGCCGTATTTTGAACCCATGGACAACCATTATACCGCCGCGCCGCAAAACGGTCGCAACCGGATGGAACTGACCGACATAAAAGAAGGAATCACATTGGTCTATGATGCAGGAACGGCTTACAAGCAATGGATGATTTGGAACAACAATGCAACGGAAGGCTTTTTCTGCCCTGAGCCTCAAGTCAATCTGGTCAATGCGCCCAACCTGAATTTTCCTTTAGATCCCGAGCTGATCGGTTTGAACAGCCTGGAGCCGGGAGACCTTTGGGAAGAAACAAGCCGGATTTACATCAAGGCGCAAAGCAACGCATAGAGCTTCGTACTGGGGGGCGGTCTAAAACGGCTCCTTCTTTTTTAGGAAATTAAAGGAAAATTAGAACGGGGACAAACAAGACATGATAATCCTGTTAACGTTTGGAGGGGTTACCATGCAAAAATGGAGAATATCCATCATTGTCGCCGCTTGTGTCATGGCCACGCTATGGAATCATGCCGAGGCGCAGCCGCCAACCAAAGGGCGCCATTACTATGAAGCACGAGGAGAAATCGTTTGGGAAGTGCCGACCGACGAAAAAATAATCGCTTTAACGTTTGATGACGGTCCTGACCCTGCGGATACTCCGGCGATATTGGACCTGTTGCGCCAATATGAAGCCAAAGCTACCTTTTTTGTCATTGGCAAACGTGTTGAAAAGCATCCTGAGTTAGTAAAAAGGGAACTTAGGGAGGGCCATGAAATTGCGAACCATACCTATAGTCACCCTTATTTCAAACAGAAAATTGCCGGGGAGAAGATCCGGGATGAAATTTTAAAAGCGGAACGAATCATTCTTGAGGCTACGGGTCACAAACCCAGTCTTTTTCGCCCTCCCGGCGGTTATTACGGGGATAATTTGGTCGATGCTTCCAAAAAATCGGGGTATCTGGTCGTGATGTGGTCATGGCATCAAGATACGGAGGATTGGAACAGGCCCGGTGTCGCCAAAATCGTCAACAAAGTACTCAAAAACGCCAGAAACGGCGACATCATTCTGTTTCACGATTACGTTGAAGGAAAAAGCCAAACGATTGAAGCGTTAAAACAAATCCTTCCTCAATTAAAAGAGAGAGGCTATCGATTCGTTACGGTATCCGAATTGCTTCATTACCGTAAATCGACGACCGTAAAAAATTAACCAGCCCAAAAAAACCTTATTCTTGCAGAGTAAGGTTTTTTGGCTATGAGGGACAGGTCATTGGGCCTCCGGTTCCAGCTCGACCCAATCGGCAGACCACTTTTCGATTTCTCTGATGACTGGTTCCAGGGCAAGACCTTTTTTTGTTAATGAATATTCTATTCGAACGGGAGTTTCCGGGAAGACCTCCCGTCTTACGATCCCCTCATGTTCCAGATCCTTCAATCTCTCCGACAAAAGCCTTCCGCTGATGTTGGGAAGCGCGTCTTCAATCGTACAAAAACGCTGGGGACCTGACAGCAGTTGATGAATAATTAAACCGATCCAGCGCTTGCTTATAATCTGCATACCTTTCTCAAATCTGGGGCATAAAGAAGATTGTTCCATTTTAATCACCACCTATACTTTTATTATAACAAAAATTGCCCCGACAACAAGCTCACATAATACAATTTATTTCTTTATTTATATTTAATTACTATAAGTAATTATTATTTCCCTTTGGTTAAAAGCGCCGGCAAGCCTGATTTTAGAGATTAATTATATTTAGCATTCAATTGTTTATGTATAAAATATTTTTTGGTTGACCAATTATCTGAATTTTTTTACAATATTCACATAACGGACAAACTTTTGGACAGAAATAGGAGAGGATTCATTATGGGAATTATAGAAGCAGTGAAATCGATCGCTAAAGGCATAGGTTTTGCTTTTATTTCTATCGGCGCATTACCTTTTCTGGTGATTAAAAGCTTTGTCGAGATTTTCCATTGAACTTATACAGTGATTTTGCGAGGCGATCTTACGGGGTCGTCTTTTTTACTGTTTCACCTTTTTGAAGTTCGATGAAAGCGTTAGACCGAATTTTTCCTGTGTCATTCGTCTAATTTTATAGGGCAAGCATCACGATCAATGAACCATGCATAAGTTGTATCATCCCATCCTGAGAGGAGCTGATGAGATGGCTTATACGCCTTTTGGTTATGGCTATAATCCTTATTATCCGATCACTGTTTATTCGACTCCCTATTCCTCCTACTACCCCGGAGTACATTCTATCGGCGGTTATTACAGCGGTTATACCGGCGGTTACCATCCAGGCTGGCCTGGTGTTCACGGGGTTCACGGCGCACATGGCGTACATGGGTCACATGGCGTACATGGCACACATCGATCAAGCAAAAGCTAAAAGCAAAACGCCACCCTGCGGCATCATCCGTGAGTGGCGTTTTTTGTAACCCGGAACAGTGCATTGCCCGGAAGCCGATAACGGATCGAATGATTATCAGCGTTTCAGCCGCGGCAAATAACGACAAAACCTCTTATTTTACATCTGTTTCCAATTATATTTCTATCATGTATAATATATTCTCGCAGCCCCCTATACCGTAAAAAGGAAAGGAAAGATGTATATTTTATGACCAACCTCACATTGGAAAATCTGTATTTTATTGAGAGGCAGTGCTTGAATCCCCAGGATGCCATTATCATCCGACTGCTCATGGAAGGGGTAGAGATTCACGAGATCGTGTATTTGAAAAAAGATTCTTTGGATGGTTCGAACCGAATCCTGACCGTAATAGATTGTCTGGAGCAAAAAAGAACTATAAAAGTCAGCGAACGGTGCGCTGAACTCTATCAAAATGCCGTGAAGCAGACCCATTACTTTTTTTACAATGATGATGACCCCGCCCATCGAACATCAGTCACCTTAAAAGATAGCCCCTATCTCATCCGAGTTTGTCTAAAGGATTACATAGCTAACGAATCTATGATTATTGAGCTGGACTCTGTCATTTTGCGCACCATATACACCAGACTTCGATCTTTGGCTTCCTTCTTTTCCCTTCCTCAAATTTCATATTTAACTACGGTAAGACTGGACATGGCACAAAAAGTGTTTGCTTAAAAAGAAAACGCCACCTGGCGGAAGAATGGTCCGCTAAGTGGCGTTCTTGTTCATAATGCATATGATATGTTGGCTTTGCTTCATAATATCCAAGCCCTGTTTCATAAACATATTTTGTATGCCTAAAAGCGGTTCGTACATTCATTCAATGGAGGAAACCTGATTACCATGAATACTCCTCACCCCAATAACGGTAAGCCATTTATCGTGCCCCAGCCGATTCGAAGCGACGGTGCCGGCGGGCCTGATTACGGTCCTCGCGATATTATGAGGGACCTGGAAAATCCGAATATGTTTGTCCCGCCGGTCACGGATTCCGGCTTGCTGCCCAACCTCAGAATGTCTTTCTCCGACACTCATATGAAACTGAATCAAGGGGGCTGGTCCCGGGAAATCACCGTTCGGGAATTGCCGATCGCCACAACCCTTGCGGGAGTTAACATGAGCTTAATGCCGGGCGGAACGCGGGAATTGCACTGGCATCAACAAGCGGAGTGGGCATACATGATTTGGGGCAGCGCACGAATAACGGCTGTCGACCAAAACGGACGAAACTTTATTGCAGACATCGGCCCGGGTGATCTCTGGTATTTCCCGGCCGGATTGCCGCATTCCATTCAGGGATTGGAGGAAGGATGCGAATTTTTACTTGTTTTCGATGACGGACACTTCTCCGACCTGAACACGTTGTCTATCTCCGATTGGTTTGCTCATACCCCAAAAGACGTACTGTCAGCCAATTTCGGCGTTCCTGCCAGCGCATTCGATTCCATTCCCCCAGACCAGGTTTATATCTTTCAAACCCGTGTTCCAGGTTCACTGGAGAGCCAGGAAGTCCAATCCCCTTATGGCACAGCACAGTTCCAATCAGTTTCAAGCATCGGCTGTTAGCCCAAACTCCGTTGGTTACGCCGGGCGGAAGCGTGCGTATCGCGGATTCCTCCAATTTCCCGATTTCAAAAACCATTGCTGCGGCGTTGGTCGAAATTCAACCCGGCGCGATGAGAGAACTGCACTGGCATCCCAATAATGACGAATGGCAGTATTACCTTACCGGACAAGGACGGATGACCGTTTTTGGCGGCAACGGAGTGGCGCGAACTTTTGATTACCGAGCGGGAGATGTCGGTTACGTGCCTTTCGCCTTTGGCCACTACATACAAAATACCGGGACTGAAACGTTATGGTTTTTGGAAATGTTCAAGAGCGATCGGTTTGCCGATATTTCCTTAAACCAGTGGATGGCGCTAACCCCTCGGGAGCTTGTCCGGGATAATCTTCATGTCGGTCCGGAATTGCTTGATGCTTTGCGAAAGGAAAAATGGCCTGTCGTCAAATATCCCGGCCAATCCCAGGGCTCGAAGTAGGGCGAAGTGTAAGCATTACTTCTTATATTTTAACAAAAGCAAAATTGACGTTACGGCCTCGGCCCTGGTTGCGTTGTCATTCGGTGCGAAGTGGTTGTTGTCTCTGATGTTCATTATGCTTTTTTGGGTTGTTGCCGCAACATAAGGATAAGCCCATTCCGGAATCTGACCCTCGTCTGCAAAGGATAGCTTTTGGCTCGTTTCCGGCTGAAGCCCCAGTGCGCGAACCAGCATAACGGCAATTTCCGAACGGGTAATGCTGCGGTCCGGACGGAAGGTGCGGTCTTCATAGCCGCTAATAATGCCTGCGCCAACCGCCTGCTCAAGATGAGCTTTGGCCCAATCCGGAATTTGGTCATCATCGGTATAATTTAATTCCGCTTTCTTGCCTTCCAGCTTCAACGCACGTCCGATTAAAACCGTAAACTCGGCACGGCTTATCTCTCCGTCCGGATTAAATTTGCCGTCCTCATAACCGTTGGCAATACCTGATTCCGCTGCCTGCTCAATGAATTCTTTAGCCCAGTGGTTATGAATGTCCGAAAAGGACGGTTTTGGTGCCTCTACAGGTTTGGATGGATCATCGGAAGCCGGCTGGCCCCGATCTTCCTGCACCGTATCCCCATCCGCCGCCGAATCCGCATTGCCGGCCGGTTCCGCGCTCCCGCTAATTTTTCGGGCACTGTCTTTATCGATTGAAATGTCTACATAGTAATCATGAAAGTAATTCAATTCGGCCCATTCAATTTTAACCCAGGCTTTAACCTTCTTGGACAAATCTTCGACTTCAAACTGGACATCGCGCGTGTTTTTTTCTTCGTTTGTGCCAACGACCACTGTATCCTTCAAGGAGCCGTTAATCTCGGTTTTAAACGCCGTAGTCTCTTTGCTTTGTTTAATTGTCATAGTGAAATATTGCTTGCCGTCCACCACGGTTAAAGTCCCGGGGGTAACGACATAATCCTGCATAACGGACTTCTGTTCGGTACCGAATTTCTTTACCATATAATTAATAGTATATTTGCCGTCCTGCAGTACGGCCGAACCGGAGCCCGGTTGGGCTGCGGTTACTGCGGGCGGCGCATCCGCAGCCCATGCTGCCGGGATGGGAGCGGCTGACACCAGCAAAGATGCGATACAGACACCGGACATCAGTTTCTTCATGGGTCTTTTCATATTCTTCTCCTTCACAGCAAAAATAGTGGAGGACGCCGGTTGCCCGGTATCCTCCCGTCAACTTCATAATCGGATAA
Organism: Paenibacillus sp. Pae15; assembly: GCF_024519685.1. Lineage (NCBI taxonomy): Bacteria > Bacillati > Bacillota > Bacilli > Caryophanales > Paenibacillaceae > Paenibacillus > Paenibacillus sp. Pae15. Next base: position 14,072 of record NZ_JALJRM010000040.1, on the reverse strand, counting down.
AAACCGACTTCAAACATCCAGGTTACTTCACTTCATCAAGGAGCGACAAAATTAATTTCACGGCCTCAGCCCTTGTTGCATTGGCATGAGGAGCGAAAATATGGTTGTCCCGTCCATTAATAATCCCTTTCTTGGAGGCTGCGGCTACATGAGCATAAGCCCAATCCGGAATTTGCTCCGCATCGGCGAATGCTGCAGTAGCTTCTTCGTCAAGCGGAAGATCCAATGCACGGGCAATGATGACCGCGATTTCCGAACGGCTGATGCTGCGCTCAGGTCTGAACGTATGATCCTCGTAGCTTGTGATAAGGCCTGCGGCTACCGCTTTCTCCAGATGGGATTTCGCCCAATCCGGAACCTTGTCCAGATCGGCAAAATTCAGTTCTCCACCCTTGTCCAGTTGAAGTGCGCGGGAAATGAGAACTGTAAACTCGGCACGGCTGATTTCGCCATCAGGACGGAACGTTCCATCCTCATATCCATTGACAATGCCAAGCCCTGCTGCGCGTTCAATGAGTGCTTGGGCCCAGTGATTCTCGATATCTTTCAGTACTTGAACCGTTGGTTTCGACTCCGGAGTTTGGCCTTCCGCAGTCGTTTGGCCGCCGGTCAGCTGTGCGTCGTCACTCACCTTTTGAACGTTTTTCGCATCAAATGAAATTTCGGCCTGGATCTCATCCGAATTGATTTTTGCCGAAATTTTTAATTTGGATGACAAATCTTTAATCTCGAATTGAACATCGCGCGTATTATTCTTCTGATCTTCAGCAATCACCTTTACATCGGTCCATGCGCCGTTAAGCTCTGTTTTTAAAGAGCCGATTTCTTTGCTTTGTTTCAACCTGACCGAGACAACCTTTTTGTTTCCGGAAACCGTCAATAATGCCGGTGTCACGACATAATTCTGAAGAATTGATTTTTGATCCGTGCCCACATTATGGATTGCATAATTTACGGAGTATTTCCCGTCCTGAAGCGTGCTGATCACCGCAGCGCCTCCTGAAGAGCCTCCTACTGGGTAGATGATTCCGCTATCATTGCTTCCAGAGTCAACCGGTGCGATGGGCTCGTCCGGCGTAGGTGTGATCACACTAACGCTTGTTACCGGCTCAATGGCACCAAACCCGACTTTGATGGTTGCATCCTGGCCGTCTTTCACTACACCGAATGCATAGGTGGCCGTCAAATCATCCGCTGCTTCAAATTGAACGCTTTGACCTGCAGGTTCATCGGCAAGCACCCGAACAAGCCCCGAAGCTTTAGCCGAATACGTTGGCGTGATGACTTTATTGGTCGTACCGTCGGCATTAAGCAGCAAAATTTCATAAAGCGTTACTCCGCTCTTCAATTTCACTGTTGCTAGTTTTTTGCCGTTTTGTACGTTAAGTCTGCTTTCCACGATGTAATCTATGACCGGAGGCGCTGCCGGATCATCCGATCTTGGGGCGAGGCTGACATGGTACTGGCCGTCTTTCACCGGTTTAGTCAAGTCCAATTGGATCTTGCCGTATCCGATTTGTACATCGTAATTTACTTCTTGTGTATCGGAAGTCAGAATCTTGACAAGACCATATTGCTTATTGATCGACAAATCCTGTACTTCGAATTTGATGTTTTTGGTATCCGCCGTATCGTCTTTGCTGACCACTTCCGCTTCGGTCAAGGCTGAAGTTGAGTTCAGCTTCGTCTGGAAGGAGCTCACTTCCTTAGCCCGATTCAATGTGAACGATACGTACTTTTTACCGCCTTCAACGAGCAATTTGCCGCTGCTCGCATCAACGTAGTCCTGAACGGCCGATAGCTGCTCCGTCCCTGCTGTGAAAATATTGAACTGCAATGAATACTCTCCATCGGGCAGTTGGGTAACGGCATCTTTATACTGCGCAGAGCTGAACAATTTTACGGCTGCCTGCAATGTTTTTACCGCTTCATCCACTTGCGCTTGCGTTGCTTGGGTATTCGCAGCCACAGCTTTTACCGCATCGAGCGATTTTTTAAATTTATTTTTGGCGCCGGCCAAATATTGACCTAACGCCGTTCCCTCGACTGCGGCATCATACTTGGCTTGAGCGTCGGCGATGGCGGCATTTAATACGGTTTTGTCTACTGTCACCGGTCCGCCGGTATTAACAGAGTTAACGAACGCCGTTACCGCTGCTTGCAGCGCGTTATGCGCTTCGTTCACCTGCTGCTGTGTGGCCGCCGAGTCGGCAGCTACCGCTTGTGCTGCAGTAATCGCCGTCAGCAGCTTGGCTTTCGAACCTGCAGGATACTGCCCAACTTGCGTTCCTTCCACTGCCGCCGCATGTTTCGCTTGGGCGTCGGCAATCAATGTGTTTAATGCGGTTTTGTTTACCGGATCGGGAATGGCCGGCAAATCGCTGAATCCGATCTGAACCTCGTACTCATGATCGTAAATGCCGATCGGAGGCCCTAAATCCCAATAAATTTTTACCCATCCGTCAACTTTTTTCGTTAAATCCTCCACTTCGAATTCAACCGTTCTTTGGTTAGCTGCTGCATCGGTATTTATTGTAGTGGTTTCGATTAACGGCGAGTCCGCGTTTAACTTTGTTTTGAAGCTTACAATTTCTTTACTTTGATTTAGGGTGAACGACACATATTTTTTGCCGTCTCTTAGCGTTAATTTGCCGCTTGTTTTATCTACATAGTCGTACATAACCGATGGTTCATTGGTATTCACTTTGTAGATCGTGAAACCAATAGGATATTGGCCGGGACTGGAAATCACAGACGCCTTGAACGTATTTAATGCTTGCTGCAGCGCCAGCAGCGCTGCGGCTGTCTGTTCCGGCGTGCCCGTTACTCGTGCTGCTTCGGCACCGGCAGCATCGATTGCGCTCTGAAGAGCAGCCTTGGCCGCTTCCGGGTATTGGCCCGGCTGTGTACCTGCCACCGCCGCCCGATGTACTGCAGTCGCATTGGCAATAGCCTGGGACAGCGCAGTATTGTCTACATTGTTAAAGTTCAAACGAATGTCATGGGTACTCTCATAACCTTGCGCCGGCACGACCACACGCACCTTCGCATCAAGAAGCTCCTGCAAATGATCAATCTTGAATTTAACGACCCTTGTATTCGCTGCTGTATCCTCGCTCACCAAAGCGGCTTCCACAAATTCGCCGTTTTGCTTAACTTTGAATTCCGGTATGCGTGAGCTGTCCTTAATGGTTACAGATGCATAGACAGCGCCATCCTCTTCTGTAGTCACGACCGCCGGCTTCACGAAGTAGTTATCCATGGAAGAGAAAGCGTCCTTCGTTGCATGAACGGCCGAGAAATAGACCGTACGCGCAGCCGTTGCCTGGAATGCTTCCACTGCCGTTTGCAAAGCGGTCGCAGCCGCAGCGATTTGCGGTCTTGGAGCGGCAAGGTTACTTCCGGTAACTTCGGCAAGCTCAATGGCTTGCAGCAGCTTTGCTTTGGAGCCTGCACTATATTGTCCTGGCGCCGTACCTTCCACAGCCGTATGATAGATCTGCTTGGCGGCATCAATGGAGGCGTTTAATGCGTCAAGCTGCTCCGCATTGTAGCTGATAAAAACGGTTTTGGTAACACCGTTGACCGTGTACCGCAGCCCCGACAATCCCCTCCATTTGGAATCATCAGCAGTTTGATATCTGATGCTCACCTGGTACGTTTTATTGTGCTCGTCCGAGCTGTTCCGCACCGGAACTCCACTGAGGCTGAACGAGGTTGGAGTATAGTATCCTGCCGAATTGGGATTGGTTCGTTTGACATCCAATTCGCCTGCAGGATTGACAAAAGTAATGTTAGCGTAGGCTTGGTAATAAGGCGCTTCCGCTTGATGGAGTATGGTCGCCGTTGGCTTGAACTCATTGGCATAAACGGAGTAAGTAGTGGTTACGGTATCCGTATCCAGAACCATAATTCTCACTGTCGAAGCCAGAAACTGTCTTTTCTCGATATCTTTAAATCCGACTCGGAGCGAATCACCGTTATACAACAAATTATATTGATTGGCCACATCTTCCGGAGAAGCATTGGGGTCAGCTACAACATTCGATGCCTCTGCAAGTCTGTTTACAAAGCTGCTGACTGTGGGATAGGCATATTCTTTATCAGATATGGCAAAGGTAGTTGAACCGCCCGGACCGCCCTCAGCTGTTCCGCCTTCCTTGGCTGTTTCCGTAAATAACCTTATTTGTTCTATTAATTCAATTAAACTTGTCTTGTTAACGACAATACGCAAAGATTGATAATGATTTAATGCTTCGTTTAAAATATCGTAGGCTGCCTTCAACAGCACCTGGTTGCCCCCGGCACTCGCTGCGATGCTTTCCGCTGTTGTGATGCTGTTATATAATGCCGTTTTGGATCCGACAGGATAGAAACCATCGCCCGTTCCTTCGTAAGTGCTTTCATAAACGGAACGTGCCACTGTAACCAGATTATTAAACATTTCTAAAGTAACTGGTGTACTGTCACCGCCACTTCCGCCGTCTCCACCGTCTCCACCGTCTCCGCCGGTTCCGGGAAGACCGCTTATATCCAATTCCAAACCGACATTATACCAATAGTTATAAGGCTGCGGTAATTGATAGATATTATCCTTATCGTGAATATGCATTAAAATATCTTGTATCTTCCCGATTTCCGCTATTTCGATCTGGACAATCACATGATTGCCGTCATCGGTCAACCGGGTCGCAACCGGTTGATAGCCCTCAATGCCAATAATAACCGGTTCCTGACCTACGGTTTCTTGAATGACAGCCTTATCCCTGCCAGCCATACGCGAACCGAAATATTCAAATAAAGCATAGTTTTCCTTCGAAATCTCATTCTCGAATTTCGCCTTTCCGTTCTGCACAATTAATTTCCCTGTGCCCGGAACCATGTATGAATTGGATACCGAGGTTTGCGTAGGGTTTTTATCCTGAACATACCGGAATTCGATCGGGTATACCCCGTCGGGCACGGTAGCCGGACTTTCTTCCGCCGATGCCGGCCCTATATGTATGGCAGACAGAAACAATACGAAGGTAAGAATCATCGCCACAGTTTTCCTAAATTGATTAGCCAATTGAATTACTCTCCTTAAACATTCGGTGTTTGCATAACAAGCGAAGAATGGCTCCGGTAACGGCAAGCCATTCTTCACTCCTTACATGATTAGCAGTTGCCTTTAGCCGGCTAACTGCGGATTATAATAGCCATTCGATGAACAAATCCAGGTCTCCGCTATGAGGCCCAGCATTCACACCAAGTTTAACAGGCAGATTCGTATCAAAGTCATTCACATCAAATGTGAAATAAATATAGCTGCCTGATACCGTACCGGGAATTGTATCATAGAGACCTGTGGCGGCATTATAGACCTTCAAGCCGTAGACGTAAGCACTATCGTAATGAACAGTCACTGTCGATCCGGAAATCACCGCATCATAAGTGAAAGCAGTCGCATGTGGAGAGTAATTCCCGTTTGCATCCAAAAATTGATAGTTCGTAGCCGCAGCAAAAGCAGGTAATGCCAACACAATGGTGAGCATGAACACCAGCATCAGCATGGAGAACGTTTTTTTCACCGATAATTTCATCTTGGAATACACTCCCTTAGTTTGGTTTTGTACTTTCAACTTGACGACTGCTTAGGCCTAAAGCATTTCTTGAAGCAGGAATGCCTGCCGCAGAAAAAAATAAGTAAAAATGATAATCATTATCAGTAATAATGCAAAAAAATTACTGACAGGCGTCCGATGAAAGCAATGAGCCAATCAGACTAAGCTTTAGAAATGAGACCGGACTTCATTCCTCCTTTCCCGCTTGCTTGAAATTGATGCCACAGTACAAAGGAAGTATATAGATAATGACAACGATAATCATTATCAATCATGTTGTAAAAAAAAACCTGTGGCAGAGGTACATAAATCTTCAGGCCGTGTACCTCATTTTGCAGATTATCGATAACGTGTACATCGTTCATCGATACCAAAATTTTATACTCGAATTCTAAATTATGTCAATCCCTATTTCCAACTATTAAATTTTTTAATAGATGAATCCATTTTATAGTTGGACTACAATCCTCCCCAAATCGGCGGCTTCATCAAGCGCACGTTTATTCGGGGTGCAACATAAGATATCCCATCAGTCAAGTGCCTATTTTAAAATGAAGGGAAGAAAAAAAAGTGTCGGTTTCATATATGGACTATACTTCGCCATCCGTTCAATTTTCGTTTGATTTAAACAACAATCTTTTTTTTAAAAAGGATAATCGGAATTATATTAACGGTCTTTCCATCCACCAGCTTAACACATTAGGAAATGTATCCCTGCTGGACATTTATCTTAGTACGGGAAACGTCATCGAGCCCCATATCCATCAAAATGCCTCAGAATTGGTCTATTGTATTTCAGGCGCCGCTGTTGTCTCCTTGATTAACCCTTTTACCAAAGAGCTTCTCCATTTTCCCATCCAGCCGGGCCAGGTCGCCAGTGTGCCCCAGGGATGGTGGCATTATGAAATAGCCTCGGCCGACAACACTCATTTATTGGCCATTTTCGATGCGCCAATTCCGGAGTTCATAGGTGCTTCCGATCTCTTGCGATTAACGCCGGCGAATGTATTTGCTCATACGTATTGCCTCAATGAGGCAAAAGTGAAGGATGCATTGGCGCCTATTACAAAAACCGTTGTTATCGGACCACCCAGCGATTGCATGTCAGATCAGGTCCAAAGCCAAGCTGCGGCCAATCCGGCCAATACGAATCAGACATACTACAACCGGGCATATGGCTACCCGCAGCTTCAACATGATGCATACTGGCAGCAGCAGCCCGTTATCGGCAATGGATGGGGATACTATCATAACGGTCTCTGAATGATTGCGCATTAACGAAAAAAAACGGGATCTGCCGCATCCCCGGGAAATGTCGATTTCATTTGTTGTTGTCAAGCAGGGAAACGACGCAAGCTGCCGAACAGGGCGGCTTTTTTTTGCGTGACTGGTAATTTACCGCAAGCGGAGTGTGGATTAGATGAACTATTGACAGAAAAATAAGACAAATGTAGAAAAATAGACTGCATCGCCAAAAATCATGACCGGAGGCTCATCTACGCGGCGGACAAAAATGGCATTTTACTCTTCACGTAACTTACTCATATCCATATATAACGCATTCCACCGATGTCCATCCAAATCAGCAAAACCGCAGCCGTACATCCAGCCTTGATGCTCTGCGGGTTCACTAAAGATCATACCGCCTGCCTCTACCGCCCTCTTTGCGATTTCATCAACTTCTCCCCTGCTCTCCGCATCAATGGAAAACAATACTTCGGAAGATTGCTTTGGATCTGCAATTTCATTCCCTGTAAAATTTTTAAATACAGGCTCTGGAAAAAGCACGATGAGAACACGATTCTCACCAATGACTAATTCCGCTTGATTACTGCTATGTTGCTGCTGGGATTGCTGACTTGGAGAACAACGAGAATTCCAAGTTCCTTATCCGGATGCAGATGAATCATTTCTTCCTAGTGATCCAGGCACCCCAAGCCAAGCATAGACTGAACCCTCACTATAGAGTTGCTTACGTGTAATTGGAGGACACCACGCAAGGCGTAACTTTTGGGTTATGCCTGGTATGGTGCCCTTTTTGATGCACCAGAGAGGAGGTGATGCCAATGGCTCAGAGCAGTCTTGTCTACAACATTGAACTCAGCAAGATATACATCCAACAACGACTGGCCGAATCAATTGCAGAAAATCTTCGCAGACAATTCAACTTTGATGTAGCCTCCTATGTTCAACTCTGCAAAGACGTTCTGCTCGAAGCCGGCCTAGATGCTGAGTTCATCCGTGACCTGATGTGGAATGTAATCAACGATGCATATGTACTTCATTTAGAATATTTACGCACGGGTATTTACACATACCACAATGCTTCAGGTCAGCATCCGTATTTGCTCGTGTTCAAGCAGGCACAGGATTTAAGTGCGCTGATTCGATTCTCGACACGGAAAACATTGTAAATTGTTCCATGATTGGGGATATTTCAAGCTTTGCACAAAGCTTGAAATCAAGCCCGCAGACTTTTTAAAAAGAAAATAAAAGCGAAACGGTAAGAGAATGACCTTATCGTTTCGCTCTTTTATAAGGAATCTGCCTTCCGAAAGAATAGGTTCGAAACTAGTGTGTCATCGTAACCATACCGAAACATACGTATCTTAAGTAATATTACATAACATAAATTTGATTTTTATAATTTTTCCCAAAATCTAATCTTTTATGGTATTATATATAACATATAAAGATAGAAAATATCATTTGTGAGGGGTGGGTACATGTTTGATTGGTTAGGTTTTAAAAAGGGGGTTCCGCTTTGGCGCTCTTATCGTTTGAATCACGACTTGAAAATGGACGTGGAAGAAATTTTTGAAGGAATCGCCGAGACAAGAATGAATGTCCTCATGTCTTGGACGGAGGATTATTGGCGGCATCTGGATCGTCTCCTCGATCTGATGAGGTCTGCTGCTGACGGCGCTTCGCTGTTTAGCGGACAGCCATCCGCGGTTTGGGATCGTTTGTTTGCCGACTGCTACAATCGGGGAACCGATTTCACAGAACTGTTCTTGTTGGACGACAAGCGCAGCGTCGTGTACTCGACTTTTCCGCAGCATATCGGGAAAACCTATGCGGAGCAGGAAGCGTTCTGTCCCGGTATAAGCTATTCCGCTTCGGCCGAAGAAGGCAGGAAGTGCCTGTTCGGGCCGTATGCAGACAAGCTGACGCTCCAGATCGGCCCGAGATCGTCCTCCTTCCACGACAAAATGACGCTTTTATTCATACAGCCCGTCGTGGAGGACGGACGCTGGCGCGGGGCGGTTTGCGGCAGAGTGCCGAACGATGTGATCGGAGACTTGATCCAGCGGGAATCCGGTCACGTTTACCCGGATTCGGGGGACAATTACATATTTATGGCGAAGCCCGAGCTGAATAAGCACATCGCGCCGGGTACGGCGCTGTCCAGAAGCCGGTTCGAGGACCGCACGTTTACCCACGGCGAAAACTTGAAGGACGGTGTGACGACCGAATGGGGCGTTGTCAGCGTGAAGGAGCATACTGAGCTGGAGCTGGTATTCACCGATCCGGCTACCGGACAGCTGCACCCGGGCGTCGCCAATACCATACGCAACGGCAGCAACCTTTTTGTGGAATTTCCGGGATATTCCGATTATCGTCACATTCCCGTCATTGGCAAGGGAGTGACGTTCCGGCTCCCGCACTGCCCGGATTTGTGGGGAATGATGTGCGAGGGCGATTTGGAAGAGGTGTACCGGATCCGCAGCATAAGCTGGCGGCATTTCAAGCTCCACGCGTTGTTGGCCGTTTGTTTCGCATTCATAGCCGGGTTTCTGATCTATTTCATCGCCGCCCGGGCTCCTCTCTGGATAACCGGCACGATGGCGGCCTTTTTCCAGCTGCTGTTCGCTTTAACGGCCGCCCGGATGCTTCACAGGAAAGAGACAAGTAACGTTGTCGATCGTCTGCGCGCCATCAACCGGTTCATCCGCATCAATGCGGAAGGTAAAGGGGATTTGACACAGCGTCTAAAACCGAATGAGTTCGAAAACGATGAGACCCGTGAGCTGGCCAAATGGATCAACAATATGATCGATTCGCTGGAAAGCATTATGCTCCGGGTCAAATCTGCAGCGAATGACGTGTTGACCAGCCAGCACGTATTAAACAAATCCGCAGGCATCACAGCCGACTCGACCGAGCGGGTAAGCCTCAATGTACAGGAAATGATCCGCAGCATACGAAGCCAGCTCAAAGACATCGATATCGCCAAGGACGTTGCAGGGGAAATGCGGCTGCAACTTCGTCAGATGGAGATGGAAGCCGCGAGGCAAATTGCGACGGCCCAGAGTGAAGTCGAGCGGATCGGGGACAAGATGCACCACATCTCCTCCAAAGTACAGGAAACCAACGAATCGATCCGGACGTTCATGCATACGGCCGAGCAAATCCGCAGCGTGCTGATTGCCATTGAAGAAATATCCGCACAAACGCATCTGCTGGCGCTTAATGCCTCTATCGAGGCGGCGCGCGTGGGCGAACACGGCCGGGGCTTCGCCGTAGTGGCGTCGGAGATCCGCACGCTGGCGGAAATGACGAAAAAATCGACCGGGGAAGTGCATGAAATCATCCAGCACATTTATCAGGATGCGCAGCGGGCGTATCAATCGATGGACGAAGGCACACAGGTGGTCAAGGAAGGCAATGAGCTGGTTGCCGCCGCTTCCGGAATGCTGACCGCCGCTACGGCGGAGGATGAGCGGAAATCCCAGGTGGTCGACGAAGTCGTAACGCTGATGGAGAAGATTGCGGCCGTCAGCATCGAGAACCGCAGCATTTCAACCGAAGTCGAGTCGAAGGTGCAGGAGCTGATGAGCGAAATCATGAGCGTCCGCCAAACCTCGCAAAGCGTGGAGGCGATTACCGTCCTGCTGCAGCAGCTCGTAGGCCAATTCAAGCTGAGTGAATCCCGGGTCCGCTGACCCGAATCGAAGAATACCTATAACCAGGAAAGCAGCGTCTAATTCAAAAACGAAGAAAACCGACCTTTTTGGATCGGTTTTCTTCGTTTATGTAGCCAAGGGAGATCGAACCCCTCCGAAATAGCTGCCGGTGGAAAGGAGAATTGGAGTTTTGTATGTAAGGGAAAGAACAGAGGAAAACTTTGTGGATCAAAGCTTTTTGAGTTTTTGTTTCTATGTTCGAGTGTGCCGCGGGGCTCAGAAAAGAAATGAGCCAAAAACAGCTGGCACTTACGTCTGGCTTATACACTTCATATCTTGGACAAATTAAGTTCGGCGGGAGGAAGATACCGATCAGAATTTATGCAGCGCTTGATTGTTAAGCTTTTCGGCTGATTGCGATACTTTTTGAGTAGCCGTACCGATTTCCTCAATGACTATGACGAGGGAGCGGAGATCCTGCGCGTTCGCTTGCAATTCCTGAATGTTATGATTCATGGATTCGAAGGCGGCTTTGCTTTTTCCAAAAAATGATGTTCAAAATCGGTAAGCTGGGGAAAATGAAGCTTCTTTTTAATCCACATATGGGTCACTCCTAATTATGTAAAGAATGATTACGGATGTTCTAAAAATCTTGAAGCTATTTTTGCCGGCAAAGGTCTACTTATCAAATGACCCTGCATCATATCGCATCTCAAATGTTTCAGACATTCCAACTGTCTTACCGTTTCCACGCCTTCAGCGATCACTTTCAATCCCATACCGTGCGCCATATTGATCATGGCCTGCGTGATCACGGCGTCTCTCTCATCCACGTTGATATCCTTTATAAAACATTTGTCAATTTTCAAAATATCGATGGGAAAGTGTTTCAAATAATTGAGAGCGGAATACCCTTTTCCAAAATCGTCAATCGCCACACGAACTCCGATCTTCTTCAGGTCATTGAGGGTGCAAAGTATAGAATCGATTGGTGGATACTGATACTTTCCGTGATTTCAAATACTAAACAATCTTGCGGAATCACACCCGTACGCGTTACCGAAATCGGCCCGGTTAAACCGCCATCGGAGGCGCTACGCTCCAAATGGCTGGATAAAGTAAAGCGGGCTCGGGTCAAAGTTAGCTTAATAGTACTACATTCCGCGATAATCGACTGTGAATCTGTCATCGACTCAATCCGTGATGTCCCACTCTGGATTCCACACCACTTCCCATAAATGCCCATCCGGATCTAGGAAGTGGCCGGAATATCCTCCTGGGCCTAAAAGCTTCACTCATTGTACAAAATGACTTTCAACGCTTTTTCTTTGGCTGCATTGCCAAATACTTCATATGCTTTTATAATATCTTGCAGTGGAAAACGGTGTGTAATCAGCTCTGCCGGATTAATCTTATCAGACTGAACAGTTTTCAATAACATCGGCGTCGTAGACGTGCTCACCAATCCGGTTGTAATCGTTACATTTCGAATCCACAAATCCTCCAAATGTAATTCGACAGGCTTTCCATGGACTCCAACGTTGGCAAGTCGTCCACCTGGCTTGAGAATACGTTGACATATATCAAAAGTTACCGGGTATCCGACAGCCTCAATGGCAACATCGACCCCTTTCCCATTCGTCAAGGCCAGTACGTTTTCAATTACGTTACCTTCAGAACTGTTTACCGTTTTAGATGCCCCGAATTTTTTGGCTAACTCCAATCGGTGTTCATCAAGGTCGATCATGATGATCTCTGCAGGTGAATAAAGCTGAGCTGTCAGAAGTGAGGACATTCCGACCGGACCTGCCCCGACGATGGCCACGACATTGCCTGGCTCCACTTTCCCGTTGATCACACCGATTTCAAAAGCAGTTGGCAAAATATCACTTAACATGACCAATGCTTCTTCATCGCTCCCATCAGGAATATGATACATGCTCGTATCTGCATAAGGAATGCGAACATATTCGGCCTGAGTGCCATCGATCAAATGACCTAGTATCCATCCTCCGTCTTCACAATGAGCATACATCTGCTTTTTGCAATAATCACAGCGACCACAAGCAGTTACACACGATAGCAACACATTGTCTCCCGGTTTGAAACGGTTCACTGCTGAACCGACTTCCTCCACAATGCCCACACCTTCATGACCAAGTATACGACCAGCGGTCACGGCAGGTACATCCCCGCTTAAAATATGCAAATCCGTACCGCAAATCGTTGTTTTCGTGATTTTTACGATCGCGTCGGTCGCTTTTTCAATCTTTGGCTTTTCTTTATCTGTCCACTCCTTCTTTTGCGGTCCAAGGTAAACAAGTGCTTTCATACGTATGCCCCCTGATAATTTCTAGTGTTGGTGAGAAGTCTGATCAAGATAACTTACCGTTTAAGCTTCATTCATCGCCGCTAAAAAGTTTTTCCTAATTAAGAAAAAGTATTCATCATCAGCTTTTATCCGGACACACTATGCCATTCAACAGCAACGCGACGATAATTGTTATTTCTGTCCAACGCTTCTGGATTTTTCTGTTCGGGAAGTTGCTCGAACAGGTACATCAAGTACTTGAACGGGTTAAACTGGTTCTCTTTTGCCGTTACGATCACGCTGTAGATGATCGCGCTGCTCTTCGCCCCACGCGGCGTGTTCGCAAACAACCCATTCCCATGTGGTCGCCGGAGTAGCGTCTACGTGCAGGTAGCCGCTGAATCCCCTCAGACAGTTCCGGGAATGCTCACCGCCGCGCGTCGGCCGATAGTCGTACAGAAGGCGGCCCCATGCGGGCAAACTGCTACTCTTGCCGATACAGCGGCTGACTGTCCACATCCATTACACTTGCTTATATACCGGACTAGCGGCAACGACGCTATGCGTCAACACCTTGCCGTACTGCGCCGCATCCGGCGAATTTACCCCTTAGCCTCGGCATGCTGTGGACGAGCCAACCAAATTAGTCTTTACAATTTACATTACTAAAACCATTTATTTAACTTGTATAACGATTTCAGTATATAACTCTTTATTTTGATTAGTTGAAGTTTGAGTAAATAATGCACGAACTCCTATGGTGTATTCACCTGGATTTAACTTCCATGCCTTTCTTGTTTGTTGAAGAAATTGTTCAGGACTTGACATTTTACTCTTTTGGAAATTAAATGATTCAGAAAGATATAATGGAGGTTTTGAAGTATATTCATTATTGGGACTAAATGTTTCTTCCAGCAAAACGGTTCTTATACCCATCTCCTCATAATTACCATTGCTATCTTTTATTGAATAAATAAGCAAGGGGTCGCCATGGGTGATCGTTATTTCGTCTTCCCCTATATATCTTAATGTTCCCCACATATTAATAGGTTCTTTACTATCGTAAATCTTTTTTTCGGAATTTAGTAAAAGGTGAAAGTTTTCATCTTTTATTAAGGAAGTTACTTCTGATTTTAATGGATCGGTATTTTGATATTCTATATCTATATTTTTAGTGGAACTGTCATAATCTACTTTAGGGCTTGCTGAACAAGATTAGTTCCATCTACACCCAACGCAAGTCTCTAAACC
>NZ_JALJRM010000003.1:0-260502 GCF_024519685.1 Paenibacillus sp. Pae15 | reverse complement strand
CGGCGCTGGAGCTGCTGCAGCTGGCGGAGCAGTCGCTCGAGCAGCTGCAGCGGCTGCGCCGGCAGGCAGCGCGCTGCGAGGCGATGCGGCGCACGATCGCCGGCTTCGCGGCGGAGACGGCGGCGCTGCTCGGCGACGCGGCCGGGCGCGACCCGGGGCCCGCGCTGAGGGCGTGGCAGGCCGCCCGCGACCGAGAGCTTGCCCGGCTGCAGCAGCTGGAGCACGGCCGCCGGCAGCTTGCTGAACTGCAGCAGCAGGCCGCGCTTTTGCAGCAGCAGCTGGAACGGTGCGAAGCCCGCCGTCTGGAGCTGCTCCAGGCGGCGGAGGCGGAAGGGGAAGAAGCGCTGCGCAGGCGCTATGTGGAGTACCGGCGGCGGCTGGAACTGCTCGCCGAGCTGAGGCAGGAGGAGCTTGCGCTCAGAACCCTGGCCGGCGATGAACAGCTGGAACGGTTGAATGAAGAATTGGAACGGCGGCAGGCCGCAGATTTGGAAGAAACGCTTCAGGCTTTGCAGGAAAACCTGGAGTCAAGCCGCGGATTGCTGGAACATGTCCGGGAGGAGAAGACCCGCCGGCGTTATGAGCTTGATCGGCTGATATCCGGCGGGGACCATGTGGACAAGCTGCAGACGGTGGAGGAGCGTCGGGCCGAGCTGCAGCGCTTGATCAGGCGCTGGGCCGTCCATGCGATGTGCAGCTCGCTGTTCGTAAGGACAAAGAAGATGTACGAGCACGAGAAACAGCCCTCCGTCATGCAGAGAGCTTCGGTTTACTTTGAGCGTGTGACCGCCGGACGCTACGTCCGGATGCTCGCCCCGCTGGGCGAGCAGAAAGTGCTCGCGGAAAAAGAAAACGGGGAGCAGCTGGATACGGTTCATTTGAGCCGGGGAACGGCGGAGCAAATGTATTTGTGCATCCGCTTCGCGCTTGCGGACGAATATGCCGCATCCGGTATCCAACTGCCGCTTGTCATCGATGACTTGTTCGTCAATTTTGACGATGAGCGGCTGGGATACGGGCTGGACCTGCTGCGGTCCGTTGCGGAACGGCATCAGCTGCTGCTGTTCACCTGCCACAGGCACGTGCTGGACGCTTATGCATCCCGTTTTCCGGCGGCATCCGTCAGTCGTCTTACGCCATAATCGTTTCAGCTGCCGGTTGGCGTCAGCTTTCTCCCATGGAACGCCGGCATGATGCTTTTAAGCTGACAGCCTCAAAAGAATCATGCCTGTCAATACGCATAACAAGCCGCCCAATTCGAGGCGGCTGAATTTTTCTTTGAGCACGAAACGGGCATATATCAGGATGAGTGCGACATTCATCGAAACGACGGCGCTGACAAGTCCGGTTACTCCGAGCTTGAACGCCTGCATGAGCAGCATCATGCCGATGGCGTTCGTGCTGCCGACCACCATCCCCCACAGCACCGTTCTGCCGGGTGACCACAGCTTTGTCGAATCCGCGGCGGCGGCAGGAGGACTTCCCGCCTCCTCCGCGGCCGCCGCGATTTCCTTCACGGCACGGTCAAGTCCTGCGGCAGCCTGCCGCCTCATATTCAGCAGCCATACGACCCCGAACAAAATCGCGCCGGTCGTAAACATGAGTGTGAGCGTCGGCATTGCCGCCGCTTCAAGCAGGGCGGATTGCTTTCCGGTGAGATCGTTCAAGGCGAAGAACAGCATGGCGAGCGCTCCCCACTGGGCGCCTTGCAGATTGTTCAGAGACAGATCGCTGGAATAACGGATCAGGATAATCCCGGCGATGATAACCAGAAACGAAACCAGCTGCCAGCCGTTCAGCTTTTCGCCCCAGAATAAATAAGCGAGCACTACGACTACTACGGGCGGAAGGCCGGTAAACATCGCCACAAGCGATGTTTTTCCGACGGCGAAGCCTTTATACATCGACGCGTTGGAGGCAAATGAAAACAGCCCCATGAGCACTCCGATCCATACAGGCCTGGTCCAGGCTTGTCCGGTCACCAGGCTGGCGGCCAGCGCGGCCAGCGCGCCCATCAGAAAAACGCCGAACAGAAGCGGATCACGGTGGATCGGCCGCTGCGACGTCCATTGATACAGGATGCCTCTCAATCCGAAGCAGATCGATGAGGCAGCCGCAAATACGAACCACATAATGCTAATCTCCTTATTGTCAGACGGATAAGGTGCTTATTCTTCGTAAATCATTTTGACCGTCATGCCCCCGTCGATCACGAGGTTCTGCCCGGTAATAAAGCCAGCCCGGTCATCGGCCAAATAGAGACAGGCGGCTGCGATGTCTTCAGGCGTTCCGACGCGTCCCACCGGGTGCTGCAGCCGGTCACGCTCGGTATGGACCGGATTCCGGCGTTTGGATGCCTTCTGCCAATCACCAACCTCGATCCAGCCGGGACTGATGGCGTTCACACGGATCCCGTAAGGGCCGAGACTGACGGCCATGGCATGGGTGAGCGCCAGTAAGCCGCCTTTGGAGGCAGCATAGCTTTCCGTATCGGCTTCCGACATCAGTCCTCGGGTAGAAGCCATATGAATAATAACACCGGAGCCCTGGCATTTCATAGCTCTGGCGGCATGCTGCGAGCATGCGAACGCTCCGCGCAAATTGACGCCGATGACCCGATCGAATGACGCCAGCGGCAGGTCCAGCATGGACCCGTGAATGCCGATCCCGGCATTGTTGACGAGCACGTCGACCCGGCCAAGCTCTTCGAGCATAGCCTTGAACCATTGTTCAATATCCGTTTCCCTGGACACATCGGCGGGAAAGAACAGGATTTTGCCGCCCAGCTCGCGGATTTCCGCGACTAGCTCGTCTCCTGCTTCCTGGTCCGTATCCGCCACGGACACCTCATAGCCCGCTTTGATGAATTCAAGGGCAACCGCTTTACCGATCCCTTGCGCTCCGCCTGTGACGGCAGCTACTTTACGCATTGAACTACCTCCTGATTGGCATCGAAACATTGCTTTTTTTTGAGTATATCGAATACTATAGGGGTAGTACAAGAATAATGTGAAGACGAGGGGAGAGACCGTTCATGAATTCGGAACCATCTGAATCGCCTAACAAGCAGCGTGTCTCCCGCGAGATGACGTATCGTGACGGCCGAAAGCGAAAAACCATCACGGGAACAGGACAGGCCGCCGCCCTCTCATCGGACGAGGCGGGAACGTTGTCCCTGCCGGAATCCGCTTGGCGCCGATGGGGTCTGCTTTGGCGTGAAGCGCCCGTACCCGCAGGCATCTTAAAAGCGTCCATAGCGATTCTTCCCGCTGTGTTGTTTGCTCTTTTTGTGTGGATGGCCTATGAATTGAGCCGATATACCTTTTAATATCCAATAATCGCTTGTGAGGTGCTGCAACCATGATGACGCTGTTAGCTCTGTTCGGCGGTGCGTTGGGACTTGCCGTGACGGGCTCGGCCGTGCTTCTGGCCTGGTCGGTCTTTGCCGGGGCTCAAGCCCGTAAGGGGGAGCCGGACGGGGAGGAGAACGGACCTCCGGGAAACCCTTCCGGCTGGCTTCAAAAAAGTGCCCCGCATTTGCTGAAATGGACTTATTTCGATTATGCGCTGCTCGTTTTGTTTATGGTCGGCAGCATGTTCTTATTCACAGATCTGGTCGCCGTATTGCGGGATGCGGATCAATATCCCCCTTACCATTTCGGGTACTTGCTGTGCGGATTCGTTTTTACCCTGTCCGGTATGCTGATGCTGATCGTCCGTTTAGCGCTGACCTTATCGTTAGTTCGGACGGATCGAAGGAGTCCTTCGCCACATCATCATGACCATCCAGGCCATGCTGAGCATGCCGAGTAAAGGATAAAGCGATGAGATCAGCGCTTTAAAGCCGATCTGACTGATGCCATAGCTGAGCAGGAGAACAACGGGGACGATGGTCTTGTAAGATAAGCGTGTCCGTTGTTCGAGCTGAAGGGATAAGCCGTACACATCGGCCAACAGGGTAGTGAAGATTTCGCCGTAAATGACGAGCACAAACAACAAGGGCAGCAGCGAGCCAAGGCCCAAGACCAGCTGGCCCATGGGAATATCGTAATTCATAATGCCCGGCATTTGCGCGGAGAGGGCAAAATGTCCTGCGATAAGCATCAGGCCGATGCCGACTCCACCCCATAATCCGCCCCAGAACAGTACCGAACGGTCATCGATTTGGGCGCCAAGGGGGACTAATACGGCCTGGGCCATCGTCAGGTTAAAGGCCACGTACAAAAAAGGGGCAAACCAAATGCGCTGCAAGGAGTAACCGGTTTCGAGCAGCAGCCAGTTGGCGGACCCCGGTGAGTTCACAGCGTTCCAAACCACGATGCAGCTGAATATCATCATTAACGGTACGACGATGGAATTGACGGTCATAATGGCGTTCATTCCTTTGATCAGGAGCACATAGGACAACAGCAGCGTAACGGCCAATCCTGCCTGGTAAGGCAGATTCAGATGCTCGGAAAAGACGGAACCGGCGCCTGCCAGCATCACGGTGGATACACCGAACAAAGAAATCAGGGTAAAAAGGCTGATCAGGCTGCCGATGCGCTCCCCAAACAACAGTTTGTTCAGATCTTCATATGATTTGGCTCCTGCAACGTTGGCGAGCAGCATCAGCTTGATCCCGAGCCATACGAACAGCACGCTCGCGATCCCGATGGTCAGCGTGGCCATCCAGCCGTAGCGGGTAAAAAACTGCAATATTTCCTGCCCGGTGGCAAATCCTGCACCGACGACGGTACCTACATAGGTGAAGCTGACCTGCAGGATGCTTCCCCATCTTCTCATTTATGCGATCCTCCCCTTTAACGGCTTGGCTACTATATAACGTATGAAATTCGGTCAAGCCTCATGACTTTTTATTGCCCGGAAGACCGTCAGGAAAGTTGTTCTTGGGTAAATATCAAACATCTGGTACAATGAGACTAGCTTGAGTTTCGACAACTTTTTCGCTGGAGCGTGTCAAGGTGGAGCATCTCTTGCAATTGATAGATCACTACGGTTATTTTGCTCTATATGGTTTATTGGCACTGGGAATCGTCGGTATTCCCGTTCCTGATGAAATTTTAATGACGACTGTCGGTTCTCTTACCGCAGCCGAGGAACCGCTGCTATCGTTCGGCGTTACATTGGCGGTCAGCTTCTGCGGAGCGATGACGGGTATGGTGGTAAGCTATATTCTTGGAAGGAAGGTCGGAAAGCCTTTTCTATATAAATATGGAAAATGGGTCAAGCTTACGCCTGAACGGCTGCATGTGGCGGAGAACTGGTTCAAAAAATACGGCATGTGGGCAGTTGCTTTCGGGTATTACGTTCCCGGGGTGCGCCATTTTACCTGTTATTGGGCAGGCGTCAGCAATGTGGGGATTTGGCGTTATTTGCTTTTTGCGGGGATCGGCGGATTGATCTGGGTGACTACCTTCTTGACGCTCGGACATGTGATTGGTATGAACGCTCCGCGAATCCTGGAGGCGGCGCATCATTATTTGTGTATGCCTGTGTTTGTTATTGTCGCCGTCGCCTGTGTCGGGGCCTATATCTATTGGAGGTACCGCAAGCGGGCGCTGTATGGCTCGAAATAAGTCTTTCATCTGCGGTCATCTGCGCATCGATGAAAACCATTTCAATTCCTTTCGCACAAAACGCGTTAAACACGAAATAACCCGCCCGTTTTTAACCGAACCGGGCGGGTTATTTTATTCTGCAAACAATTTGATCGAATTCACGGTTTGTGTTTTGGGATCGATATCCAGCTTCAGCATGGCGCCATTGGCTTTATAAGAGAGTACATAGGTGGTGTTGACATCCGGCTTGCCGAGCGCCTTTGTCACGTTTGCGACAGGATCGCCCAGCTTCAGGCCTCCCAGTCCGGGATTGATATCCGCGCTTCTGACATCGATAAAAAGCAGTTCGTTCTTTTGGTTAAAGCCCATCAGGAAATCGGTATAGTCGTATACGGTAATCGGATCGGTATCGTCTACCATGACGAACTGCTCCCTCGGTTTGCCGATCCTGCTCACCACTTCCTCCGCACTGGTCTTCAGCGTGAAGCCGAGCAGAGTCGGGTTGGCTTCGGTGTAAGGCGATTCGATTTTGATTTTGGGCTTGGTGCCGCCTCCGGTTTTCGGAGCACTGCCGTTCTTTTCATTGTCTTCTGTACGTGCGCTGGCAAGAGAGACTTGTTCATTCGTATCGGCAGGGGAAGCCGAGTCCGGCGGAGCGTCGGCAGACGGGTCCGTTGCAGGTGTCTGAGGTGACCATGCTTCATCGCCGGGTGCCAGTGTTCCAGAGACGACCGCTTGTGCGCTTCCATCCGGAGTCTCGCCCGGTCCCGCTTGCTCCTTTGTGCATCCTGCAGCGATGAGCGCTATCACCATCATAACGGATAAGAATCCGATGAAACTTTGCCTTTTATTCATCACGAACTTCCTTTCCGTGTAACATTACACCATTGAGCCTACTTCATGATACTCTTTCACAGCCGGCTTCACAAAGACCAAAAAACGCCGAATCCGGTCAAATGGCATGAAAAACAGGGTTACCATTTACAAAGCTTCATTTTTACTCCGGCAGACGATCTTTCTTCCTTATAATGTTATAGACGAAGGAACAAGATAAAAGGTTGCATAAATTTATGGAATCCGCTTAAAGAAGATACTTGAAACCTAGTTTGCCGTTATGATAAGTTATCCAAATAGAGGTTCAGAGACGGAGGCGTGGAGAATGGAATTATTGAAGCAAAAAATAAGGGAAGTGGGCGTTGTTTTATCCGATGAGGTCATTAAGCTGGATGCCATTCTGAATCATGCGGTCGATCCGGCCCTGACAACAGCGATGGGACAGGAATTCGCCAAGCTGTTTCGGGAAGAAGGCGTGACGAAGATTGTTACGATCGAGTCGTCCGGCATTCCGATCGCTTTTGCGGCCGCACAAGAGTTGAACGTCCCGCTTGTATTTGCGCGGAGGAAGAAAACACTGAATACGGATACGGAAACCTACTGCGAACGTGTACCGTCTTTTACCAAAGGGATGGTGACGGATATCATGGTATCTAAAGAATTTTTGAATGAAACGGACCGGGTTGTGCTTATAGACGATTTTATTGCAAACGGGGATGCCGCACGAGGACTTATTCGCATTATCCGACGCTCTGGAGCCACATTGCTCGGTGTGGGAATCGCGGTTGAAAAATCATTCCAGGCCGGCGGCCGGACGATCCGCGAATCCGGCGTTCGTGTAGAGTCTTTGGTGAAAATCTCATCGTTGGCCAACGGGCAGATTCAATTCGAGTAACCGTATCGGAACTTATTTTCGTGCGACAGAAAGCCTTCCATCCAAGCGCATTTTACTATATAATGATGAGTAAGCGAATTAAATGAGCAATGCTTAAAGCCAGTTCATCTGCAACTGACTAACATGGGGAGGTGCTACTTGCATGGGGAAAGAAGTTCCGTCCGATTTTTTCGTAACCAAATTAAGAGAGGCGAAATTACACTTTGAACGTGCCCTTGATTGTAAACATACGGATTTTGACGATCTGTATCCCTATATGATTGAGCATCCTCAATTTTTTTGGTACAAACGGTATGTGGCTTGGTCTGAGCTGTTGACGATCGTAAAGCTTTGCAACGAGCTCCAGATTTCATGGGAGGAGCAATTTTCGCAGCAGCAGGTCGATTACATCAACAAGCGGGTTATGTCCAGCAGAGTACTCGACTACTGGTTCGAAACGAATGATTCAAGAGAACATGTCAGTTAGTTAAATAAATGATCGATTGCTGATAATGCAGTCTTCCATAAGAACCTGTCCGCCGAAGCATAAACGGCGGCACAGGTTTTTTTTTGAATCACGGGGCTGCCTGTCGTTGAATGGCGTTCATTTTATGATTTCGACCGTGCCGTCGCTGCGGCCGATATAGGCCGCCGAGGCCATCCGTACGAACAGGCCGTTCTCTACGACGCCCGGAATTTGATTGAGCTGCACGGCCAGCCATTCCGGGTCCGCGATGGAACCGAACTGGCAGTCGGCAATGAAGTTCCCGTTGTCTGTCCAGTAAGGCCGGTCGCCGTCAAGACGGACGGTGGGCGTGCAGCCCAGTTCCCGCAGGCGGTTCAGCGTCAGCCGTACCGCAAACGGAACGATCTCCACCGGCAGCGGGAACCGCCCCAGCGTCTCCACACACTTTGATTCGTCGGCTATGATCAGAAGCTTGTCGCTGTTTGCCGCCAGCACCTTTTCCCGCAGAAGCGCGCCGCCCCCGCCTTTGATCAAGCGAAGAAAAGGATCGATTTCGTCCGCCCCGTCGATCGTCACATCGATCCGGTCGATCTCCTCGATGCCGATCAGCGGGATTTCCCACTCCGCTGCAAATTGTTCGGAACGTTCGGAGCTTGGGACCCCCTTGATGTCAAGCCCCTCCCACACGCGCTCCGCGATGCGTTTGATCGCCCAATAAGCGGTCGATCCGGTGCCCAGTCCGACGATCATGCCGCTTTCCAGCGTTTCCACCGCTTTTTCGGCCGCCAGCTTTTTTAAATTCTCATTCATTTCCCGACACCTCGCTGCCGCATTATGCAAAAGTATGGAACGTCGCTCAGCTATTCATCAAGTACGGCCTTGCTTCAGGGTTCAATTTATGTTTCACCAATGCCATGAACCGTTTCATCGTCTCATTGCGGCTGATCTTCTGAGGATATACCCAGCCAATTTGAAGCGAAGGCTTGTTCATATCCAACTCTAGCACGACAAGATCGCCGTTATCAACCCAGCGGGTCCTGCCCAAGGGAAAAATCGAGTCCGATCGCAAACGCATGCTCCTCGATCATGGCCTGATCGAGCGCATCCAAATTATTGGAAACGAACAGCAAATTTATTCGGCCGTATTCGGCTATCAGGCGATCCTTGAACTGCAACAGGTAATTATCGTGATAAAGAACCATGGGATGCTGCAGCAGGACATCCGGCTTGATGCTCCGTAATGACGCAAGCGGAGACGTCCTGCCGGTTACCAATACGAATTCCCCCGGAAGCATAGGTTCAAACAGAAGTCCCTTGGCTGCGTTCATCACGCGTCCGGAATAAACGATTAACCCGATATCCAGACGATCGTTTTGAATTTCGTTGACGACATCCTGCGAAGCCATCTCGATAATACTCGTTTGGATGTTCGGCGCCACCTTTTTTAATTCAACGATGGTTTTCACAAGGATGGGCATGAATCCGGGCAGCGCCGCCACTCTGAGCTCTTGGTGAAGCGTCGAATGGCTGCCTTGCGACAAGCGCTTCAGGTCTTCGATGTGACCGAGAACCTCCTCCGCTTTGGCAATGATCGCTTGTCCCGCCGGCGTGTCTGAAGGGAGCTAATATCGGAATCGCCAAGCGCGACCGCGAATCGGACTTGTCAGTTCGGAATCGACGAAAATGGAAATTCGCGCCATACCCCTCCCGAAGGTTGTCAGGTGCGGGCAGTGCGCGGTACAATCAAGACAACATTCCGACTGCTCCAAAGGGAGACGCCGAACTTGCGGACCACCGCCAAGTGTTGGACATCGCGCCGCGCAGTATGGCGGAAGATGGGCCGGCCATTGTCATTGTCGCGATTTATCATCGCACGATTGTGGGAAGAAGAGCGACTGCCGGCCTGAAGCCGGTGTCTCCCGCGTAGTCTGATTGAGCAGGTTTATGGCAGCCCCTGGATGGGGTAATCTTAAACCAAAGGAGGGTTATCCGTGATTTCGGATGAACAGCTGGATATTTATAGATTAGAGAGTACCCTGTTGAGAGTTGTCCGTGATGCGGACAGCGCAAACGATGTCAAAGGCATTGTAGTCGCATGGGACGACAACACGGTGATGATTCGTAAACCGAACCGCCGGTTGGTCAAGCTGGACCGGCGCTATCACTATCAGCCGTTTTCCGAACCCAGGGTTTCCTTGTTCTCGATAGAGGAAGAATAATGGCCGAAAAAAGCCCAATATGCGGTACCTTCGTTCCCGCTGGCCGGCTTTCGTTCCGGATTGCGCAGCCGCTTGGGTAAACGCGGTTAAGCTGCAAAATTAAAGGCGGCTGCATTCCAGGAGTTGAATTTTCGGCTGGAAGAAAGCGATATGACGGTGACGGGTACAATAACTGACGTATGAGGTGACCGCGCTTGGGGCACCATAGGTTATAAAGAACCGGCGCAGATCAAGGAGTGATAACCAATGCAGGAAAGCGGGGGGATGCAGGAGGAGTATATTTTGTTGGAGGAGCATTATGTTCTCAAAATTCGCAAGAGCGGCGAAGGGGTCGAGGGAGAGGTCCTGATGCGGGATTTCACGAGTCCCGGCCACGCGGCCCATTTGTTCGCAGCTCCCCGGCAGGAGACGCCGGAAGCGCTTGAAGCTTGGGCACAGCAGGCGCTCCGCGCATACAGGGAGGGCTAGCCGACGGCGCAGTATAGGTAACGCGGTGAGCAGCAGCAAACCGGGTGTTGCGATCAGAACGACTTTACTTGACGGCACAGGGGGTTGGAAGAAGCTTCGGCTTTAATGGCCTCGGTAAACATACGAATGGCATCATATAGATTTAGAAAAAAAGGGGTCAAAAATGCTTGACTTCCCTTTTGAACGATGGTATTATACTTCTTGTCTCCTTGGAAGAAGTGCTTTGATAGACTTTCCCGGAGAAATAAATTTGCGGTCGTGGCGGAATTGGCAGACGCGCTAGATTCAGGTTCTAGTGGTGTAACAACCGTGGAGGTTCGAGTCCTCTCGTCCGCATCAAAAGAAACGAATAATCAAGGGTTTGAGCCTCTGGGGTTCAAGCCCTTGATTTTTTTGCATGAAATAATGGGGCCTGGAAGCCCTGTAATAAGAAATATATTGCTCGTGGACTCATCTATCATGCGCTGCAAGCACGGAATAAGGGATATAGGCATATCCGTCCATTAATCTTCTCGCGGTTCTTCCGCATGCCGCCCGTTCTACGCTCCAGGAGGATTTATGTTGTTCAACTCTGGCTTCTACATACAGGATTCCGGAGGGATGACCTACCCGTACTCCGGCGCCGCTGGAAGTCGTTAATTGATTAGGAATACTCCCCGGGATTTGACAAGCCGCTGCCAAAGCCATGGCGCCGCTTACCGCATGGGCTTTATGAAGCGTACCCATGGCAAGATACCGGGAAAGAATATCCGTATCTCCAGCCGGAACCATTTGGTTCGATGAAGTGATATAATCTGCCGGGGCAGCGACCATGGCTATCTTGGGCAAGGCGTGTGTCGATGGATGGACGATTTCATCCGGTCGAATTAAACCTGTCTTGATTCCTGCCTGTACCCGAATTTGCTCCAATGTATCCAGCAATTCCTTGTTGCCGTTGATTTCTTGGTGAAGTTCAGTCCCTTTTGCCCCTACATCGTGCGCTCTGACGAATACCACCGGATTGGAGCAGTCGACGAAACTGATTTCAAATCGTCGTCCATCCTGAAGCCAAACTGTATCGACCGGAGAACCGGTTGGCAAAGTCTTTCCCGTGAACGTTCCCCCGGAATCAAGAAAATTCAGCATGATTTTCGAAGCGACGCCCGGTACGCCTGCAATGGAAAAATCCCCTTCATACTTTATTTGTCCATTCTCAACCGGAATTTCAGCTACGATGATCTTATTGATGTTGGTGTTATAAATGCGGACCTCGGTAACGGGCTCCGTTAATGCCACATAGCCTTCTTCTGCCGCATAAAGTCCTACGGCGGTGATCAGATTACCGCAGGTTACCTTATAATCGATGACGTTTTTCTCCAGACTGACTTGACCGAAGGTATAATCGATATGGGCGCCTGATCTTGAAGGCGGGCCTACCAATGCCAGCTTGCTGGTCAAGCTGGTGCCGCCTCCCAGGCCGTCGATTTGATTGCTGTCCGGGCTGCCGAACAACCGGAGTATCATGTGATCCCGCAATTGCGGATCGGAAGGAAGGTCAACCTTGCGCAATATAAGCCCTTTGCTGGTTCCTCCCCGCATGATAGTTGTCGGTACTTTTACTAATTTTCCGAAATCGAACATGCGCGTCACTCCTTGATTTATTGGAGAAAGTTAGTTTTTGTATTTTTAAATGTAACTTACGAGAAGAAATAAATATAATATTAAAATTCTATATATTATAATAGAAAAAGTTGATTTCTAACGGAGGTTTGTAATGATGGAAGATAAAGACTGGATGATCCTGGAAACGCTGCATCGGGAGCAAAACATCACAAAGACGGCGGAGCAGCTGTATATTTCACAGCCTGCTTTGACCTATCGATTACAGCAGCTTGAGAAGGAGTTCGGAATCAAGATCGTCAATCGGGGAAGAAGAGGCATTCAATTTACTGCACAAGGCGAGTATCTGGTGAAGTATGCCCGTGAAATGCTTCTTGAGCTGCGCAAAACCAAAGAATATTTATGGAATCTGGACAGCAAGGTAACCGGCATTCTGCGTTTGGGGGCTTCCAGCAGCATTGCATCCTACAGGCTTCCATCGATTTTGAAACAGTTTCTGGAGCAGTACCCCGACGTGGAAGTAAGGGTGGTGACGGACTGGAGCTCTGAGCTCGTTCATTCCGTATATAAGCAAAACGTTCATATCGGCATGATTCGTGGGGATTATGATTGGCCCGATGAAAAGCATTTATTGCTGGAGGAAAGCATTTGCGTCGTTTCCAAAAAGAAAATCGAGCTGAGCGATCTTCCCAATCTTCCCCGAATCAACTACAAAACAGACCAGTCCTTAAGAAATACCGTAGATCATTGGTGGAAGGAACGCTTTTCCCAGCCTCCGAGCATTGCTATGGAGGTGGATAAAATGGAGACGGGAAAAGAAATGGTTCTGAATGGACTGGGCTATGCTATTCTGCCTACGATTGTGCTGGGAGAGCAGGAGGATCTGCATAAAATCAAGCTGACCTCTAAATATGGGGAACCTATCAACCGAAAATCGTGGATGATTTATAAGAAGGAGTCGTTGGATCTTCAGTTGATCAAAGTGTTTGTTGATTTTGTAAGGAACATGGAATTCGGCCAATTGAAATAGACATAAAAGAAATCTATTAATAATAATAGAAAAACGGTATTTAATTTATCTCAAAATCTGAATTACACTAAGCTTACTATCTGATGCAGTCAGAAGAGAGCCGACAAACAGGAAGAGGCGATGAGATACAGGGGATCTTTTCGCACTTTCCTCCGTTTGGCTAAAAATGAATAGCTTGGAGGTACAGATGATGAGAAAATCAAATTGGAAGTTAGGGGCTCTGTCTGCCGTATTGTTAATCAGCTTAACGGGATGCGGAACGGCCAAAGAAGCAGGTACTGCGAATGCAAATGAAACCGCAACCAAAACGGCGGCCAAATCAAATTATCCGGTGAAGCCTATCACTTTCGTGGCTCCTAACGGTGCGGGAGGCGGTTTGGACAAAACAGCGAGACTGATTGTCAAAGGGCTTTCCGAGACCAAGCTGGTCACCGAGACGATGACCGTCGAAAATAAACCGGGCGGCGGCGGATCGGTCTATATGGCTGAGTATGCAACAAAAGAAACCAAAAACCCTTACAAGCTTCTGGTCAATTCACCGCCTGTGATCATCAACAACTTAAAGAAAGAAGGAAATAGTCCCTTCGGCTATAAGGATACGACGCCGTTAGCTCAATTGACCAAGGATTACGGTGCGATTACGGTTCCTGCCGATTCGAAGTACAAGGATTTGAAAGCGCTGTTGGAGGATATCAAAGCGGATCCTGCCAAAGTGATTATTGCCGGCGGCTCTTCGCCGGGCGGTATGGATCACTTGTTTGCCATGCTCCCGGTGTATAAATACGGTCTCGATCCGAAAGCCATCAAATATGTCGCTTACGACGGCGGAGGAGAAGCGATCACGGCGCTGCTCGGTAACCATGCGACCGCTGCCGCTAAGCCGGTGTCGCTGATTCTTCCTTACGTGAAATCCGGACATGTGCGTGTACTGGCCGTCACTTCTCCGGAAAGAATTCATACCGACCTGCTTAAAGATGTCCCAACCTTAAGAGAGCTTGGATTAGACGCAGACTTTACCATTTGGAGAGGCGTGTTAGGCCCTAAGGAAATGGGCAAAGATGAAATCGCTTACTGGGATAAAGTGTTCAAAGAGCTCAGTGAAAAAGAAGAATGGAAAAAGCTGCTGGCAGAAGACGGCGTGGAAAGCGAATATAAAAGCGCTGCAGATTTCAAACCGTTCCTGGATGAGCAGGAAAAGCTGATTAAAGAGATTTTAGACGTGCTTGGCATGTCGAAGAATTAATCGGGATCCATCCTTAAAAAGCAGGAGAAGCCCTTGTCCTTCGCCTGCTTTTTAGTGGAACCGGAATCGGGGAGAGGGCGAATTTGAATAAATCATTTGACAGATGTTCCAGTATCGTTTATTTGGTTACAGGCGCGGCGTTCATGCTGTTAAGCCAAAATATTTCCACAAGCGCTTATGGAAGCGAGGTGGGGCCCAATATTTTCCCGTTTGGACTGGGCTTGATCCTTGTTCTTTTAAGCTTGCGTTTGTTATATGAAACGTTCCGCTACCCTGATGCTGCAAAAGTAAAAAAATCTCTGGATTATAAAAAGTTCGGCATTCTGTTTGTGTCGGCTGTACTTTATGCCTATTTCCTGGAAGACCTCGGATATGTCATCGGAACGTTTTTGTTTTTGTTGATCGGCTTTCAAACGTTGGAAAAAGGGAAGTGGCTGATTTCCATTGCCGTATCGGCTCTTTTATCGATCGGCATTTATTATGTATTCGTTGAAATCTTGCAGGGATCTTTACCAGGCTTTCCTGTTTGGCTCGGATGGGAATAAGGGGGTTTAACCGTGGAAGTTCTTCAGTTTTTAGGCAGCGGTTTTATTACGGCTTTGCAGTGGCATAATCTTGTGTTTGCATTTTTCGGTGTGTTGATCGGAACCGCGGTAGGCGTTCTGCCGGGCATTGGTCCTATCAGCGGCGTGGCCTTATTAATTCCGATTACGGCTTCCATGACATCGGGTTTAAGTCCCGCAGAAGCGGCCACAAGCTCGATTATTTTGTTGGCGGGAGTCTATTACGGCGCAATGTACGGCGGTTCTACGACGTCCATTTTGCTGAATACCCCCGGTGAGGCGTCCTCGGTAGTGACTACGCTCGACGGTCATCAAATGGCCAAGCAAGGCCGGGCTGGCTCTGCTTTATCTATAGCGGCGATCGGCTCCTTTGTCGCAGGCATCGTTTCCCTTTTATTTCTGGTCTGTCTTGCGGGGCCCCTGTCGGATTTAGCGCTGACCTTCGGACCCGCTGAATATTTTTCGCTTATGGCTTTAGGGCTGTGTGCGGTGAGCGGGCTTGCCGGCAAATCGGTTACCAAAGCGCTGATTATGACCATTCTCGGACTGCTGCTGGCAACCGTAGGAATGGATGCGGTTTCCGGTGTGGCCCGCTTTACTTTTGATAACCCTTCTCTTTATCAGGGATTTGAATTTTTGACGGTGGCGGTCGGTTTATTTGCTCTGGGTGAAGTGTTTAAAACCATTTTGGAAAAAGATACGGATGACGGTCCGATCTCCAAAATTAACCGAGTGATACCGACTAAACAGGATCTTAAGGAGAGTGCGGCACCGATTCTCCGCGGTTCGTTCCTGGGATTTTTCATTGGCGTACTGCCGGGCGCCGGAGCAACGATTGCTTCTTTTTTTGCTTACATCATGGAAAAGAAGCTCAGTAAACATCCCGAGAAGTTCGGACAAGGAGCGATTGCGGGCGTAGCCTCCCCTGAATCGGCCAACAATGCGGCCTCGGGAGGAGCGTTAATCCCGATGCTGACCATGGGTATCCCTGGATCGGGTACAACGGCCATCTTGATGGGGGCGCTCATCATGTACAACATTCAACCGGGTCCGCTTTTGTTCAAGGAGCATCCCCAAGTGGTATGGGGTTTGATCGCAAGTATGTTTATCGGAAACGTGATGCTGCTCATTTTGAATATGCCTATGGTTAGAGTGTTTGCCAAAATTATTCAGACGCCAAAAAAGTTTTTGCTGCCCATGATCGTGGTCATTTCCATATTCGGTGTTTATGCGGTACAGGCGAGTATTTTCGATTTAATGCTGCTGATGTTGTGCGGCGTTGCGGGGATTTACTGGACGCGCAATGATTATCCGCTGGCGCCTCTGGTTCTTGGCCTTGTTCTGGGACCGATGATCGAAAATAATTTGCGCCGGGCGCTAACGATTTCGAATGGAGATTTTATCATTTTCGTGCAAAAGCCGGTTTCGGCCGTCTTTTTGCTGGCTGCGGCCTTATGGCTTATCATCCCGGTTGTTTTAAAGATGAAAGGCAAAAATGTATTACAAAGCGAGGAAGGATAAGAGGAGAAAATTTTCCTGCTTCACAGGCGAAATGAAGTAAAGCTAAGTAGTTATCCGCCTTCTTCTCTTTTCGCGGGAATGGAGGTTTTAAACAATAATCGGCTAGCCCTCAGTCATTTTCATGACTTATGGGCCGGCCTTATTCTTTTTATTCCTTATCCAAAAATAAATTTACTGTGCTGCGCGGACCTTGGTTTGAACTGAGTGACAAGGTATCTTTATAATGCTGACTGATCCCGCGCTGAGTCGAATCTAATCAGAATATATGTTCCCTGACAACTTTTGAACATAAGATGGTGTATATTTAGTTTGACAAGGCAAAAGTAAAGAACTGGGAGGGATAAAATGAATTACGTCGCTCATATTCGTGAAAGTGACAATCAGATTCAAGGCGTTGAGGAGCATTTGCTTGGAGTAAAAGATTTGGCGGAATCATACGGGGAGAAGATTGGCGTCAAGCATATAGCAGGTCTTGCGGGCATGCTTCATGATATGGGCAAATTTACCCATGAATTTAGAGAGTACATACTAGAGGCGGCGAGAAATCCGGATTCTCCGCCGAAAAGAGGCAGTGTAGACCATTCGACAGCGGGCGGAAAGTTATTATACCAGCTGTTTCATACGGGGAACCCTTCCAGGCTTCAGTGGATTTTGGCTGAAGTTGTAGGTAACGCTATTCTGTCTCACCATTCCTATCTTCACGATTTTCTCAATAAGGATTTGGAGTCGCCTTACTTGAAGCGCGTGCAGGAAAAACAATTAAATGAGTTTGATCGGTCTGTACAGTGTTTTTTTGACCATGTGATCAGCGAGGCGGAATTTCACCAGTATGTTTCAAAAGCATTAGTAGAATTAGAGGCTTATCTGATGAAACCCTTTGCGGGGAATGATGAAAGCAAGCTGATGTTCCTGACCAAGTTTATTTTTAGCGCATTAATTGATGCCGATCGAACGAACACCAGATTATTTGAAGAAAATAAGACCCACGAACCGGAACAGAACCGCAAGGAGCTGTTCGATGGCTATTATGAGAAACTGATGGCAAAGATTCACTCGTACCAAATTCAAGACGCCGCAAAAACACAAATGAATATCCTTAGAAGGAAAATGTCGGAACAGTGCGACCAGTTTGCCGGGAAGCCGTCGGGGATCTATACCTTATCGATTCCAACCGGAGGCGGCAAGACATTGGCCAGTTTAAGATATGCACTCAAGCATGCCAGTCTGCACGGCAAGAAGCACATTATATATGTAGTTCCATATACAACGATTATTGAGCAAAATGCCGAAGAAATTCGCAAAATCCTGATGGATGGCGGACATATTTTAGAGCATCATTCAAACGTCATCATCGAGGACGGGAATGAGGACGACGAGAACGAGGACGGCCTGATCAATACACGGCAAAAGCTGAAGCTGGCAAAGGATAACTGGGATTCGCCGATTATTTTTACAACGATGGTGCAGTTTTTGAATGTGTTCTATGCCAAAGGCAGCAGAAATATCCGGAGGCTTCATAATTTAAGCGAGTCGGTGATTATTTTTGACGAGGTGCAAAAGGTTCCCGTTTCATGTGTATCGTTATTTAATCAAGCACTGAATTTTTTGAAAACTTATGGCCATTCCAGTCTCATTCTTTGCACTGCAACCCAGCCTGCATTGGATTTTGTGGAGCATAAGCTGGCATTGAACGCAGACGCTGAAATGATTGAAAACCTGGATCGCGTGATCGAGGCTTTCAAACGGGTGGAGATTATTGATAATGCAACGGATGAAACGTTTAACAATAATAAGCTTGCCGATTTTATTGCGGAAAAAATGGACGAAGTTCAAAGTGTGCTTGTTATTTTGAATACGAAGACGGTTGTGAAGAGGTTATACCGTCAAATGGCGGGGAGTCATGTCCCCATTTATTACTTAAGCACATCGATGTGCGCCGCGCACCGAAATCACATATTGGAACAAGTGCGGGAACATCTTGAGAAGCATGAGAAAGTCATATGCATCAGCACACAACTGATTGAAGCAGGGGTAGATGTAAGCTTTGATTGTGTGATTCGTTCTTTGGCGGGTCTCGATTCAATAGCACAAGCTGCCGGAAGATGCAACCGTCATGGGGAGCGGGAGATCCAGCAAGTGTATGTTATTGATCATGAGGAAGAGAAATTGGATTATTTGCCGGAAATAAAGGTTGGGAAAAAACTGTCCAGGAGGATTCTCGTCGATCTCAAGCATGACCGGAACCACCATGGCGGCCATGTTTTATCTGCTCAGGCTATGGACAGGTATTTTAAGGAATTTTATACGGAATTCCGTTCGAGTTTGAACTATTTTATCCCCAAATTAGAGAAGGACATGACCGAGTTATTGGCGTCTAACAGGACACACAATTCGTATAACCAAGCCTATACGCATCACAAGAAAGAAAGCTTGCCATTATTTATTGTCAATAGTTATCGAACGGCAGCAGAACACTTTTATGTAATTGATAACCATACAACCTCTGTTATTGTCCCTTACGACGATGAAGGCAAAGACATGATTGCAAGGCTGAATGGCAATGAGTCGATTGAGGATTTATCACGATTATTGCGCAAAGCTCAGCAGTATACGATTCATCTGTTTCATTATGAATGGGCGCAACTGGCGCAGAACGGGGGGCTGGTAAGCCTGCTCGACGGGAAAATATTCGCGTTGAAGGAAAGTGCTTATAATAAGGAATTTGGCCTTGATCTCGACAATGACAGCCCATTTGAATTGGGAATGTTTTGAAGATGGACAAGAAACTTATCTGATCGATCGGATAGGTTTCCACATCACACACTATACTTTTCAATCCAGACGCTTTGTTTTTTTATTATATCATGACTTAAAGTTAAATTTACAAGATTAAAGAAATGGAATATTATTAAAATATAGTAAATAAGTACTATATCAAGCTGTGAAGGAGGTGAATCGATGAGGAACTCGATCGAGTTTGTCGTACACGGCGCTTATGCGTTATTCACGGATCCTTTGACTAAGCTTGGCGGGGAGAAACTTTCCTACCAAGTGCCTACCTACCAATCTCTGAAGGGGATTGTTGAATCGATTTACTGGAAACCGACGCTCCTAATGATCGTCGATGCCGTCCGGATCATGAACCCCATCCGTATGGAATCCAAAGGCATTCGTCCGATGGATTATAGCGGAGGGAATACGCTTGCCAACTATACGTATCTGAGAGATGTCCGTTACCAGGTGCGTGCACATTTCGAATTCAACATGAACCGGCCCGATATGGCTTATGACCGTAACGAGCACAAGCATCACAACATTATGAAGCGCTCTCTCCAGGCTGGCGGCCGAAGAGACATTTTCCTCGGTGCCAGGGAATGTCAGGCTTACGTTGAACCTTGCGAATTTGGCGAGGGGGACGGGTTTTATGACGGCTATGGCGATATTCATCTGGGAAATATGGTCCATGGCATCAATTATCCGGATGAAACAGGCCGCAACCAATTGGAAGTGCGTCTATGGAATCCGGTGATGAAGGATGGAATTATCCAATTTATAAGACCTGAACAGTGCACGCAGGTTCGTGTGATTACGGACATGGAACCGAAGCATTTCAATCATGCCAATGTCGAATCGGCAGATGAGCTGTTCGCACAATTGGAAGAGGGGGGGAATCCATGAGCTGGCTTTTGAATCTCTATGAAACCTATGAAGCTAATTTGGACCTCGTTGGCAAGATTAAAAAAAAACATAACGAACAAGAGTACACGCTGCTGCCCGTCTCCCATACAACGCAAAATGCGCACATCGAAGTGAATATAACCGAAGACGGGGAGTTTCATTCGGCGACAGTGATTGACAAAAACGATGCGAGTACATTAATCCCGTGCACCGAAGACTCCGCGAACCGCGCAGGCTCCAAGATTGCCCCCTATCCGCTGCACGATAAATTAAGTTACGTAGCGGGAGATTATGCAGCCTATGGCGGTGAAATTAAAAAAGAAGAGCCTTTTACATACTACATTAAACAACTGGAAGACTGGGCTAATTCTCCATATGGTACCTCTAAGGTGAAGAGCATCTATCATTATTTGAGCAAGGGGCGGCTTATTCAGGATTTAGTGGAACACAAGATTTTATTTATAGATGCCGATAACCGCCTTATTGACAAATGGGACGACAAGAAATATGAGGCGCTGTATGGCTCAAAGCCGCCTATATTCTCAGTTATTAGCGGCGAGCAAGCAAGCGCATTCGTTCGGTTCAACGTCTATTCGCCTAATAAGATATTAACGGAAGTATGGAAGGATCAGGAGATGTACGATTCTTTCATCCAATTTTACAGCAGTCGGTTAGGCAAAGAGGATCTTTGTTATGTCTCGGGGAGAACGCTTCCGGCCACGGACAAGCATGCCAACAAAATTAGAAATGCGGGAGACAAGGCCAAATTAATTTCGGCCAATGATACCAGCGGTTTTACGTTTCGAGGACGGTTTAATCTAAGCCAAGAAGCGGCAAGCATTAGTTATGACGTATCCCAAAAAGCGCATAATGCATTGAAGTGGCTCATTCTTCATCAGGGGAAGACCATTGATCAGCGGGTGTTTCTTGTATGGGGTAACGACGATTTGGATGTTCCGGGAGTTAATGAGGATCTTTATTCGATTTCCCCTGCGCCGATTGCCGCTAAAGAGAAAATATCGTTTACCAATAAAGAGTTCGCCGTAGAAGTTGCCAAAGCGTTGGACGGGTATCGAAATCGGTTGTCGTCTTCGTCTGAAGTGAATATTTTAATTCTGGATTCGGCCACAACAGGGCGCATGGCCGTGCTGTACTACCGGAATTTGAACAAGGAGCTTTATCTGGACAAGCTTACGAAATGGCATTCTACCTGCGTGTGGCTGCACCGGTACCGCAAGGATGACAATGGCGAATATGTGCAATTTTACGGGGCCCCCGCCACAAAGGATATCGCGCTTGCCGCATACGGGCCAAGTGCGAGCGACAAGACGGTCAAAGGGGTAATGGAGCGGATGCTGCCATGCATTATCGACGGGCGAGATATTCCGTTGGATATTGTAAACAGCGCTTATCACCGCGCGTCAAACCCCGTATCGATGGAAAAATGGGAATGGGAGAAGACGTTGAGTATTGCCTGCGCTCTAATCAACAGACGGGAGGGATACAATGTGGCATTAGACACAGACAATAATGACCGCAGTTATTTATTCGGCCGCTTGTTAGCTGTCGCCGATGTTTTGGAAAGACGCGCGTTAGGCGCTGAAGAAACCCGCGCCACCAATGCCATTCGTTATATGAATTCGTTCTCCAGGCATCCGGCAAGAACCTGGAAAACCATCCAGAATGCCTTGCAGCCGTATCAAGCCAGGCTGGGAACAAAGGGAACCTATCTATCCAAGATCATTGACGAGGTTGCTTCCCGAATTCCGATTGCCGAATTTAATAATAAACCATTATCCGAAGTATATTTGCTGGGCTTCTATAGTCAACGGCATGAGCTTTATCAGAAGAAAGAAAATAATGATGATGCAGCGGCTGCATCTGATTGAATAGGAGAGATGGACATGACTACTTTAGATCATAAAATTGATTTTGCAGTTGTATTGTCTGTAACCAAGGCTAATCCTAACGGGGATCCCTTGAATGGTAATCGGCCGCGGCAAAACTATGATGGTTATGGTGAGATTTCGGATGTCGCGCTTAAACGGAAGATCAGAAATCGTCTGCAGGATATGGGCGAATCTATCTTTGTCCAATCTAATGATCGCAGATCAGATTCTTATAGCAGCTTAAGAGAGCGTGCGGATGCGAATGCCGAGCTGGCGAAAATTCTGAAGTCTAAGACAAGCTCCAGTGATGAGTTTGCCAGAATTGCTTGCCGGGAATGGTTGGACGTCCGAAGCTTTGGCCAAGTATTCGCTTTCAAAGCGGATAAGGGAGCTGGTGTCTCCGTCGGTGTAAGAGGTCCAGTGTCTATTCATACGGCAACGAGTATTGACCCTATTGATATCACCAGCATGCAAATTACCAAAAGCGTCAATTCAGAGCCCGGTGCGGCAAGAGGCTCGGATACGATGGGGATGAAGCATCGCGTAGATTCAGGTGTCTACGTTTTTTATGGCAGCATCAATACGCAGCTGGCCGAGAAAACCGGATTTACGAATCAGGATGCCGAGAAGTTGAAGCAAGCGCTCGTTACCTTGTTTGAGAACGACGCGTCATCCGCCAGACCGGAAGGAAGCATGGAGGTCCACACGGTATATTGGTGGGAGCACAATTCCAAGCTGGGCCAATATTCTTCCGCCAAGGTACATCGGTCCCTAACGATTGAAAAACTTGTCGAAGAACCCAAGTCGTTCACAGATTACAAGTTTACTGTTCAGCCTTTGGAAGGATTAAAAGTAGAGAGCATCCATGGGAAATAATGAAGACGATGATTATTTAATGCTGTCCGGCATACAGCATTTTCAATTTTGCAAACGGCAGTGGGCGTTAATTCATATTGAACAGCAATGGGAAGAGAACGTCAGAACCATTGAAGGGGAGTATCTTCACCAGAATGCAGATCAGCCGTTTGTAAGAGAGAAGCGAGGTGATAAGCTTGTCGTTCGCGCGATGACTGTGAAGTCGGAGAGCCTTAAAATATCAGGTATTTGCGATGTAGTAGAGTTTATAAGGGACGATAGCGGTGTTGAAATTAATAGCGCTGAAGGGAAATACATCGCCTATCCGGTCGAATATAAACGCGGAAAGCCGAAGCTGAACGATGAGGATATTTTACAGTTGGCTGCACAAGCCATTTGTCTGGAGGAAATGCTGCTGTGCGGCATTGATCAAGGCTATTTGTTTTATAATGAGATCAAACATCGGGTGGAAGTACCGCTAACCGCAGCGATTAAAAACAAAGTGAGGCTTGTTGTTGCTGAAATGCAAGACTACTATAAGCGCAGGCATACGCCTAAAGTAAAAACGGGGTCTTTCTGCCGAAGCTGTTCCCTTCAACATATTTGCTTGCCGGAGCTCATGAGTAAACGGACCGTTAAAAGTTATGTTGAAGGGAGAATCGGTGAATGAAAAAGCTGCTTAATACGCTATTTATTACGCAGCCCGATGTTTATTTGTCACTCGACGGAGATAACATTATTCTGCTTAAGGAACAGGAGAAGCTGGGCAGACTGCCGCTTCACAACCTGGAATCCATTATCGCTTTTGGTTACACAGGTGCAAGTCCGGCACTTATGGGATATTGCGCGGAGCGCAATATCTCATTAGTATTTTTTACTATGAACGGTAGATTCCTTGCCAGAGTGATTGGGGAAAGCAAGGGCAATGTCGTCCTGAGAAAGAAACAATATGCCATATCGGAAGATGAGGTCCTTTCGGCGAAGATTGCGCGTAATTTTATTGTCGGCAAGATTTATAATCACAAATGGATTATTGAGAGAATGACCAGAGATTATCCTTTACGCATCGATGTTGCCCGGTTCAAAGCGATTTCACAGCAGTTATCCGCTATCATGCTGGATGTAAGGGCGTGTGAAGATTTGGAACGATTAAGAGGGTTGGAAGGTCAAGCTGCAGTTAGCTACAATAAACTATTTGACTCGATGATATTGCAACAAAAAGAGGATTTCTACTTTCACTCGCGTTCCCGCAGGCCACCGTTGGATAACGTGAATGCGATGCTGTCATTCGCCTATTCTCTGTTAGCGATTGATGTGGCATCCGCACTGGAAGGTGTCGGGCTGGATGCATATGTGGGATTTCTGCATCAAGACCGGCCGGGACGCGCTTCCCTGGCGCTGGATGTGATGGAGGAGCTGCGAGGTGTCTATGCCGATAAATTTGTGTTGTCATTAATTAACAAGAAAATGGTTAGTAATGAGGATTTTTTGAAAAAAGAGAACGGTGCTGTTATGATGAGGGATGAGGCGAGAAAGAAGTTTCTAACCGCATGGCAAAGTAAGAAGCAAGAGAAGATCACGCACCCCTATCTCGGTGAGAAAATCTCCTGGGGATTGGTACCGCATGCGCAAGCCCTACTATTAGCCCGTTATTTGCGCAATGATTTAGATGAGTACCCGCCTTTCTTATGGAAGTAGATGAGGCATATTTTGAAGCCTGTTTCCGTCGCATCTCAAGCGGACGCATGGATTGAAAATTGTGAAAGTAGGTGATCGGGCTGCTGGTATTGGTTACGTATGATGTAAGCACAGTTAGCAGTTCAGGGCGAAGAAGACTGCGTCAGGTATCGAAAATATGCCAGAATTACGGCCAGCGTGTACAAAATTCAGTATTTGAGTGCGTTGTCGACGCCACTCAATTTGCTGTTTTAAAATTAAAGCTCCTTGATATTATTGATCAAGAACAAGACAGCCTCAGATTCTATCAGTTGGGCCATAATTACAAGAGCAAGGTAGAACATATTGGTGTGAAAGAGTCTTTTGATTTGGAAGGCCTTCTAATTTTATAGTGCGAATGTGTAGTGCACAAGGTTTTCCGGGGACATTCGCACCGGGAAAATGGTTAAAACCCCCATTTTGTTTACAGTTTTATCCATATTATTTCAGAAATTCATTGATTTACGCGTATTTTTGATCATAAAAATGGAGTTTCAGGCATATTTGAATCAAAAATCGCTGTCGCATCCCATGCGGATGCGTGGATTGAAATATTGTGGCCCACTCCTATGGCTCACGAGGCAGGTGGTCGCATCCCATGCGGATGCGTGGATTGAAATTTCCTCCAATCATGCCCGACGGGACAACATTGTTGTCGCATCCCATGCGGATGCGTGGATTGAAATAGATAGATTATGAGTCACTAGGAAAAGTCACAAAGTCGCATCCCATGCGGATGCGTGGATTGAAATATCTGGTCAAGTATTTTTAGCCTGGAATGCAAATAGTCGCATCCCATGCGGATGCGTGGATTGAAATATTGTTCGAGTAAAGAACGCAGCCACTTTTAAAGTCGCATCCCATGCGGATGCGTGGATTGAAATTGGAACAAGGGGAAAACGTCAGGAGAAGCCCCTTGTCGCATCCCATGCGGATGCGTGGATTGAAATAAAAAATGATTGACATGTTCGGCACGGCGGGAGTGTCGCATCCCATGCGGATGCGTGGATTGAAATACTATACAGAGTATAACATGGCTGTTGATAAAGTCGCATCCCATGCGGATGCGTGGATTGAAATGCTACGGCCATAACCGTATATTCGGTGTTAGCATGTCGCATCCCATGCGGATGCGTGGATTGAAATGACTACAGCGATATGAGGGTATCTCCAAGCAGTAGTCGCATCCCATGCGGATGCGTGGATTGAAATTCACACCAAGCGAGCACGTTGACCATATCATTGCAGGTCGCATCCCATGCGGATGCGTGGATTGAAATAGGATGAGAATCGTAATGGTGTAGTGCATTACCATAGTCGCATCCCATGCGGATGCGTGGATTGAAATTTCCAGCCTAGTATTTCAGCGGCTTCATTAACTCCGTCGCATCCCATGCGGATGCGTGGATTGAAATTTTTATTGAGATATCACCAGAACGTTGATAAGATAAGTCGCATCCCATGCGGATGCGTGAATTGAAATACCGCAGATTAGAAGGGTTATGAAACTATGATTTGCTTCGTTATCCACCCAGTAGCGCGAAGAGCCAAAACTATTCACTTTTTGTATAATTCATGTTACTGCTAACGCGTAGTGTCGGCGGTTGACGGTGTAATTTGTCTTGCTGGTGCCGTAGATCAGACAGTGTGTACATACCTTGTTGGCCGGGCGGCACCACTGGAGAAACGATAAATCTCGTCGATCGCACCATCCGAAAAGATATCATGCTCCGCACCGGCGGTAAGCCATATGCCGCTGGATGTAAGCGCCAGCCTGTGCGCGGTCGAAGTGCGATTGCACTGCAGTTCAATACATTGGCGGATCGCAGCGTTAGCGTGAAGCGCAAGACGCTCCCACAACTCGCTTTGTCCTCTCGTCCGCATCCATACATACAAATAAGCCCTTCAGACTTTGTCTGGGGGGCTTATTTGCGTACATCCGCATCCAACCCATCTATAAAGTGATTTTTTGGGAAAGCGGTCAACTGGAACTTCATTTTACAGCTTCGCATTCGTCCGGTTATGGCATGCGGAGCATTTTTTCTGTCTTTTTAATTTCTCGCTGCATTCTTCGAGGCATTGGGGGTTAGCTTGACTCCGACAACACGAATAATATCAGGCTGCATCCGCTGGATATATATTTTTTACAGGTATTGACATCACCGGTGTTAAAATGTTAGTATTTCATTAAATCAAAAAATAAAGCGCTTTCATTCCCGATTATATGATTGATTTCAACCTATTACGGAGGTGTTAAAATGTTAGTTCCGGAAATTGCAAAGCTTGGCCATGTTTCATTGGTTACCCCTGATTTGCAGAAGTCATTATGGTTCTTTAAAGAAGTGTTGGGATTGGAAGAGATTGAGCGTGCGGGAGGCGCAGTTTATTTACGGGCTTGCGGGGAATTCGAACATCATAGTCTTGTCTTGAAGCAAGGGGATCGTGCGGTCGTAGACCATATAGGTTGGCGTGCCAAAAGAGCAGAGGATGTAGAGAAATTCGCTGTACAGTTAGAAGCGGCGGGTACAAAGATTCAATGGATTGAGGCGGGGCGGGAAGCCGGACAGGGGAAAGCGATTCAATTTAAACTCCCCAGCCAGCACACGTTTGAGATTTATTATGAAGTGGAGAAACCGAAGGCTCCCCAAGGAGAACGTTCCGGCCTGAAGAATCAAACGCACAAATCATGGGCTCGCGGGATATCGCCGCGCAGAATTGACCATGTGAATCTCTGGACTTCACATGACCCGGGATCGGTTCACCAATGGTTGTCGGAACAGCTCGGTTTTAAGATGCGCGAATACGTAAAGCTGAATAACGGGAAGGTGATCGGAGGCTGGATGAGCGTTACGCAGCTAGTTCATGATGTAGCGATGATGGGGGCGCATGACCCTGAGACTCCGGCTCGATTCCATCATATTGCCTATTGGTTGGATAATGCGCAGGACGTACTTCGAGCGCTCGACATCCTGCGGGAAAACGGGATTCAGATAGACCTTGGTCCGGCAAAGCATGGGATTAGCCAAGCGGTCTGTGCGTATGTGAGAGATCCCGGAAGCGGACACAGGGTGGAATTGTTCAGCAACGGATATTTGATTTTTGATCCGGATTGGGAACCCGTTGAATGGGGACAGGAGGAATTTGGGGTGGCTCTTCAATGGTGGGGGCCGGAATATACTCCGGGTCATGGTCATGCCATGGATGAAACAACGGAGGCTTAAGTTTAATCATTTCCGATGATGACTATTATTGAGGAGAGAGGAAAACGAACATGGTAAACATGAATATACGCAAAATAAAGACGGGTTCATACTCAACTTATCTTTGTGAGTCGGGAGAACAGAACTCCGAGACGGTCATCTTTCTCCATGGCGGAGGTCCAGGAGTAACTGCGGAATCCAACTGGAGGGATGTGCTTCCCGGTTTTTCTGGATCTTATCGCGTTGTCGCTCCTGATTTGGCAGGTTACGGCAATACGGATCATCCAGATCCTGTGCCGCAAGGCGGGTTGATGGGATGGATGCGTCTAAGGGTAGAGCAAATTCTGACATTGATGGATGAACTTGATATTGCCAAGGCACACTTGGTGGGAAATTCCATGGGCGGGGCTCTCGCGCTTCATCTTGTCATGACAGCGCCTGAGCGCTTCCAGAGTGTGGTTTTAATGGGGAGCGCCGGCGCGCCGTCTACTCCGACGCCGGAAGTGATTCGCATGTTGAATTTTTATAAGGATCCGACTCCTGCTGCGCTTGGAAATTTGCTGAAGTGGTTCGTATACGACGAAAATATAATTGGCGACAAATTAAATCAAATCGTTCAGGAGCGTTTTGAAGAAGTCATGCGGCCAGAGGTTCGCAGATCTTATGAATCGATGTTTTCAACGTCGCCTGCTGAGGTTATTGTACCGCCGTCAGCTCTTAGGCGCATGAATATGCCGTTTCTGCTTGTTCATGGCAGGGACGATCGTTTTGTATCCGTAGACTCCAGCGTTTATATGCTGCAGCATTTACCGAACGTACAGCTTCACGTGTTTGATCGTTGCGGTCACTGGGCGCAGTTGGAGCGAAAAGAGAGTTTTACAAAGCTGGTGACGGATTTCTTTAAAGGTGAATTTTAAGCGAGAGCTGGTTGGGTTTGTTATAGCCATGACAATCACTCCCGTTGAAAAAGGAGTGGCAGATCTGAAGAAAGATAATGCCTATATGTATATAAAAAATCGCATTCTTGACCGTGAGTGGGATATAGGCTCTGCGATCAACGTCAACGAGATTTGTCAGGTGCTGAATATGAGCCGTACTCCGGTACTGGAGGCTATCTCACGCCTGGAACGGGAAGGCTTTCTTTCTATTATTCCACAAGTAGGAGCTTTTGTCCGCAGACCTACCTCGAGCGAATTGTTTGAACGACTTTTGATGCGAGGCTCGTTGGAGGCATTAATGGTTGAATGGGCCGCGCGCAAAATCGAGAAGACGCAGCTGGATATGATAGATGCCGTGCTTAGACGCATGGAGGAACCCGGAATATCCATTGTCGATTATGCGAATTTGAATCGGGATTTTCACAGGATCATTCACGAAGCCTCGGGTTTATCTTATATTCAAGGCTTGGTGGAAGAACATTGGGATTTTTTCGAGTACGCAGCCGCCCTGGATAAAGTGTTTAAAGAACATCGGATGGCCCGGTCGTTGCTTGAGCACCGAATGATATTCCATAGTTTGAAAGACGGTAATTCCACCCTGGCCAAACAATTAATGGAGCAGCATGTAGTCAGAGTAGCGTACCTCGTAAAAGAGGAGAGCGGCTGATTTCATGATTCCAATCTGATTCACGCATGAAGAGGAAGGGGAATGGTAAATGAAATTGTTGGATCATTATGTCAATCTGGAAACGGGTTCAATTAGTCGTAAAGTGAATTATGATCCGGAGATTTATCAGGATGAAATGGCGAAGATCTTCACCAAGACATGGCTTTTCGTTGCCCATGAAAGCCAAATTAAACATCCTGGCGATTACATCACCAACTATATGGCTGAAGATCCGGTTATCGTAACCAGGGATGGTACAGGCAAAATCCATGTATTCTTA
Source organism: Paenibacillus sp. Pae15 (assembly GCF_024519685.1). Lineage (NCBI taxonomy): Bacteria > Bacillati > Bacillota > Bacilli > Caryophanales > Paenibacillaceae > Paenibacillus > Paenibacillus sp. Pae15. The sequence goes on along the minus strand of NZ_JALJRM010000003.1, from coordinate 230,901 downwards.
AATTCCTGTCCCCACCGGGGGATGAAGGTTTGCAGTGTAGATGCAGGAAACTCAAAATTTTTCCGTTGTCCGTATCATGGTTGGACCTTTGAAAACAACGGAAATTTGATCGGCGTACCCGAACTCCAATATGCATATTACGGCGAACTGGATAAATCGAAAAACGGTCTAATCACCGTTCCACGGGTTGAATCGTATAAAGGTTTTATTTTTGCCAATTGGGACCCGAACGCGCTCCCGCTAAAGGAGTACTTTGGTAAAGATCTGCTCTGGTATTTGGACACTGCCTTCGAAAGAGCTTTAGGCGAATTTGAAGTGGCAGGTCCCATCATGAAACAAAAAATTAAAACCAATTGGAAAATTTGCACCGAAAACTTTGGTGACGATTATCACGTGCTGTACACTCATGGATCCGCTTTCAAAATTGGCTTTATGCCGCCTTATGATCAATTGGGAGAGTACAACGCCTATTGTGATCATGGTCATAGCGTAGGCGATATACCCAAATTTGGGGTGGGTCTGGAATTGGATCGGGCCATTGCGAAACAAATTGGACCTGAAGCAGAACAGTACGTTGAACAGATTGACCAAAGACTTAAAGAACGGCTTAGTCCCGAGCAGGCGAATTTACACCAAATCGGGCAAATTCTGATATTCCCGAATCTAACCTTTCTTACCTTTGGCTGCTTCCGAGGTATTCATATTTTCCAATGGCATCCTAAAGGAACAGATGAAGTTGAATTATGGCAGATCAGTTTGTATGACAGTGAGGCGCCTGATCAAGCCAAACAATTCGCGAGAATTTTCTCACAACGGGAAAATGCTCCGGCCGGTTTATTTGCCGCCGATGACGGATCAAACTTTGAACAAATTACCGAGTCCACCAAGCCGTACGTTTCGAGGCAGCATCACTTTAATTATTCGATGGGTATCCGTCATGAGGGGGAAATCAAAGTACCAGGTTTGCCGGGACATCTTGGCCGGCATTATTCCGAACAAAATCAAAGGAATTTTTATCGGTACTGGCTAAAGCTTATGAAGGAGGAAGGGATTTTCCATGAATAACCACTTGGAACTTCATAAGGAGATTGAATTATTTCTTTATCACGAAGCTCACTTGCTGGATCAAAGTGATTTTGAAGGTTGGTTGGATTTATTTACAGATGACGCCCGTTATTGGATGCCAACCACCGAAACAAGGGATGTTGATCAGAAGCAGTCACCTTTAAAACAGGAGTGGCATCTCATCGAGGACGATAAGCCATTTTTGCATAAACGCTACGAAAGATTGCAAACCCGATTGGCGCATGCGGAACAACCTAGATCGAGGACAAGAAGACTGGTGACGAATATTCTTATTAAAGAGAATCATAACAATCAAAAATTGCTTGTCCTTTCAAACTTTATTATTTTCCAATCCAGGCGCGACAATGAAGAGAGTTTTTTTGTGGGGCGGCGCGAGGATACTTTGGATCGTTATGGCGATAAGTGGAAAATTTCCAATCGTTCCATCTTTCTTGACCAACGAATTTTGCCGCGGGCCATTTCGATTTTTTTCTAGCGGCTCATTCACAGCTCCAGGGGGTAATCTATGAGAATAACAAACGAGTTTGCAAGCGTTATGGTTGAAATAGATTCCAATGGGAACTCCCATCGACTGAAAATACAGGATTGCCGAACAGGCAGAGTGATCTATTTGGATGCCCTGCAGCTGGAAAGCTTAACGCGGCAATCGGATCAGATTTTCCGTGAATTTCTGCAGTACCCCTTTGGTCCGGAAAAGGAAAATTAAATGTAAAAACAGGCTGGAATTCATTCAGAGGGTCATGATATTCTGAGGAGGAATGATTTTATGTAAAAGTTACCTGATGTCAAAAAGCCTTTGAGAGGAAAGGAAAGCTCCAAATGAACATAAGGCAGGCAGTTGCAGCGGATCTCCCATCTATTCTGGACATATACAACGACGCGGTTCTTCATACGGTGGTTACGTTTGATACGGTTCCCAGAACCATGGAACAGCAGGAGCAGTGGTTTGAGCAGCATGGGAAATCTTATCCGGTTCTTGTAGCAGAGGATAACGGTCTGGTAACCGGCTGGGCGTCGCTCAACCGTTACTCAGACCGGCTCGCCTATGCTCGTACGGCCGAGCTTTCCTTATACATTCGGGACGGGTACCGCGGGCATGGGCTTGGCAAGACGATGCTGGAAGCGATTCTGCGGGAAGGGAAGACCGCCGGATTGCATACGGTGCTCTCCCGCATCACGGAAGGCAACGACAACAGCATTCATATCCACCGCGTGTTCGGATTCGAAATGGTGGGCACCATGCGGGAGGTCGGCTTTAAATTCGGGCGGCTGCTGGATGTGGTGCTGATGCAAAAAATGCTGTAGCTCAACAAACGGACCCCATGCCAATGCATCGGGGTCCGTTTGGTTAACGTCAAGCTTTAGTGAAACTGCACGTCGATTCGGCGGCGCGTTTCCTTTGGCGCTTTGGGCATCCGCACTTCAAGAATGCCGTTCTTGTACGATGCCGTGGTTCCTTCCTCCATCACCTCTGCGGGCAGGGCTATGGACCGGTGGAAGCGTCCGGTGAAACGCTCCTTGCGGTGAAACTGCTCTTCCTTGACTTCATTGAACCTGTTGATGGTCCCGGAAATCGTCAAATTATGAGGCTCGACCTGAATGTCTACGTCTTCTTTTTTGTCCAGGCCGGCAATTTCGCAATGGGCGATAACCTCATTCTCCGTTTCGTGAACGTCAATCCGCGGTGCGCCGAATTCCTGATTAAATCCGAATGCGGCAGGCAGCCCCTCATTAAAAAAACGGTCCATTTCCTTTTTCAAATGATCAATACGCCGGAACGGCTCAAATGGAACTAAAGCCATGAAATGATTCCTCCTGTAAATTCAGCATAGGTTCACCATATATTTTGATGAAGAAAATGATTAGATATGCATGGGCAGGCGAGGGAAGTGATGGCAATAAAAGCGCATGGTTTCGCCATAATCGCGCTTGACTCGTATTTTGCGTGCCGATATAATGGATGGTATGCAAAGGCTGGCAATTTTCGCATAATGCCCCGAATGGAGGCACCCCTTAAGGGGTGCTTTGTTGCATCAAGGGGTACCATGCGGTTGCCGCAGCGTTCAACGGAATGAAAGGAGCATGACTTGTCATGAATTATAAACAATGGCTTGCGGAGCAATTGGCCGGTAAGCTTGAGGGCGTATCCCGGGAAACGCTGGCGGAGCTTATCGAATACCCGCCCAATCCGCAAATGGGAGATTTATCGCTGCCGTGCTTTAAGCTGAGCAAGCAGTTGAGAAAGGCGCCCCAGGCGATTGCCGAGGAACTGAAAGCGGGTTGGAGCGGACATGCCTTGGTCAGCCGTATCGATGCGGTATCCGGTTATTTTAACGTATACCTGGATCCGGAGCAGTTCGCTTCGCAGGTCGTAAACGAAGTGCTGACTCAGGGCGACCGGTACGGCGCTCAAGATATCGGGCAAGGCCGCAGCGTCGTCATCGATTTCTCTTCGCCGAATATCGCCAAAACCTTCCATATCGGCCATTTGCGCTCTACCGTGATCGGCAATGCGCTGTATCGCATTTTCAAGTTCATGGGCTACAACAGCGTAGGCGTCAATCATCTGGGCGATTGGGGAACGCAGTTCGGCAAACTGATCGTCGCGTATAAGCTTTGGGGCAACCGGGAGGCGGTAGAAGCCGACGGCATAGGCGAGCTGCAGAGGTTATATGTGAAATTCCACGATGAGGCGGACATCCATCCGGAGCTGGAGGATGAGGCGCGCGGGTGGTTCGTCAAGCTGGAGCAGGGAGACGAAGAGGCACTGAAGCTTTGGCGCTGGTTCGTGGACATTAGCTTGAAAGAATTTCAGAAGATGTACGATCTGCTCGGCGTTACGTTTGATTCTTATGCGGGCGAGAGCTTCTACAACGACAAGATGGCGGCCGTCCTGGAAGAGCTGAAAGCAAAGCAGCTGCTCGAGGAAGACGATGGGGCTCTCCTGGTCCGTTTGGACGATTATCAGATGCCTCCGGCGCTGATGGTGAAGAAAGACGGAGGCACGCTGTACCATACGCGTGACGTTACAGCGGCCATTTATCGTAAAAACACATATGATTTCGACAAAGCGATCTATGTTACGGATGCCGGACAAAGTCTTCACTTCAAGCAGTGGTTCAAGGTGATTGAGCTGATGGGTTATGACTGGGCAAAGCAGCTTGTTCACGTGCCTTTCGGTAAAGTCAGCCTGGAGGGTGCGAAGCTGTCTACACGCAAAGGCAACGTGGTTAATCTTGAGGAGCTTCTGACCAAGGCGATTGAGAAGACGCGCGAGATCATCGATGAGAAAAACCCGGGCATGGAGAACAAAGATGAGGTGGCGCGCGAGGTTGGCGTTGGCGCCATTATTTTCAACGACCTCAGCAACAACCGGATTAAAGATATCGTCTTTTCCTGGGATGAGGCGCTCAATTTTGATGGGGAGACCGGTCCTTACGTTCAGTATACGCATGCGCGGGCTTGCAGTGTGCTGAGAAAAGCGGAAGCGGACGGAGGGGCTGCCGCCGGCGCAGGCGCTCTGGCCGCGGCTCATCTGACGAATGCCGAAGCCCAAGGCGTATTGCGGGAGCTGTACCTGTTCAAGGAGCGGATCGAGCAGGCGATGGACCGGTTGGAACCGTCCATTATCAGCCGATATTTGGTGGACCTGGCGCAAAAATTCAATCATTTCTACCATGAATGTCCGATACTGAAAGTGGAAGACGCGGAACTCCGTCAGGCCCGTCTGGCCCTGGTCCGCTGTGTAAGCATTACATTGAAGAACGGCCTTTCCTTAATCGGACTGAAAGCACCGGAGAAAATATAAATCATCCGTCAAGTAACCGAAGGTTTGCCGCGGCCGCAGCTTGCCCATACTACGGGAAGGAGGCTGATCGAACCATGGAGAAAAAAGAGGAACTGGTCAAATATGTAACCCAGCAGGTCGTAAAATATATTGACACCCCTAAAGAGGTGCGCAAACAAGTCAAAGCCGGCAAAAAGGTTGGCCGGGAACCGTGGCAGTACCGATGGTTTGGCATGCTTCCTTTTGTCCTTCGCATGTGGATGGAGCCGCTGCGGCGAAAGCGCGGATAAGTAAGGATTGCAGCATGGTATCATTTGGGTTGCGCAGTTGAATTGGGCGGCAGGCCTGTCTCCGGGAAGGAGGCAGGCCTATTGCTGTTCTTCTGCGAATGATGGCCTGAACAAAAAAAAGAAAAGCTTCTGGGTTCCATAGCGGCCTGATACCTGATGCACTGATGCACCATGCCGCCCATGAAGAAGGAAGCTTTTCTATATAAGGAAGAGAGGAGAAAAACCGTTAGGGATAAAATCCGCCAAGCGGATTGATCGTATGGAGGGGGAGATAGCGATCGTCATCCTGTCGAACCCCCACGTAGCTCTCGCCGCCGGACCAAGCCTGATAACCGGTTACAGGCAATGGCACGTGGACCCTGCCGCCATATAGCTCGGCTGCGAAAATGGGCTTGCGTCCTTGATCGATCCACTTCTGCAGCAGCTCGAAGCGAACGAGCGTCTCCGGCTTGTTCTTCACCCAGGGAAGCCGTTCATAGGCTTCCGAAGGCTCCGTTTGACCGGCTGCTATTATAGTATTCAAAGCATCCGAATCGGTGACCGGGAGCGGTTTCACCAACAGGCCTGAATCGGCCGCGGGCAGTTGGCTGTCGTTGGTCAACGGCAGCTCTTCGCCGGATTTGGCGTCGATATACCAAACCCGGTCCGCCTGCGGTGCCGTGACCTTCCAGAGCGCCTCAAGAGGATTATAATATATACGTTCCAAGTGATAAGGATATTCGATAATGTCAAGCCGTACCAGACTGCGGGACAGCGTCTGCATGCTGAAAAGCGGGTAAGGGCCTTTGCCGTATTCGATCAAACGGTATGTATCCTGTCCGGAGGCTTGAACGACCAGATAGCCGGCTTCCTGCCCGTCCACCGTAATCATGACAATCCATCCGTGTGTTCCCGGTCCGAGCGGATAGGTTGTCCAAGCGCCTTGTTTCCATTGCTCGAACCCTTGTTGGGACGCCAGCTCCCGGATGATACGGTCCACCGCGTTCTGAAGGGATGGGGCTGAAAGATCACGCTGTATGGCCGGCTGCACCTGCAGCGTCTGAACGGCCGGCTCCTGCGGCGCTGCCTGCACGGCGTCAGCGGGCCATGAATCCAATGTTGCCGCAGCAAGCAGGCTTGTACTAAGGAGCAGTGACGTCAGATAGTAAAGAAGCTTATTCATCTTATCCATACACCTGCTTCACTTGAGAGTCGGTTCATTGGGCACTATGCGCTCGCTTGGCGAATATGCCTTATACTTTAAAGCATATGCGCTGAAAAGTTTGTTAGAACCTGTAGCCTTGGCCTGAAAAAGTTTCCCGTAAATTTGTTTTAGTTCGGGGAAGTTCGTCACCGGTTTGGTTCCTGCATGGAAAGAAAATGAAACAAACCGCAATTTATGGCGGATATTTGAATGCGCGGTCGGTACTGCCACTCCACTTCCTGAAGGCGGGCGGTAAACCGCGCTTCAATTTCGGCCTTGTCGTCCTGTCCGGCATCCTGAAGCAGAGGCTCGTAATAAGCACGTACCCGGTTCATTTCATCCTTGAGCCGAAGCTGCGCTTCCTGCGCCCATCGGTGATCGTATTCAGCCATCTTCTTTTCCAAGTAATCCTCGAGATAGATCACCGCCCGGGGGAGTGTGATCCGGTCCGGTGTGACATAGACATGGGCAGGCAGTCGCGGAGTCAGCTTTTTGCCGGCTAAACGGTCATGGAACTGCTCGATAATATCACCGGTCTGCAGCTGAATGCCCAACGAATGGATTTCACTGCGCTTCATGTCGCAGGCGAATTCCACTTTGTAGTTGACGCCAAGCCATGTTTCGTAAGGGATCGTCGCCGCTTGCTTGGGCTGCTCCGGCGCGTACTGCTCGAACAGCCTCACGAACCGGCCTTTACCGCGGACGGCGGAGAAGATCTGTTCGAGCCGTCGGCTGCCGTAGGTCAACTCGTCACGAGGAACGCGGGCAGTGAAGACCGTGGGCACGAAGCCGAAGTAGCGGCCCAGAATACTGTCGCCTTGAGGCTGCGGCGTACCGGGTTGAGCTGCAGGCTGTACCGCAGGAGCGGCCGGCACATTTTGCGATCCCTGCTGCGGATGAAGCTCCCGATAGGCTTCGGGATCGAAAATGAACGTGCAGGTCATGGTTTCCGGTACGGCCCCGGTCCGTTCCACAAAGCTCCAATAATACGGCCGCTGCGTTAAAGCTTTGTCGGCGGAAGGGGACAGCTTGACGGTGATGTAGGCGGGATGCTTTTCGAGAATGTCACACTGCTCGGCCTCCAAATAGCGCAAAACGTAGAACTGGATTTCCTGCGCATTCATGCTTATGGCTGCACCTCCCCGCTGCCGTATTGCTGGACTCTAACCGTGTGCAGGGAGGAATTCACCGGATTCAAAACCCCCGCCGATTCGTTTAATTCTTGCTCCACCTGGGATTTCACCACCGTGAACGACCGCCCCAGATCATCGAGCTGCCGGCGGATTTCGTCCTTGCTGTTGGAGGTGAGGATCATTTTGGCCAGATGCGACTCTAAGGATGTTTTTTGCTCAAACCGTTCCAAAATCGTATCCAGCTGACCGATCACCAGCTCAAACATGTTAATTTTCTCATGCAGCAGGGAGAGAATATGCTCTTCGATCGTCCCGAGCGTCGACAAATTGTAGATTTTGACGTCTTCCTTCTGTCCGAGCCGGTGCACACGGCCGATCCGCTGCTCGACCCGCATAGGATTCCACGGCAAATCGAAATTGATCATGTGATGGCAAAATTGAAGGTTGATTCCTTCTCCCCCGGCCTCCGTGGCAATAAGCACTTGGGCGCGTCCCCGGAACAAGTCCATCATCCAATCCTTTTTGCCGCGGTTCATCCCACCTCGGTAGGGAACGGCCGGAATTTTATGTTCCTTTAAATACTGCAGCAAATATTCCTGGGATGCGCGGTACTCTGTGAAAATAATCGTTTTATCGTTAATGGACTCGATGAGCTCCAATACCTTTTCGGCTTTCGTATTGGCTTTGACGCCGCGGATTTTCTCCACAAGCTCCCAAATCCGCTGCCGGAGGGGTGAGTTTTCATCGGTTTTTTTGAACATGTTGACCAGCGTAATAAAGACGGCATCCCGGCTGGAGCATACTTCACGCTGCAGCGTGACAAGGGAGAGCATGCTGCCGATATCGCCTCCGGACTCCTGATAGCGTGTTTTGACGAAATCGGTTACTCCATCGTACAGCGCCTGCTCCTCGTCCGATAACTGGAGCGGAATATTGCGCACAATACGTTTGGTGAAGCTTACGTTGCCGTCGCTTCGGCGGTTGCGGATCATGACCTTGCTCAGCTCCTGCTGGAGCTGGTCCTCGTTCTTGGGGATGCGTTTGCCGACGACATAATTGGACTGGAAGCTGTCTTGTCCGCCAAGCTGACCCGGCTTTAGCAGCGTAATCAGGTTGTACAGCTCCTTGAGATCGTTCTGAACCGGCGTTGCCGTCAGCAAAAGGCAGTATTTTTTACGCAGCTCGTTGATAAAACGGTAGTTGGTTGTTTTTTTGTTTTTCAGCTTGTGCGCTTCGTCGACGATCAGCATATCGTATTCAATGCCAAGCACGATGTCCCGGTGCGGATCGCGCTTAGCGGTATCCATCGAGGCGACGACAATATCGTTTTGCACCCACATATATTCTTTCTTTTGCGCCACTGCGGGGATCCCGAACTTTTGATTCAGCTCCCGGACCCATTGCAGCACCAAAGAAGCGGGAACGAGAATGAGCACTTTTTGAACCAGGCCCCGGATCATGTACTCCTTGAGGATGAGTCCCGCCTCAATGGTTTTGCCAAGCCCTACTTCATCGGCAAGAATGGCCCGTCCCCGCATTTCGGTCAGCACTTTTTTGGCGGTTTCGATTTGATGCTCCATCGGAACGAGGCTCGGCAGATGGGTCAGGCATTGAAGCTCGTCGAAGCTGCGGATGAGTCCGGCCTGCTCGGCCTCGAGGGCGAGCCTGAACATGACGGGGTCATCCCAGGGGCCGTTGTGCAGCGCCCTCTCATGCAACTGCTCAAACCATTCTCTGTCGTAATGGAGCTCTACATGTTCATTCAGCTGCCGCACGTGCTCTTTTCGCTCGGTTGGTTGCATTCTCACGCGCTCCTTTTTTGGTGATTCAGTAAGTATAGACAAGGCCTAAAGTTAATTTTTAGTATGTACAAATTAGGGGCTTTCAAACCGTACGGTAATGTTTTATGATGGGGTAACAGCGTAATTGCGACGGCGATTTCTGCGCGTATGGCATTAAGACACGCTGTGAACATGGCGGGCTGACGTACAGTAAAGGAATGGTGATATAGATGAACAGAGAATGGCGGTTTATCCGTTCGGGCTTTGGCGCGCCGGATTACAATATGGCTGTGGATGAAGCGATTCTGACGGCACATAGCGAAGGCCTGGTTGCTCCAACCGTCAGGTTTTATGGATGGGATCCCGCAACGCTGTCGGTCGGTTTTTTTCAGAAAGCTTTAAGCGAGGTGAATTTCGACGCGCTGGAGCAGGAAGGCATCGGCTTTGTCCGGAGGGCGACCGGAGGGCGCGCCGTGCTTCACGATAAGGAGCTGACGTACAGCATGATCGTGTCGGAAAGCTATCCCGGCATTCCGCGGAGCGTCACCGAGGCGTACCGTGTGCTCAGCGAAGGGCTGCTGCTCGGGTTTCGCAAGCTTGGGTTGTCGGCGGAGATGGTCCAGCTGGAGAATGAAGAAGACAAGGAGAAGTACGCATCCATGGGTTCGGCTGCCTGCTTCGATTCTCCGTCCTGGTACGAGCTTGTCGTAGAGGGAAGGAAGGTGGCCGGGAGCGCGCAAACCCGGCAGAAAGGCGTTGTGCTTCAGCACGGCTCGATTCTTCTGGATCTCGATGCGGATCAGTTGTTCAGATTGCTGCGCTTCTCCAGCGAGCGCGTGATGGAGCGGATGAAGCAGCAGTTTTTAAAGAAGGCGGTTGCGATTAATGAAGTGCGCGGCGGAGCGGGTCTGCCGAGGGTGACATTGACCGAGGTGGAAGAGGCTTTCCTGGCAGGCATTGAAGAAGGGCTGGGGATTCGGCTGGTCCCGTCAGAACTGACGGCCTATGAACAGGAGCTCGTCGAACGGTTAAGGGTTGAGAAGTACGGCAATTCAGAGTGGAATCTCCGGAGATAGCGGTCTCCGGTTTTTTCGTTTTGGCCACGAAGCTGTGACAGACCATGATCACAAGACCAACATGCCGGCAGCATCAGGATTTGACGGTTCTCAGATTTAATACAATCACTCCCGCAATAATAAGCAAGACTCCAACCACTGTGTTTAAGCTCAATTTTTCTTTCCAAACCAGAAAGCCGATGAGCGCAGTGGCGGCCGTACCGACTCCGGACCAAATAGCATAAGCGATGCCCAAGGGGATTTGCTGCAGGGATAAAGAAAGTAAATAGAAGGCCGCCGAAAAACCGATGATGACGCCAATACTAGGAAGTAATTTGGTAAACCCCCCGGATGCTTTCAGCATGGAAGTGCCGAACAGTTCAAATCCAATCGCCAAGGCCAAGAATAAATAAGCTTTCAATGCCGTTCCTCCTTCGTTAAAAGCCTGCTGCGCCGCCAAATCTGATCCGGCTCCTGAAGCTTCTCTAGGAGCGTCTCCGGATGTAGAGTGACACCTGCAAGCAGACCGGAGCATCGTCCATAAAAAACACTGTACCGTCTGGACGGTTTATCTGTCAATCCCACATTTTCGGCTGATCCGCCGGCCAACGGTCAAAAGCCGCACGGCAGGTACTGTGCGGCGGCGTAAGGCACTTTGGTACAGGGGATACTGTAATGTGATGGACTAGAACGAAATCGTCTTCTCAAACTCGTTTTGCAGCCTGTGGGTGATCTCTCCCGGACGGCCGTCGGCTACGGGGACGCCGTCGACGGAGATGACAGGAGTGACTTCCACGGTCGTACCCGTGATGAAAACTTCATCTGCGGCGCGAAGCTCTTTCAATGTAAATGGCGTTTCCCGAACGGAGAGGCCGAGTCCTTGAGCCAGCCGGAGCACAACCGCGCGGGTGATGCCGTGCAGGATCAGATGGTTGGCAGGATGCGTAATAACGGCGCCGTCTTTGACGATCATGATATTGGATGCGCTGCATTCCGTTACGGTGCCGTTGCGATGCAGAATGACATCGCCGGCTCCCTGATCCACCGCATGCTGCTTGGCCAGGACATTGGGCAGCAGATTTAATGTCTTCAAATCGCAGCGGAGCCAGCGGATGTCTTCCATCGTCACGGCCGAGATGCCTTCTTTCATGGTGTTCAGCGGACGGCGGGCATCGGTGGTATACGCCATCAGGATCGGCTTGGTATCCGCGGGAAACGGATGTGAACGCGGTGCGGCTCCACGGGTCACCTGCATGTACACGGTACCCTCGGACAAGCCGTTGATGCGGATCAGTTCTTCCAGTCGTCCCGTCAGCTCCCCGGAAGGAAAGGGAAGCGGAATTCTCAAAGCAGCGGCGCTTTTCTCCCAGCGCTCAAAATGAGCCGCGGCTTCATACAGCCTTCCATGATATACGCGAAATACTTCATAGACCCCATCGCCAAAATAATAACCGCGGTCTTCGGGAGAAATCTGGAGTTCTTCTTTTGAAACGAACCGGTCCTGATATAAATAAGTTAAGGACATCAAGAAACCCTCCTGTACAATAGAGATACGAACATATGTTTGCATAAATTCAGCGAACATGATACACTATTTCTAGACTAGCAATCCGCCGATCGATTGTCAAAACCGCCTGCGGATTGCCGCCCTGTCGGATTTCAATCGAATTTGTAACAGGGGCTTAAGACCCTTTTTTATGAAGAAAAATTGAATGTTTTGTCGAAAATGGTGAAAATTTTAGAGATGAAAAAGAGAGCTATAGAGAGAAAAAGGAAGCTTTCCGCCAGCGTGCTTGGACTAAATCGCCAATTTCGTTTTTTTTGTATTAGAAACACTATATATTGTATTGTATAATGGATCCTACATACCATATATTGTGATTCATCTTTTTGAATATATTCCGGGAGGTTATTGTTTTGAAGACCATGCAGGAGACCAAATTGGAAGGCTTAAGCGAGAAAATTTTTCTGGATCGCTACGCGATGAAGAATGCGGATACCAGTCAAACGAAGGTTGGAGATACAGTATTGGTGCTGACAAAGGACGACCCTAAATTTCCTGCCAAGGAAGTCGGCGAAGTCATCGAGCGTAACGGGAGACAGGTCAAAGTCAAGCTGCGCAGCGGTGAGGTTGTCGATTCCTCTGTAGAGAAGCTTACATTAACCTTGGAAAAAACGCCTCAGCAAATGTGGGACCGTTTGGCCACTGCTATGGCTTCTGTGGAAGCGACTCCGGAGAAACAAGCCGAATGGACCGAAAAGTTCCGGTACATTCTGGACGACTGGAAGCTTGTACCCGGCGGACGGATTGCCGCAGGCGCCGATGCTAGCGATGAGCTGACGCTTTTCAATTGTTATGTAATTCCTTCTCCGCATGACAGCCGTGGAGGAATTATGGCCACGCTGTCCGAGATGACCGAAATTATGGCCCGGGGCGGCGGTGTAGGGATTAATTTATCCTCTCTCCGTCCGCGCCGTTCCATTGTCAGGGGAGTCAACGGGTCTTCAAGCGGCGCCGTTTCCTGGGGCGGACTGTTCAGCTATACAACGGGCTTGATCGAGCAGGGTGGCAGCCGCCGCGGCGCGCTGATGCTGATGATGAATGATTGGCACCCTGACGTATTGGATTTTATTACCGTCAAACAAACGATGGGGCAAATTACGAATGCCAATTTGTCCGTATGCGTCAGCAACGGCTTCATGAAAGCCGTGAAGGAAGATTTGGATTGGGAATTGGTGTACCCGGACACGACGGACCCTGAATATAACGAGATTTGGGACGGGGATCTGGAGAAGTGGAGAAAAGCGGGTAAGAACATTATTCATTACCGTACGGTGAAGGCCCGCGACGTGTGGCATACGATTATCGAATCCGCCTGGAAATCCGCGGAACCGGGCGTCGTATTCATGGAATACTACAACCAGATGTCCAACAGCTGGTATTTCAATCCGATCATATGTACAAATCCTTGCGGGGAGCAGGGGCTTCCGGCTTGGGGAGTCTGCAACCTGTCGGCAATCAACCTGTCCAAGTTTTACGACGAAGAAAAACATGATGTGGCTTGGGACGAGCTGGCGACGGTGGTCCGTTATTCGACACGGTTCTTGGATAATGTCATTGACAAAACGCCTTACCATTTTGAAGAGAATCGGATCAACCAACAGGGAGAACGCCGCATAGGCCTTGGCTCCATGGGTCTCGCCGAGCTGATGATCAAGCTGAACATCCGTTACGGCAGCACGGAATCGCTGATGTTTCTTGATAAGCTTTATGGCTTTATTGCGAAGGAAGCATATCTCGCATCCGCAGATATTGCGGAAGAAAAGGGCTCCTTCAAGCATTTTGACACAGAACTGTTCCTGCAAAGCGGTTTTATGAAGACGATGACCTCTGTTTATCCGGAAGTCGGCGCAGCCATCAAGAAGAAGGGGATGCGTAATGTCACGGTCATTACGCAGGCGCCTACCGGAAGCACGGGTACGATGGTTGGCACATCGACCGGGATCGAGCCTTACTTTGCGTTTGAATATTACCGTCAAAGCCGTCTGGGCTTCGACAAGCAATATGTGCCGATTGCGCAGCAGTGGAAGGATCAGCACCCGAACGAGGAGCTGCCGGATTATTTCGTCACTGCGATGGACTTGTCCGCAGAAGATCATATTCGTGTACAAGCCGCCATTCAAAAATGGGTGGATAGCTCTATCTCCAAAACGGCCAACTGCCCTGCCGACTTTACGGTGGAAGAAACGAAGCGTCTGTACGAGCTCGCCTTTGATTTGGGTTGTAAAGGCGTAACCATCTACCGTGACGGAAGCCGCGACGTACAGGTGCTCAGCACAGACAAGAAGGACGATAAGGCTGAGGAAGCAAAGGGAACGGAAACGCAAGCAGCTCCTGCTGCAGATGCAGTCAATGCGAAGGAACAATCCTCCTTGACCGGCCTCACCCAATCGTTGGCTGTGAATATCGACGCGAAGACGGAGCAGGTGTTCGACAAGCAGTACAAACGCCGTCCGCAAGCTCTCCGCGGCGCAACCTACAAGTTCAATACGCCTTTCGGCATGGCTTATATCACGATTAACGATATGGATGGAAGCCCGAGCGAGATTTTCCTGAACGTGGGCAAGGCCGGTTCCGATGTATTCGCGATGTCCGAAGCGCTCGGCCGCGTCTGCTCATTGTTCCTTCGCTACGGCGACCACGGCAACAAGGTGCAGCTTTTAATCAAGCACCTGAAGGGCATCGGCGGCTCCGGCGCGATCGGGTTCGGCGCCAACCGCGTCGAATCGATTGCCGACGCCGTCGCCCAAGCGCTTGAAATGCACGTCAATTTCTCCAACAGCGCGGAAAACTACGTCACCGCCACCCAGGAAGTCGTCCAGGAGACAACAGCTCAATATGCAGTAACCCGCAGCGCAGCCACATCCCTTGACCTGTGCCCGTCCTGCGGCTCCGCCTCACTGATCAACAGCGAGGGCTGCAAAAATTGCAGCAACTGCGGCTACAGCAAGTGTTAACTCGGGTATGATTAATAACTGAAACTAATGAGCCCCTTTTTCTTGATATGACAATACAGGCGGCATATACACATGTATATGCCGCCTGTATTTATTTTGGGTGAGGAAAAATGTTGGAGGAAAATGCTGTTGATAAATGCAGAGTAATAATATATACACGTATATATACTGAAAGGGAATCAAGCTATATAAGTTGAACTAATGATCCCAATTACAATCTGATGCACAGACGATCAATGATTTTCATGGGATTTGTCGTGATTTGTACCGTTTCTGAGCGAAATGAACGGAAGAGTCAAACTGGTCTTTCTGCCACCTTACAGCCCGCAACTCAATATCGTTGAAGGTCTTTGGAAATGGCTGAAGGCTGATGTCATTAACAATGTCTTCTACCACACTGTGGAGGAGATTCGCCAAAACGTTCGCACCTTCATGGAGGGTACTTGAAGAAGGTAGCCAGCTCGTCCCAATTGCTGCGCCACGAACGGATGATGAGCGGATATTTAGCGCCCCATGTTTCCTCGAAACGATCCAGCTCCACAAGCGCCATCTCCTCCGTTACCGCTTTATAGATCGGCTTCAGATCAGCTTGTTTTTGACATCGTTTTTTTCGTAGCCGAGGTGGGTGTCCATCTCCGCTTCGAGCATTTCCTGGATCGTCTCAGCAAACAATTCCTTCAGTGCATTCTGCGCATCTTGAGCCGTTACCAGATTGTTTTCTTTAATAAACTGACGCAACTGCTCTTTACTCCATAATCCCATGTCTACTCCCAACCTTTCGATGCAAAGTTTAAGTTTTTTTAACATAAGACTTTGATTCTTATTCCACAATGGGTGCGATAATTCAATAACGTATACAGCCATTTCCTTACCGGGTATTTTCTTTGTGAAGAAGTAGATTTTTTTCGATTTGTTGTGCGGCGTCCCGATCTATTTGCGTTGAAGCTTTTTTTAAATTGTTTGATTTTTGTCGGGTATCCGACTGTTTTATAACGAAACATATACTATAATACCAATATGATAACTATGGATTATCGGATTCGTTATACGAGGTGACAACAACATGATCAATGAACGGAAAGAAGAACATATTTTGGCCGAACTCTTTGAAGAAAACGGGGTTTTGCGGAAATTCAAAAAGAATGAATTTATTTTCAGGGAAGACGAGGAAAGTCAGGACGTTTATTTTGTTCGATCGGGTCTTGTCAAAATCTCACAGTCGGCTCAGGAAGGACAAAATATCACCTTGTTTTTGCGCAATACGGGTGAAGTTTTCGGTGCCGCCGAAGTGCTGACCGGCCAACGGCGGCAACGGTACGCACGGTGCATCTTGGAAAGCGAAGTGCTGCTGGTTCCCGCATCTCAATTTACGAGCTTGACGTTAAGCCGGCCCGATGTTCTGTATGCATTAACGGTTTCCAATGCGCGTCGACTGCTGTATACCCAACAGTTCGTGGAAACGTTGATTTCCAGGCCTGTGGCTTGGAGGCTGGCCCATTTTCTTACCCAACTGGGTGTACAGAAGCAGAACAAAATTCATGTGAGCTTGCCGCTAAGTCATGAAGAAATCTCCTACATCATCGGGTGCAGCAGACAGACGATTACGGAAACATTAAATAAGTGGAACGAAAAAGGAATCATTCAATACGAGAAAAAACGAGTGACGATTAACGATTCCAATGCGTTTATGTCCAATCTTTAGTCATATTTACCGCGATAGAAGACGTTTCATTTAATCGATAAACAGAATAAATCAATGGAGGAATCAACATGCTAATTCAACCACAGGAGAATCTGCAGCCTGAGTTTCATGAGCATTTAAAAGTTATTTTATTGGGTACGGGTTCGCCTCGAGCCTTCTACGGAAGGGCTAAGCCGGGAGTCGCCGTACTAGCGGGAAATAAAACCTTTTTAGTCGACTGCGGCGGTGGCGTTGTGGATCAATTGATTAAAGCGGGTGTCATGCCGCAACGGATTTCCGACGTTTTGTTCACCCATCATCACTATGATCACAATGGCGGTTTTTTCGATGTCTTTATTACAAGCTGGAGGACGCATATTACCCCGGAGCGTGTATTCGAAGGACGCTCAACGCCTATGCATGTATACGGACCTGAAACGACTAAAGAAATCATTGGTAAAATGAGGGAATCGTTTGAGTTCGATGTGAAGCTGCGGGTAAGTTACAATCTGTCGGATGAAGCAGGAGCACGGATTGAATATACTGAAAGAAATGAAGGCGTCGTCTATGATCAGGACGGGATTAAGATTACAGCCTTTGAAGTGGATCATCGTCCGGTCTATCCGGCGGTTGCGTACAAATTTGAATTCAACGGGAAATCGGTTGTTATTTCCGGAGATACGATCCCTGTGTCCAATATGATTAGGCAAAGCCAAGGCGTTGATCTCTTGGTGCACGAAGCTTATAACAAAGAATGGTTAGACGAATTAATTCATAAATACCCAGATTATGACAAAGCGCTCTCTAATCCGGCCAAGTATCATACCACCACATTGGAGGCAGCCGAAATTGCGAAGCAAGCAGGGGTCAAACATCTCGTGCTTACTCATCATATTCCGGCGCCTGCGGCTAACGAGAATGCCGAGCAGGAATATATGAAGGGTATGAGAGACATTTTTAACGGAACGATCACGGTTGGACGTGACCTCATGACGTTTGATTTGGGTAACGAAGTATAGGATTCGTTGAGCGTGCTTGAAACCGCTGCATTGGATAGAAAAACGGCGTCGTCGATGCCGACTGCTTCAATTGCTTGTATGAAAACTACTATGATCGAAACTTGGCGGAATACTATCGCAGACTCCAATTGACACAGGAAATTCGAAAAGCCCCCGAAAAGTTTCCCCATTTCATAACGTGAATCAAATAAAGCATGGCGATCTTGATATTGAGATACGCCGTGCTTTTTTGTTTGTAGAACGTACATTCTGAGTTAGATATTAGCAAAGCAGCAGCGAAATGATACCTCCAAGAGACCTTCGCTGGATTCCCTGAGGTTGGTGCCCAGGTTCTTCTCGAATATCTCGATGGTCACTTCATTGACTCCGCCGCTTCCCTTATTTTCATTTATATTATGTTATATTATATTACATATAATCCAATTAAACCTCAATAATGTCATATAATATAACTCATTTTAACGTAACTTTCTTGATGGATATGCAAATTGTACAATGGAAAACGGAATATTTAACCATTTTGTATAGTGATTTCATTTATTTAATGTAATATAATATAACATAACATATAATAGTGGAAATTACTTGGGGGTGAAATGAAACATGACGACATCATCCGATATCGAAGCACTTTATGGGATTTAGCCGCACTGTCGGACTCCATTAGGAATCAATTCAATACCGCAAAGTTTTATTGTCACCAACTTAGGATCATGCGAGGTGAGTCTGATGTCAACCACTGAATACCAAGTTGCTATAAACCGTTCGAGGATTGAAAAGAGGATTACGGAGCTGGGACAGATTGGCCGGATAGGCGATACAGGAGTATGCCGTTTGGCTCTATCCCAAGAGTACCGCCAAGGAGTGGAATTAGTCAAAGCATGGATGGAAGAGGCGGGGATGGTCTCGCGAATCGATCATTTCGGCAATGTAATCGGACGTCTGGAGGGAAAGAATCCGCATGCTCCCATACTCATGTTGGGGTCGCATATTGACTCTCAGCCCTATGGCGGCAGATTTGACGGAGTGGTCGGCGTATTAGGTGCGATTGAGGCGGTCCAGACGATGAAGGAAAACGGGATTGTACCGGAAGTGCCCATTGAAGTCGCGGCTTTTTGCGATGAGGAGGGCTGCCGCTTTAATAACGGTTTTTTTGGTTCGAGAGGTATTTTGGGGCGATTGGAACCTGGAGAATTGGATAGGACAGATAAAAACGGGATCACAAGGAGGCAGGCTTTGATCGAATTTGGCGGCGATCCGGCTAAATTTGCAGAATCGGAATATGCCGCCGAGAACATCGGCGCCTATTTGGAATTGCACATTGAGCAAGGGCCCGTGTTGGAATCTCTGGATCGTCCTGTGGGGATTGTTACGGGAATTGCCGGTCTGCTGTGGTTGACGGTGGAAATGACGGGAACCGCCGGACACGCCGGATCGGTACCGATGCCGCTGAGAAAGGATGCTTTGGTAGGTGCGGCAAAAGTGATTGCTGCGCTGAACGATATTGTGAAGCCGAGCCCTGATTCTAAAGCCGTTGGGACGGTAGGGAATATACAGGTCTTTCCGGACTCGAGAAATATTATACCTGAAAAAGTCAAATTCACGATTGATTTGCGGGATATCGATCAGGGCAAGCGGGATGAGAACGAGAAGCGGCTGAGAGAAAAGATCGAAGCCATTGCCCAAGAACACGGATTGACCTATTCGATCACCGAAGATAATAATAGCGAGCCAAGGTATTGTGCAGAGTGGATCAAATCGATCATAAATGAAGAAGGGGAACGAATGGGGCTGGATTGTCCCGAACTGATGAGCGGACCTGCTCACGATGCGTTGATCATGTCCTATGTCACCGATTACGCTATGATATTTGTCCGCTGTAAAGAAGGGATTAGCCATAATCCGAAAGAGTTTTCAAGTATAGAAGACATTTCATTGGGAACCGAACTCTTATATAGAACTGCTGTAAGGATAGCTACGGAAGCTTTCACAAAAAGGGGGGATTTGAGATGAAAAAATATTCGCGGTCCGTTCTGATTACGCTATTCATTTGTATGTTTGCTGTTACTGCCTGTACCGATTCACCGTCGTCCTCAAGTCCATCCGATGGTGCGCAGCAAGCCGGCGGCGGGACTTTGATCATCGGAACGGAATCGGAATACGACCAACTCGATCCGCATCGGGGTCAAGGCTGGGTAACGATGCGGGTCAATCATCAAATATATGAGTCCTTAGTCGAGGAAGATTTGTCTAAAGATTCGCAAGCGGCGCCTGTTCCGGCATTAAAACCGGCCCTGGCGACCAAGTGGGAAGTATCGCCGGACGGCAAAACCTACACGTTCACCTTGCGGGAAAATGTCAAATTCCATGACGGAACACCTTTTGATGCGGCTGCGGTCGAATTTAACGTCAGGCGTCTGACGGACGAAAGCTTCCAATACTATGATAAAATCGCCGCCAGTAAAACGTTTAGAACTTGGCGCTTTTACGATTCCGTGAAAGTGATCGATCCCCAAACGATCGACATTACGTTGAAGGAACCCTTTTCTACTTTCCCCCGAATGCTGGCCCAAATTAACTCTTTCCAGATTATCAGCCCGGAGGCCGTTAAAAAGTATGGCAATGATGGATTGGGTGAACATCCAAGCGGGACAGGGCCTTTCAAATTTTCCACTCGGGTACGCGGTGAAAAAGTCGAACTGGTTCGAAATGAGGAGTATTGGGGAGAAAAAGCAAAGTTGGACAAAGTTATTTTCCGCCCGCTGCCTGATCCGGCAGCAAGGGTAACAGCTTTGCAAAATGGAGAGGTTGACGTCATCGCCGTACCGCCCCCCGATTCTCTCGAAGGGCTGAAGAAGCAAGGATTTCAGGTGGTCTCCGGTCTGCCTCCGCATGTATGGTACATTGTCTTTAACTTTACCAACCCGATCATGCAGAAGAAAGAAGTCAGACAAGCGATTAACTATGCGATTAACAGGGAAGGCATTGCCAATGAACTGTTGAAGGGAACGGCAAAACCGGCTTACACAATACAGTCCCGAGGTCATGAAGCTTTTGATCCGAATAAAAAATGGTATGAATACGATCCGGAAAAAGCAAAACAATTGTTGGCGCAGGCCGGTTTGCCGGACGGTTTTGAAACGACCTTTATGACTTCCATCGATGGATCGGGACAATTGCTGCCTCTTCCGATGGCGGAATGGATTCAAAGAGATTTGGCTAAAGTGGGAATCAAACTGAAGATCCAGACTTCGGAATGGATTCAATATGTCAACAATTTCACGAACGGCATGCCTCCAGAGGTGGGGATGAATCAATTTTCGTCAGGCCGGACAGCGCCTTACTTCCTGGCCATGGTGGCGCACTCTGCGTTTAAAGCGCCCGGAGGTTTCAACTCCGGACAATATGTAAATAAAGAAGCCGATCAATTGATGGATATGGCCACACACGCCATCAATCCGGATGAAGCGATCAAATATTGGAAGCAGGCGGAGGAGATGATTATGGAGGATGCGGCTTTTGCCCCGATTGTAAATGATACCGCGCCTTATGTCGTTTCCCCGAATGTTAAAGGATTTATTTCCCCATCGGAAGAATGGTATGATCTGGTGCAAGTATCCATCCATAATTAAGTGATTAAGGGGACTCCGGGCTTGGAGCCCCCTTCCACGTAGAAAGGCGGAGAGAGGATGCTGCGTTATTTGGTTTTGCGAACCTTCATGACGATACCGATCCTTTTTGGAGTTTCCATCGTTGTTTTTATTCTGATTCAACTGATTCCGGGCGATCCCGTAAGAACGATGCTGGGGACGGAAGCCACGCAGGAAGCTGTAGAGCAGCTCCGAAAAGACATGGGATTCGATCAGCCGCTTTATGTGCAGTATGTTCATTGGCTTCTTAAAGTGCTGCAAGGCGATTTCGGCAAGTCCATCGCTCTGCACGTACCGGTCGCCGACTTGTTACTGCCGAAGCTGGGCAACACGATCATACTAACCATCGGAAGTATGCTGGTGTGTACTTTGATCGGCGGCATGACAGGGATCATTGCCGGGCTGAAGAAGGATTCCTGGTTTGACCGTATCAGTTCGGGATGGGCATTAATCGGAGCAAGCATGCCCGTTTTTTGGCTGGCGCTGATGTTGATGTGGTTTTTCTCGATTTATTTAGGTATTTTGCCGGTAAGCGGAATGTACAATTTGCGCAACCCGGGCGGGATTCCGGATCTTCTGCTTCATCTGATCCTTCCGTCCGTGGCTACGGCCACCGTTTCTACGGCCGTCATTGCCCGGATCACGCGAAGTGTAATCATCGAGATTCAGCAAAAAGAATACGTGCGCTTTTTCCAATCCTTCGGATTATCCTCCTTTACCAATACGACACGGCATGTATTGCGCAACGCCTTCTCGCCCATTTTGAATATTACCGGGCTGCAGATCGGTTATATCATGGGAGGAGCATTATTCAGCGAAGTGGTATTTGCCTGGCCGGGTCTTGGCCAGCGGATCTATATCGCCATCACCGCCAAAGATTATCCTGTGATTCAGGCAGGCATTCTGATGATTGCAGTCGCCTTTGTGCTCGTTAATTTAATGATCGACATCATCAACATGGCGATAAATCCGAAGCTGCGGGATTCGATTTAACAACTATTCGCTTATCCAAGAAAGGAGCGATTTTATGCAAGCAATCCGTAAGGAGCGTCGATCGACATGGCACTTGGTTCTTGCCCTGTTTTACCGGAATAAAGTGGCCATGACGGCCGCTGCGGTGATTTTGCTCATTACCGTTGCTTCCTTGCTGGCTCCCTGGATTGCTCCCTATCCCCCCAATGATGGAGATGGCAGCCTTCGGTTAGCTCCGCCGGGAACTCCGGGACACCTCTTGGGGCTGGATGATCAAGGGAGAGATATCCTGAGCAGGCTGCTTTGGGGTGGCCGGTTGTCCTTGATTTCGGCTGTCGTTCCCGTCGTTATTTCGGCTGTGATCAGTTTGCTGTTGGGGATAGTAGCGGGATATTATCGCGGTTTTATCGGAGAAACCATTATGCGGGTGCTGGATATCTTTTTTGCCTTTCCGGCTGTGCTTTTGTCTATTGCCATCACTGCGATTCTGGGGACGGGGTTGTTTAATGTCATGCTGGCCATGGTGATTGTGCGAATTCCTTATATGACGCGAGTGGTATATACCGATACGGTCATCGAGTGCCAAAAAGAGTATATCGAATCTGCGATAGCTCTGGGTGCCGGCGGTATGCACGTTCTTTTCCGCCAATTGCTGCCCAATGTCCTGACTTCTCTTGTTGTGTATGCCACAACGTTAACAGGGGTGACGATCATTACTATCGCAGGTCTGAGTTTTTTTGGTTTGGGCGTACAGCCCCCTGATGCAGACTGGGGTCGAATGACCAGTGACGGAAGGACGGTTCTTATGCAGGGTGCGCCCCATGTCACGTTATTTCCGGGATTGATGATTCTGATTGTATCTTTGGCATTCAGCCTGCTTGGAGATGGTCTTCGTGATGCCCTGGATCCTCAGCGCATTACGGCTGCGAGCGGCAAGAAACGGCGCATGGTGTCGACCGTGGAATAAATACGAGAGGAGGGTGCTGCATGGCCATTTCAAACATCTTGGAAGATCGGAAAAAGAACCGGCTTTTGGACGTTCAAAATTTATCTGCATATCTGACGACTGCGGACGGCACGGTGAAGGCGGTGGATCGCGTTTCATTTACGATCGACCAGGGAGAAATTATGGCTGTTGTCGGCGAATCCGGTTCGGGAAAGACGATGATGATTTCTTCCATAATGAATATGATCCCTTCTCACTTGCTGCAAAAATTGGAAGGCAGTGTCATGTTCCAGGGGGAAAAACTGTTTACGTTATCCGAAAAAAAAATGAGAGAGATCCGAGGAAATGGTATGGCCATGGTTTTTCAAAACGCAATGACGGCCTTGGACCCTTCCTATACCATCGGATCGCAGTTGATGGAATTGCTTCGCGAGAAAAAAGGGCTGTCATCGCAAGCGGCGAAAAAGCGAAGCCTCGAATTATTGTCTCAGGTGGGAATGCCTGCTCCCGAAAAAATGTTTTCCTCGTATGCCCACCGTTTAAGCGGAGGATTGCGCCAAAGAGCGGTCATTGCCATGGCGCTGTCCTGCGAACCATCCCTTATCATTGCCGATGAACCGACAACAGCGCTTGATCCCACCGTGCAGCTGCAAATTATTGAACTGTTTGAAAAGATCAATAAGGAGACGGGGACTGCGATTTTATTGATCACGCATGATTTTGGCGTGGTGGCCAGATTGGCCCAAAAAGTGGCTGTCATGTATGCGGGACAGATTGTGGAGCAAGGTTCGCTTGAGGAATTGTTACAGTCTCCTGCCCATCCGTATACAAGAAGCTTGTTGGCTTGTATTCCCAGTACCCAGTGGATTTTTTCAGGTAAAGAAAAACAAAAGCTGGTTCAAATTGAGGGGGCGCCTCCTTCCTTGGCGCATTTGCCGCCAGGGTGCCATTTTGCCGATCGGTGTCCGGAAGTCGAAGCCATTTGCCGGAAAGAAAAGCCCGAAATGGTGAAGATCAGTCATACTGCAGAAGTGCGATGCTGGAAAAGGGGGTAACGTCATGCAGAATGTTCAGCAGTTGAGATATTTGCCCGTTCATGAAAAACCGCTTATCGAGGTGCAGGAGCTTTCCAAAACCTATTTCCAAGGAATGCTGAAGAAAAAAGCAACAAAGGCAGTGGATGGCGTCAGTTTCTCGATTCGCCGGGGAACTTCGTTCGGATTGATCGGAGAATCCGGGTCAGGCAAAAGTACAGTAGGACGAATGCTTCTGCGGCTTATCAAGCCTACCTCAGGCAAAATAGTTTATGACGGAATAGATTTAGTCGGCCTGTCCGGCAAAGAACTGACTCGTTTCCGGCAGAAAATACAAATCGTCTTTCAGGATTCGGCTTCGGCCTTTAATCCCCGGCAGATGATCGGCGAACAGTTGGCGATCCCCTTATGGCGTTTTAAAAAGGTAACAAGCCAACAACAATTGAACAGCCGAATCGGGGAATTGCTGGAATTGGTAGGTTTAAGCGCCAGTTATGCAAACCGGTTTCCCCATGAATTATCGGGTGGACAAAGACAACGGGCAGGAATCGCCAGAGCGTTGTCGGTAGAACCGGAATTTCTGGTGCTTGACGAACCGGTATCCGCCCTCGATGTTTCCGTAAAATCACAAATCATCAACTTGCTTAAGCATTTGCAGGAGCAGTTGGGACTAACTTACTTATTTATTACCCACAACCTGGATATCGTCTCTTATCTTTGCGATGACGTGGCTGTGCTTTATCAAGGAAGGATTGTGGAGATGGGGGATACGAAAACGTTATTTCGGAACCCCTGCCATCCGTTTACGAGAGAGCTCTTGGGATCGATTCTTACCTTGCAAGGGCCATTGGCCGATTACTACGGGTTCCCCAAAAAATCGGACGGAAGCGATCTGCTGGAAAGTGCGCTTGGCTGGTCGGGCGCATGTCCCTATATGGCCAAATGCCCGTACCATACAACGACATGCCGGACGGGAGTTCCGGAATTGACGATGGCTGGCGACAACCATTACGTTCGCTGCTTTCAGATGGATCAGATTGGAAGCGAAAAGGAAGAAGAGAGGCCATTGTTGATGAATACAAACGGATGAACTTCATCCGTTTCTCAGCGTACACAAAAAGGAGCGGACTCGAACGTGAACTGCACCCCAATTGTTAGACACACATCTAACAATTGGAGGTGCTTTTCTTTTGGCTAAATTTACAGCAGCAGAAAAAATAAAAGCGGTCAAACGATATTTAGAAGGACATACAGGTTATCAAACAATCGCACAGGAAATCGGTGTACATGTTAGTAAACTACAATATTGGGTGAAAAAATATCAATATCATGGAGAAGGGGCCTTTATAAAAACCTATACAAAATACACTGCCCAATATAAACTAGACGTAATTAACTATATGAACGAACACGGGACGTCCATTATTGAAACGGCAGCGAGATTTAACTTGTCTTCCGAATCGATTCTTTGGAATTGGCAAAATACCTTAGACACACTAGGCTGGGCGGCCCTGGAATCAAAGAAAAAGGGGCGTCCAACGATGAAAAAAGATGGTCAGAAACCAACAAACAAAACTGCACCAGCAGAAGGTTCAGCAGAGGCTTTGCAAGCAGAATTAGAGCGTTTACGTATGGAGAATGCTTATTTAAAAAAGTTGAATGCCTTAGTTCAAAGCAAGGAAAAATCACCAAACAAGACAAAGCGCAAGTAGTCTTTGAATTAAGGCATGAATTTCCGGTGAAATCAGTACTCAAGCTAGCAGGGATTCCACGTAGTACATATTATTACTGGGTGAAAAACTTTGGGAAATCGGATCAAGATGTCGAGTTAAAAAAACAGATCCAATCCATCTTTGACGAACATGAAGGGCGTTATGGTTATCGTCGTATTCGGGATGAATTGGTGAACCGTGGTTATATAGTGAATCATAAAAAAGTACAGCGAATCATGAAAGAATTGAGCTTGAAGTGCGTTGTCCGCATGAAAAAATATCGTTCTTACAAAGGGACAATAGGTAAGATTGCCCCCAATCTCTTAGACCGTCAATTTACAGCGGAAAAACCAAATAAGAAGTGGGTAACGGACATCACAGAGTTCAAATTATTTGGCGAAAAACTTTACCTGTCACCTGTTTTAGACTTATTTAACGGAGAAATTATTGCGTATACAATCGCTTCAAGACCAACCTATTCCCTCGTCTCGAAGATGCTGGAGAGGCATTTGAACGACTGTCAGAGAACGATGTACTCCTCCTGCATTCCGATCAAGGCTGGCATTATCAGATGAAGCAATACCGTCAAGCCTTACAAGAAAGGGAGATCACGCAAAGTATGTCCCGTAAAGGCAATTGTTACGACAATGCGGTAATTGAGAATTTCTTTGGTATATTGAAATCCGAATTCCTCTATCTAAAGGAATTTGAAAGTGTGGAACACTTTAAACAAGAATTAGCGAAATATATCGATTACTATAACCACAAACGAATGAAGGCAAAATTAAAAGGCATGAGTCCAGTTCAATACCGTACGCATGCCTTACAAGCTGCCTAATAACATAACCTTGTCTAACTTTTTGGGGTCACTTCAACGGAGCTGCTCCTTTTTTTAGAATGGATAGCAATGAAAGTGGCGCTTACGGATTCAAGCCTCAAGCACTTATCATTTTCTCGACTTCCGAAAACGGGTAACCAAGCGCTTCGGCGACGCCTTTGAACGTAATTTTGCCATCCAGCGTATTCACTCCACGGGCGATCGCTTTATTTTTGGCAATCGCCCCTTTAAAGCCGTCGTTGGCGATTTGCAGCGCATAGGGAGTCGTTGCGTTGGCCAGCGCCAATGTGGATGTGCGGGCAACAGCTCCAGGCATATTCGACACGGCGTAATGGATGACGCCATGCTTGGTATAAGTTGGCTCATCATGCGTGGTAGCGCGGTCAATCGTTTCAATCGATCCTCCCTGATCAATCGCAACATCGACGATGACCGAACCCGGTTCCATTTGCTTCACCATCTCTTCGGTTACGAGCCGGGGTGATCGCGCCCCCGGAATCAGAACGGCTCCGATCACTAGATCCGAATCTTTTACGGCTTGGGCGATGTTATAAGGATGGGACATCAATAACCGGATTCGGCCGTTAAAGATTTCGTCCAGATACCGGAGGCGGCTTGGGTTGATG
Source organism: Paenibacillus sp. Pae15 (assembly GCF_024519685.1). NCBI lineage: Bacteria > Bacillati > Bacillota > Bacilli > Caryophanales > Paenibacillaceae > Paenibacillus > Paenibacillus sp. Pae15. The sequence goes on along the minus strand of NZ_JALJRM010000003.1, from coordinate 203,590 downwards.
TCGAGCAACGTGACCTGCGCGCCCATGCCTGCTGCTATTTTCGCGGCGTTGATCCCGACGATGCCGCCGCCGATAATCGTTACCCGGCCAGGAAGTACGCCCGGTACTCCGCCAAGGAGCACCCCTTTTCCCCCTGAAGCTTTTTCGAGATAATGCGCGCCGACCTGAACGGCCATGCGTCCGGCCACCTCGCTCATCGGCTGCAGCAGCGGCAGTTCTCCGTTATCCAGCTGAATGGTTTCATAAGCAATGCCGGTAACTGCGTTATCCAGCAGCGCTTTTGTCAAATCCGGCAGCGGGGCAAGATGCAGGTAGGTGAATAAAATCAAATGTTGGCGAAAATAACGGTATTCTTCCGGAAGCGGTTCTTTTACTTTCATAACCATGTCCGCTTCCCAAGCGTCTTCCGCCGTTTGTACGATCTTCGCTCCCGCTGCGGCATAATCTTCATCGGCAAATCCGCTTCCAATGCCGGCCCGTGTTTCGATTTTGACCTGATGCCCGGCTTGGACAAGCGTCGAAACCCCTGCAGGCGTAATCGCTACGCGGTTTTCGTTATTCTTTATTTCTCTCGGCACGCTGATAATCATACGGACTCCCCTTTGACAATCAATCTGTATTTGTCTTCCATCGGACGGATAACGGCTGACACATCAGAGGCGCCATACCCCGATTGCTGGGCGGCTGCAATAGCTTCCCGGGCCGTTTCCGCCACGCGCAGCACCATCCCTTCATTACGGGCAACCTCACAGGCGATGCGCATATCTTTCAGCAATAGATCAATGCTGAAGCGTGGAGCAAATTCACGGTTGACGATTAACGGAAAAACCCAGTTAAGAGCCGCGCTGTTCCCTGTGCTCGATTGGAGCACCGAGAACATTTTTTCTTTATGAATCCCCGTTTTTTCTGCAAGCACCAGAGCTTCGGCAAGAACGGATGTATGCGCCCCGAAAAGCATATTATTAATCAGTTTCGTAATGCTGCCGCTGCCGCTGTCCCCCATATGCATGATCTTTTGGCCCATCGCTTGAAACACGGGAAGGGCCCGGTTCAAGGCTTCCTGATCTCCGCCGCACATGATGGTCAGGGTGCCGGCCTCTGCGCCCGACGGACCTCCGCTTACAGGCGCGTCGATGAAGGAAACGGCTTTTTTCCTTGCTTCCGCATCGATTTTTCGGCTCAAATCCGGACCTACCGTGCTGTGATCGGCCAGGATCATCCCCGGTCGGATACCGGCCATGATGCCGTTTTCTCCGAAGTATACCTGTTCCACCGTATCCGGCATAGGCAAGCAGGTAAGCACGATATCGGTTTTCGCCGCCAAATCTGCCGGATTCAAGGCCTCCATAGCTCCGCGGGATACGGCCGTTTCGATCGGTCCGCGGCTGCGGCTGTATACATAGACTTCAAACCCCCTTTTTAACAGATTCGTCGTCATCCTTAACCCCATAGTACCCAGGCCGATAAATCCTACCTTCATCCGATCCGTCCCCCTATATTCACTTTATCCGCTGCGGCTAAACGTTCCAATGCTTGATCCAGCGTGTCCACGATAAAATCAATTTCTTTTTCGGAGGTGACAAACGGCGGAGACAATGTGATGATGTTGTTGAATCCCGGAACGGTATCGCTGTTTTTGCCTGCCAGCAGTCCTTGTTTTTGGCATTCCGACAGCACCTTCAACATGATATCGGTAGAGGCTGGCTCTTTGCTTTCTTTATCTTCCACCAATTCAATCCCGGCCAGAAAACCAAATACCCGGATATCCCCAACATGCGGATGAACGGTCAATCGGGCGAGTTTTTCCTCCAATAACTTGCCCATTTTGGCTGCTTGACCGACCAGATTTTCTTTTTCAAGAATTTCAATATTTTTTAAGGCGATGGCACAGGAAACCGGATTGCCTCCGAATGTATTAATGTGTCGGAAATGAGCGTCGGCCTCCGGTTGCTTGAACGCTTGATATATTTCGGCCCGGACCGCTGTTGCGGAAAGCGGCGAATAGGCGCTTGTGATGCCTTTGGCCATGGTGACGATGTCCGGCTTCACCGCAAAATTGAAGTGTCCGAATTTTGCTCCGGAACGCCCAAATCCGCAGATGACTTCATCGACAATCATCAATACACCATATTTGTCGCAAATTTTCCTAACCTCTTGCAAATACTCGGGAGGCGGCACAATAACCCCTCCGCCGGTAATGACAGGTTCAAGTATGACGCCGGCGACCGTTTCCGCGCCTTCCCAGTTCATGACCTCATCATAAATTTGCGCGCATTCCAGCTGGCAGCTTCCTTTCTCCTTGCCAAACGGGCAGCGGTAGCAATAGGGCGGCGGGACATGCAGGAAACCCGGCGTCAGCGGTTCATATTTGATTTTTCGGTGTGCTTGACCGGTCGCTGCTAATGCTCCCATCGAGTTGCCATGATACGCCCGATGCCTGGAGATAAATTTATGACGCGTAGGCTCGCCGTTTTGGTGATGATATTGGCGGGCAATTTTGAATGCTACTTCGTTGGCGTCCGAACCCGAATTCGAATAAAAAATCCGGTAATTTCCTTCCAGCCATTCGTTGATTTTCGCCGCCAGTTCAATGGCAGGCACATGACTTTGCACAAGGGACGCATAAGCAATCGTCTTGATCTGTTCTTTTGCCACTTCGGCGATTTCTTCACGCCCATGACCAATGTTTACGCACCACAGGCCGGACATCCCATCGAAAAACCGCTCTCCGTCAATGGTCGTAATCCAGCTTCCCTCTCCCGATACAACAATCATCGGATTTTCATTGTGCGGGGAAATTTGATGCCATAGATATTTGCTGTCTTTTTCCAACAGTTCCTGTTTGTTTAACATGGTTTTTTTCTCCCTCATTGACTTTAATGTAATATTAGCTTACATTAAAATTAACATCTTTTTAGCTGACAAAGTGTTTAGTGATCTTGTAAATAATTAGACATATTGTCAATCAAGTCATTAAGGGAGGCACGTCATGGATTATGATGACAAATTAACCGTCGAAGCCATTCTCGAACGTCCTCTTTTCCGCCATGCTCGCATCATTGCCGGTCACGAGGGAATACGCCGTAACGTACGCTGGGTGCATATTGTGGAAACTACCCATCTGAGCCCGTTCGTCAATGAAGACGATTTGATCTTGACAACCGGTGTCGCTCTTAAAAGTATAAAAATCCGGCATATTTATATGAATCAATTAATTGAACAAAAAGCAGCCGGACTTTGCGTTGAATTGGGAGAACATCTGACGACCATTCCCGGTGACATGATCGAATTGGCCGATAAACACCATTTCCCGCTCATTGCTTTCGAACAACCGGTCCGTTTCGTCGACATTACCCAGGATCTGCATGCATGGCTTATTAATAAACACCATCATTTTTTGCAGGAATTGGAACAGTTGTCCCGGGAATTACAAAAATTGACGCTTCAATCTACCGAAATTAAACCGATTCTTCAATTGCTGCATGAACGGACCAAATATCCGGTACTTTTTTATTCTCTCGTCGGCAACTCCTATGCCATTCCTTCCAGCTATCACACGGAGCTCGAAACTTATCAGCGGCTTGTAGATGGACGAGCGGATGTCGTCTCTTCCTTATGCGAATTGCCTTTTGACGCTTCCCGGAAAATTTTGATCCAGCCGGTCATTTGTTTTGGAAATACCCTTTCATATATAGCGCTATTGCTGCCCGACCAGCCCGTATCCGACCATTTGCCGTTTATTCTTGATTATGCGATACAGGCGACAGCTCACGTGCTCCTCCGAAAATTGTTTCTCGAAGAAAAAGCGATGGAAACCCAACAGCAATTCATGGAAGATTTATTAATAGGCAATGTTCATCAGGAAGATGCGATGCGCGCGCGCATTGGTTTGCAGCCGACAGATAAGCAAGATTATTATTTTATGGCGGGAATCATGCAGATTGTTCACGACCTGAAGCATGAAAATGAGGAAGTAATAGAATCGGTCAAGCAGGATTTGCTCGTATTATGCCGTACTTTATTGAGAAAGCAAGGATTTCACTGCTTGCTGCTGAATAAAAAAAATCAATTATATATCCTTTGTTTTAAGGAATCGTATTCTTTTTCAGCTTTTGATTTTAAAGAAAAGTTAACAAAAACCTTGCATGAGCTCCGGCAAAATCTATCCCATAATTTCCGTGGGAATCTCGATCTGTTCGTAGGGTTCAGCCAGCCGAAGACACGACTGATCGATATGCATTTCAGTTTTGCCGAGGCGGACAAAACATTGAACATCGGCATTCTGCTGCCGGGAGCCAGCCCTTTTTATGATGAACTGGGAGTCTATCAAATTTTGACCCATATTTCGGATACGCGTTTGTTAAAAAAATTTGTTCATGACCATATCGGACCTTTGCTCAAGTTTGAGGACGAAACCGATATTCCGCTTTTGGAAACACTTTCCGTCTATTTTAAAAACATGGGGAATAAACAGGAAACGGCGGAACAGTTGTTTATCCACAGACAAACGCTGTACCACCGTCTGGAAAAATGCAAAGAACTGCTCGGCCCCGATTTTTTAAAACCGCACAAACGAATTTGCCTCGAACTGGCGATCTACGCTTATCATCTTGTGGATCATCCGCTTCATAAGTGAAATCATCCGATTGACGCTGTCTAATTAGAAGCGGCTTGCGAAAGTAGTCGCTTTTACAAGACCTTCGTGAATAATTTCTTCTGCCTTGTCAGGGAATTGGTTGTGCCCCTCTACAATGACGGTTGTGATGTCTTTTACTCCCCAAAAGTTTAAAATATTGGTTACATAGTTGACTGCCATCTCGGCAGATTGCGCAGGTCCGCTGGAATAGACGCCGCCCCTTGCATTTAACAAAACAACCTTCTTATTCTGAAGCAGCCCGACGGGGCCTTCTGGAGTATACCGGAAGGTCTTGCCTGCTTGACTCAGATAATCCAAGTACGTATGAAGTACGGAAGGAACAGTGAAGTTCCAGAGCGGGAAGGCGAATACGATCTTATCCATGGCAAGGAATTGGTCCAGATATTGATTTACCGTATGGGCAGCCGCTTGTTCCTCCGGAGTAAGTTCCAATCCTTTGGCTAATTTAAACATCCCGTTAATTTTATCCGCATCATAATACGGTAAATTTTCCTTAAACAGATCCAATTCAATGATCTCATCCTGGGGATGGGATTCTTTGTAGCTTTCGAGGAATGCCTGGTACAGCTTAACACTGACAGCTTGCTCAACCGGGCGGGGATTTGCTTTGACAAAAAGTACCTTAGCCATAATAACCTCCATCGATGCTGTTATTTTGTTGTTATAGCAACTATTAGACGGAGAAAAGCTCCTACTCCATATTGGAACTCATTTTAGTAAGGATTCGTCTTAACTCGGTTAGCTCTTCCTCGGTAATTCCTTTACATACCAAACGATTAAATTCCTCGGCTATGGGAATGACTTGCTCGCCTAATTTTTTTCCTTCATCCGTCAGGAAAACCCTTAGTGAACGCCGGTCGTGTTCTCCGACCACTCTGTGAATAAAGCCTTTTTGCTCCAGATTATAGACCATACGGGCAATATTCGTTTTATCTTTTTTCAGCTTCTCGGCAATTTCATTTTGATTAAGGCCGTCTTTTTCCCAAAGAAGCATCATAACCAAATTCTGCTCCGGCGCGAGCTGAAAAGGAGCCAGCTTGGATTTAATATAATTGGTGAGGGTTAAATCGGTCTGATGAATAAAAATGCTGATATATTCTTGTAAAGGAAGCATCAAATCCAGCCCTCTCCTTAAAAAGTTGCTATAACAAATGTGATTATATTCATAAATAGCCCAGGTGTCAATTAGGATGAGGAATCGAACCGTTTTCCTTCAAAAAAGTGGAAGTGGCGCGCATTCATTTGCTCCTTGACATCCACTTACGAAATATTTATGATTAATTTTGCACATAATTGTATTACAAAATTGTTCAATCAAACTTTATCATAGGAGAAAAGATAATGAGTAATCAAACAGAGTATGCCTATAAATATATTCGTGAGCGAATATTGGACGGTACTTTCAAACCAACTCAAAAATTGATTGAAAGTCAGTTGTCGGAAATGATAAGCGTAAGCCGAAACACTGTGAAAAAAGCTTTGTTAAAGCTGGAGCGGGAAAATTTGGTTAGCATTGAAAACAATAAAGGAGCGACCATTAAATCGTTTACCTTGGAAGAAGTGAAAAATTATCTTGAAATAAGGGAAGCCTTGGAGGGGATCATTGCCAGATCGGCGGCACAGCATATAAAGGATACAGAAATTGATGAGCTGGAGCAGCTCTTATTAAGAATGGAACATTGTATGAAGCAAAATCAAATTGATGAATATTCCAAATTAAACAGGTTATTCCATAATATACTTTACAATGCATCCAGAAATATACAAGCGACGGAAATGGTGAGTATGATAAAAACGCAGTTAATGCGGTTCCACTTCAGAACACTGCTCATTCCCGGAAGAAACGAAAGTTCTCTCAATGAACATAAAATGATTTTTGCTTCTTTGAAAAACCATGATGCGGCAATGGCTGAGTTGGCCATTAAGCAGCACATCTCTAACGTCCGAAAAACAATAGAAAATAATTATCAATTTTTGTTGTAACAGGCTCCAATTTTTCGACTTTTTTTGCTAAGTTATTGACACGAATTTGCAGATGCGTTATATTTTTTGTTGTAAACATAATTGTTGAACATTATTGTAGTCTATATGTTTCAACTTTCATGTATTTGATTGCTTACTGATAAAGGGAGGTTAGTACATTGAACCAACCGGGTATAGGCTTCATCGGATTCGGTGAAGCAGCATTTCATATGGCGAGCGGTTTAGTGTCCGAGGGAGTTTCATCTATCTTCGCATTCGACGTAATGGCAGCAGAGCCGGTGGCTGGGGCTATCATTAAAGAAAGGGCTGATTTGGCTAATGTGACTTTAACTTCGTCTTTGAAGCAATTAATTGAAAGCAGCCGCATTGTTTTTTGTGCAACCAGTGCCAAGTATGCGCTTATGATCGCTCAAGAAGCCGCTGCATTTTTGCGAAAAGAGCAAATTTATGTGGATATGAATTCGGCATCTCCAAAAGTAAAGCAAGAAATTTCTAAGCTTATGGATCAAGCAGGCGTATGGTTTGCAGATGCGGCAGTCATGGAAGCCGTTCCTCCTCACCGCCATAAAGTTCCGATTTCGGCCAGTGGTACAGGTGCACGTAAGTTTTCGGATGTCATGGGGAGATACGGAATGAACATTACCTATATCAACGAGGAGGCCGGAAGCGCTTCAGCAATGAAAATGATTCGAAGCATTTTTATGAAAGGGTTTACGGCCTTGCTTCTGGAAACATTGACTGCAGCTTATAAATCAGGAATTGACCGAGAAATATTGACTTCCATCCGGGGGACCCTATCTAGCCATTCCACTGAGGAATTAGCCAATTTACTTCTTACACGTACTGCTATTCATGCGGAGAGAAGAGTAGCGGAGATGGAAGAAGTCATCGGCACATTGAAGGATCTGGATTTGGATTACTCTGTATCCTTGGCGACCAAGGGAAAGCTGCAGCAGATCGTTGACCTGGATTTAAAATCCCATTTCGATATGAAGGTTCCCGGTCATTTTGTGCAGGTTCTTGAAGCATTAATGAATAAATCCGTACCACAATAAATCATAGGCGAGAGATTGAAAGCCCTAACCAGGTAAAAATTGAAAGTCTGATAAGCAGGGGTTTGGCACGAGTGAAAACGGATAAAAGTTCATGCGAGAATGAATAAAGGATGTGCTTCATTTGAAAAACTTAGGCGTTTACATGGCTGTTTTCTTTCTCCTCTATAGCGGAATCATGTTTTGGGAATCATTATCGATGGATTATTACAGCGAATACGGCCCGGGTCCCGGGATGCTGCCACGGTGGGTGAGCGGACTCACTTTCGTTTTTTCCATAATCTATCTGGTCATTTCGCTAAAAAAAGATATCATTCTTTTCTCCCGGATTTTGCCTAAAGGTGAAGGGCTTATCAATGTTTTGGTATGCGCGGGTTCTTTCATCCTATTTATCATTATCGCACCTTTATTGGGTTTTTTAATTGGCAGTACGATAACCTTATTTCTCTTGTTTATGCGGGGCTATAAATGGTATTGGAGTTTAGGGCTCTCCGCTTCGATATCTTTCATCGTATTTTGGGTTTTCGGAATCCTTTTACAGGTGCCGTTACCTGTAAATGACTTGGGATGGTAGGAGGGGAAATCGTGGAATCGTTAGGTTACTTACTGCTTGGATTCGAGACAGCGCTTACGTGGCAAAACCTGTTGTATTGTCTGTTGGGCGTTACATTCGGCATGTTCATCGGCGTTCTTCCCGGATTGGGTCCTACAGCAGGAACGGCGCTCCTTTTGCCTTTGACTTTTGCACTTGAGCCGGTATCTGCGATTATCATGCTGTCCGGCATTTACTATGGAAGCATGTACGGAGGAACCATCACATCCGTATTGATTAATACCCCAGGGGAGGCCTCCTCGTTAATTACATGTCTGGACGGCCACCCGTTAGCCAAGCAGGGTCGAGCGGGGGCAGCGCTTGGGATCGCGGGTATCGGTTCGTTCATCGGAGGCATTGTTTCCATTGTCGGGTTAGTTTTAATCGGCCCCTTTCTGGCGAAGCAGGCGCTTAATTTTGGTCCTCCTGAATTTTTTGCTTTGGTGATTTTAGGGCTCTCTTTGCTGCTTGGATTAATGGGAAAATCCTTATTGAAGGGGGTTATCGGAGCGCTTTTCGGTTTATCTATAGCGTTTATTGGCCAGGATCAAAGCTCCGGCATCATTCGATTTGCTTTCGGTCAAACGGAACTGATGAAAGGTATAGACTTTATAGCCATTGCGATGGGGATGTTCGGGCTTTCCGAACTATTTATCAATGCCGAAGAAAACTTGAAAGGGAAAGCTGCAGTACCTTCTAAGGTGAACGGTCTGCTTCCTAAAAAGGAGGAATGGGGACCTTCTATGAAAGCGATCGGCAGGGGAAGCATATTGGGCTTCCTGATCGGATTAATTCCGGGAACCAACTCGGTCATTCCTACGATTCTTAGCTATTCTATGGAAAAGAAGCTGTCTAAACATCCTTCCCGCTTTGGAAAAGGGGCTTTGGAAGGGGTGGCCGGGCCGGAAACGGCTAACAATTCCTACAGCGGTGGCGCATTAATTCCGCTGTTCACACTGGGGATTCCGAGCTCTCCTACCGTCGCGGTATTGTTAGGCGCTTTTATTATGCATGGTCTTACTCCGGGACCGACGCTGTTCCAGAAAAACCCGGACCTGGTATGGGGAATTATAGCGAGTATGTTTATCGGAAACGCCATTCTGTTAGTCATGAACCTGCCGATGGCCAATGTGTGGGCGAAAATTACGATGATTCCCTTTAAACTTCTCTTGCCGATCATTATCATGATCACAATTGTTGGAACGTACAGCCTGAATAACAGCATGTTTGATGTAGGGGCAATGCTGGTCTTTGGAATTCTAGGCTATTTATTTAAAAAGGCTGAAATTCCACTGGCTCCCATTATTTTAACTTATGTGTTAGGCGTTCTTTTAGAGAAAACGTTATTGCAGTCTTTAACTATTTTTCAGGGGGATGTTCTCGGGTTCTTCACGAGACCGCTTTCCGGGACGATCTTATCGATCGCCATTCTCACCATGCTCATCAGCATCGTTGCCTCGATAAAAAATAAACGGCCCGTTACAGAAGATGTGGAAATGTAAGATTTGGCGTCCATGTGAGAATAGACGTTCGGATAAAATTTATATAAAAAAATGATAAAGGGTGGCTTGCTATGAAAAAAACGTTTGTTGCTTTTGCCATTATTGTATTAGCCCTTGGAGCGCTTATTGGATGTACCCCGCGGTCCTCTAATGATTCTACGGATGCAGCCGGTAAGGGGGCGGCCGGAACTCAGCAAATCGATTGGCCCAATAAGCCGATTAAGCTCATTGTACCCTTTGCCGCAAGCGGGGGAACTGACCTGGGTGCGCGTCTTTTAGCCTCTTATTTAGAGAAGGATTTGGGAGTTCCGGTCGTGGTTGAAAATAAGGTGGGGGCTGCAGGTTGGGTAGCTTACGCCGATTTAGTGAATGCCAAACCTGATGGCTACACCCTTGGTGTCATCGTTAATCCGGCGTTAATTACTGGATATATCAACCCTTCCGCCAATAGAAAAGAGAACTTGGACAGCTTTGAACATATTATTAATCACGGGGTTGATGAAGGACTCATTGCTGTACGTCCTGACGATAAACGTTTTGCAACTATTAATGATCTTATTGAGTATGCAAAAAATAACGAGATATCCGTAACCAGCAATGGTATAGGTTCAAGCAATCATTTGATTGCATTGTCAATGAACAAAGAACTGGGAACGAAATTTAGATTCGTTCAATTTGGCGGTACGGGGGAAGCCATAGCAAGTGTACTCGGCGGTCATGTCGATGTACTGATTGGGGAAATCGGGGGAGCGATTGACCAGGTTCATAGCGGTCAGTTAAAGGCTCTAAGTGTTTTTGGGCCGGAACGCAATCCTAAGCTTCCGGATGTGCCTACGATGAAAGAAAAAGTGGGTTTCGAGAATTCGATCACCTATGCATCCAGAGGTATAGCAGGGCCTAAAGGCATTGATCCGCAAATCATTGCAAAGCTCCAGAGTGCTATTGAGAAAGCAGAAACCAATCCGGAATTTATTAATAAAGCGAGCGAATTGGGCATGAAGGTTGATCTGACGAAAGGAGATGCTTATATACAGCTGTTAAAGAAGCAGGAAGCAGCCATAATGGAGCTTAAGACGATGCTTGGTTGGTGATGTCATGTTTCAATGATGCAATTGACATAAATCAAACAGCGGATTATAATCATTATTGCGCAATATTGTTTAACAATATTGAAAACTTTAATGAAACTCAATTAATTGACCTTACTCTTAAGAAAGCGAGGAAATCATGTGTATCCAGAATTGCTTGAAGGGGCCTATGACCTGCATGTTCACACGGGACCGGATGTCATGTCCAGAAAGCTTGACGATCTTGAAATGGCGGAACGCATCCGAAAAGTTGGGATGAAAGGATATGGAATAAAATCACACTATTTTTGTACGGCAGAACGGGCGAAATTAGTCCATAAAGTTTATCCCGACGTAAACTTGATTGGAGCGATCAGCTTAAATAATTCAGTGGGTGGACTCAACCCTCTGGCCGTAGAAATGGCAGCCCGCGATGGAGCGAAAATTGTTTGGATGCCTACATTTGACGCTACGAACGAGCAAGAGTTTTTTAGAAAAGGATCCCATACCAAATTACCTTTTTGGGCCAAATTGCAGATGGAATTAATTGAACAAGGAAAAACCCAATCCAGTATATCCATATTGGAGGAATCCAAACTTAAAAAAGAAGTTTACGATATTTTGGATATCATCTCGCATTATAACCTTATCCTCGCTACCGGGCATTTAGGGAAGGCGGAGACATTCGCTTTAGTGAAAGCAGCCGTTGATTTAAAAGTCAAGAAAATCGTAGTTACGCATCCGAATTTTCCTTCTATCGATTTTACAAAGGAGGAACAAAAAGAGCTGGCTCAACAAGGGGCATTTATGGAACACTGTTTTACCACGCCTCATTCCAATAAGACAACCTGGGAAGCGGTATACGAGCAGATTCGTTTCGTAGGTCCTCAAAACTGTATTTTATCAACGGACTTAGGTCAACCAAACGGTCCGTACCCCGATGAAGGGTTGGCGATGTTTGCTGCCAATTTATTAAATAATGGTTTTACTAAAGAAGAACTGAAAAACATGATGGTGGAAAATACTTCATTTTTAGTAGAAGAATAAATTAAGGGAGATGAAAGCATGATTGATCAGAACACGAATTTATTGGTTGTCAGTGCCCATGCAGCGGATTTTGTGTGGAGAGGCGGAGGTACGATTGCCAAATACATCAAGCACGGGGCTAACGTCTCGTTAGTCATATTAAGCTACGGCGTTAGAGGGGAATCGAATGACCTTTGGAATATCGAAGGGCAAACCGTCGAAAACGTCAAAAAAATCCGGCGCCAGGAAATCGAACAAGCCGCGGAGCATCTTGGCATCCGTCAAATGGAAATTTGGGATTATGAAGATTACCATATGAAAATAACTGACGAACGGATGGAGCGGATGGTTTGTAAAATCCGTGAAACGGCTCCGCATCATATTTTGACACATGGCTTTAAAGACGCATTTAATCCGGATCATGAGACCGTTGGGAAGTTCGTATTTGATGCAAGTGTTCTTTCGACCTCGAACGGTGTGCGAATCGACGGGTATCCGACGGCCAAGCAGGCGCGCCTATTCGGCTTTGAGCCCCATCAATCCGAAATCAGCGACTTCAAGCCCGACGTGATCATAGATATTACCGAAACCTACGAGCAGAAGGAAGCTGCGATGAACTGCTTTAAAGCCCAGAAGCATTTAATTGAATATTACGGGGCAAAGGCCAAGCTTCGGGGCAATCACGCCCGCAGGGTTTCCGGCAACAATCAATACCAATATGCCGAAGCCTTCAGCCGCTGCTTCCCTTATGTTGGAGGCGAGTTCAACTGATGGAAAGGTACATTGTAAGAAACATTGACCGGCCTGATCAAACGATCATCGAACAATTTTCCAAGCTTGATGTCTCTACCGTATATGAGGCCCAGGGAAAAATCGGCCTTGTAAGTCATGAATTGCAGACGGTCAAACCGGGAAATAAGATTTGCGGTCCAGCAGTCACCGTCACCTGTTATGCGGGAGATAATTTAATGATTCATGCCGCCATCGAAATTTGCAAGCCGGGTGATGTTCTGGTCATTACGACAATCGGGGAAAGCCGCACGGGCATGATAGGGGAGCTCATCGTCAATGCACTTATGAAACGCGGAGTTCAAGGTGTCGTTACCGAAGCGGGAATCCGCGATGTAGCCAAAATCAGAGAATGCGGATTTCCGGTTTGGTCCAAAGCCATTCACTCGCAAGGCTCGACGAAATCACGCGGTGGCTGGGTGAATGCACCGGCGGTGTGCGGCGGAGCCTCTGTTAACCCCGGAGATTTGGTGATGGCTGATGATGACGGAATTGTTTTTGTGAAAAAAGAAGACCTCAAGCTTGCACTGGAGAGCTCTAACCAAAGAATGGCCAAGGAGGAAAATACCAAGGCCAGAATCGAAAGAGGAGAGCTAAGCCTTGATTTTTATAATTTGAGAGGGATTTTGGAAAAAGAAAATGTAGTGTATTACGAGAGCGAGGAAGCAAGAACGGCAAGGAAATCGTGTTGACAATGTTGACGATGAAGAATCTCAGTACGTTCTTATGAGCAATCCTGGGTAATGCGGGTAGTTACAAGGAAATGACGGGCGGGTTTGCGTGCGGCGCAAAACCCGTTTTTTCTTATTTGTATTGACATTTTCATAAAAAAAATATATTGTATGATAGTATTGTTCAACTTTTTTGTATATCTAAATTAAGCACATGGTAAGAAATGGGGTAAGGATATGGGCGGTCAAACGGACATTGCTTTTCAATATATTAAGGAAAAAATTTTGACCGGTGTTTACAAACCATCGCAAAAATTAACGGAAAACCAGCTTGCAGAGGCCATAGGTGTCAGCAGAAATACCATTAAAAAGGCGCTTATGATGCTGGAACGGGAAAACTTGGTTGAAGTGGAAAACAACAAAGGAGCCACCATCAAATCTTTTACGCTTGAGGAAGTCATCAATTATATGGAAATACGCGAGGTTCTTGAGGGATTAGTGGCCAAAAGTGCTGCTAAGAACATCAGTGAAGCCGACATCAAACGGCTTGAAAACATTCTCGAGACCATGAATTCACATATTAAAGAGAACAGATTTGACGAATATTCCTTATTGAATCGTGAATTTCACAATGTCATATACAATGCATCGAAGAATGTTCAAGCTATTTCATTAATCAACACCATTAAAACGCAATTAAATCGCATTCACTTCAAAACCATATTAGTCCCGGGGAGAAATCAGCAGTCTTTTATAGAGCATGAGAGAATACTTCAGGCCCTCAAATCGCACAATGAAAAGGAAGCAGAAGAAGCGATTAAGAACCATGTGGCTAATGTGCGTCAAACCATTGCACAGAACTATCAATATTTGCTTTAGGCATATTTTAAAACGTCCAGTGGCAGGGCGTTTTTTTTGTGCGCAGCGCAGGATAAATTTAACATTTGCATTGACATACGAATATGAAAAAACTATACTTGAATTGCAATCAATATTGTTGATCAATATAGAATTCATTTTTGAATTATTTTAATGAAACGATGAAGGAGGAGAAAGCATGGCAGGGAACAGGGCGGTTGTGTATAAGGGATCAGGGAACGTAGCGGTTGAAGATATTCAATATCCCGAATTAATTCTCAGGGATGGCCCGGGAGTGAACCCCAAAAATGTCGGACGCAAGTGTGATCATGGCGTTATCCTTAAGGTTGTAACAACGAATATTTGCGGCAGCGATCAGCATATGGTACGCGGCCGTACAACAGCCCCCGCCGGTCTGGTGTTGGGACATGAAATCACGGGTGAAGTGATTGAGGTTGGCCGGGATGTAGAGTTTATCCAAAAAGGTGACTTGGTGTCGGTTCCTTTTAATATTGCATGCGGCCGCTGCCGCGCTTGTAAAGAACAGCATACACACGTCTGCTTGAATGTAAATCCGGATCGTCCTGGTTCTGCGTACGGTTACGTGGATATGGGAGGCTGGGTAGGAGGTCAATCAGAGTACGTCATGGTCCCTTATGCAGACTTCCAGCTGTTAAAGTTTCCCGATAAAGACCAGGCCATGGAGAAAATTCGCGATTTGACGATGCTTTCGGATATTTTTCCAACGGGCTATCATGGAGCGGTATCCGCAGGAGTAAGACCCGGCTCCACCGTTTACGTGGCAGGCGCGGGCCCTGTAGGGTTAGCTGCTGCGCATTCGGCACAGTTGCTGGGAGCCGCGGTAGTTATAGTTGGAGACTTGAACCCGGAGCGATTGGAGCAAGCCAGAAGCTTTGGATGTGAGACGGTCGACCTAAGCAAGCATGACAATTTGGGGGAACAAATCGAACAGATTCTTGGTGTGCCGGAAGTCGATTGTGCGGTTGATTGTGTAGGATTCGAAGCTCATGGACACGGACCTCAACATTCGGAGGCGCCGGCAACGGTCTTAAACTCGATCATGCAGGTCACGCGGGCAGGAGGCAAATTGGGGATTCCGGGCTTGTATGTGACGGGAGATCCCGGTGCTCTAGATGAAGACGCCAAGATAGGAACCCTGAAGATCAGATTCGGATTGGGTTGGGCGAAAGCGCATACATTTGTGACAGGGCAAACTCCCGTTATGAAATATCATTATGAATTGATGATGTCGATCCTTCGCGGCAGGGCGCAAATCGCAAAGGCAGTGAATGCGACGGTCATATCGCTGGATGAAGCCCCTCAAGCCTATGCGGCTTTCGATAAGGGAGCCGCCAGGAAATATGTCATTGATCCTCATGGCATTCTGAAGAAATAAAAATGATATTTCAGAGGTGAATGAGGATGGATTCGTATCATGAGCCAATCAGAGATATTGCGCATCTGGGTCATGTGGAGCTTTTGACACCCAAACCGGATGAAAGCCTCCGGTTTTTTAAGGATATTCTCGGTATGGAAGAAGCGGGGCGTGCCGGACAGTCGGTGTATCTCCGCGGATGGGGACAATACGAAAGGTATTGTATGAAATTAACGGAATCGAAACAGCCGGGCATTGGTCATACGGCATTGCGGACTTATTCTCCGCAAGCTTTGGAACGCCGATATGCCGCGATTGAAAAAAGCGGATATGGCATAGGCTGGACGGATGGCGATATCGGTCATGGCAAGTCTTACCGGTTTATGGATCCGGACGGTCATCAGATGGAAATTTATTTTGAAGCCGAAAAGTACCAAGCCCCTGAGCATTTACGCCCGGCGTTGAAAAATCAGCCGCAAAAATACACGGGCAAGGGTGTAGGTGTGCGGCAGTTGGACCATATCAATTATTTAGCTCAGAAAGTGGAACCCAACAGTCAATTTATGCAGGATGCATTGGGGCTGAGGGTGAGTGAACAAATTGTTTTGGATAATGGAACTCATGCGGGCTCCTGGTTGTATGCCGGACAAAAATCCTATGAGTTGGTCTATACGCTGGATGCGACTAACCGTCGGGGAAGACTCCATCATATTACGTTTTGTGTAGATTCATGGGATGATCTCATGCGCGCAGCCAATATTTATGTGGAGAACGATATTGTGATTGAAGGCGGTCCGGCAAAGCATGCGATCCAGCAAACCTTATTCTTATATTGCTTTGAACCGGGCGGCAATCGGATAGAACTAGCCACCGGCGGATATTTTATTTTTGCGCCGGATTGGGAAACGGTGACATGGACGCAGGCGGAAAGGGCCAAAGGTCAAGCGTGGAGGACGCCTACCATCCCAAGCTTCCATACCTATGGAACACCCGTTGTTGAAGAGTAGTTTGGCTATTTTGCTTTTGTCCGGTTACCCGCACCTCGAAGAGGCAGAGATATTCGGCGAGAAAGCACTCCCCCTTTTTAAACGAAAACTGGCGGAGAGGAACGCCCGGCTCAGAAAGGCGGCGACAGTTCATCCATAATATGGCGGAAGCGCCTCCCGATCTTAAACGGAGGCGCTTCTTTTCATGCAGCTATACGGTTTGGCGGCTGAAGCGGTTGGGCGGAACGGGTAAACCGAAATGCTCCCTCAATGTGGTTCCTTCATAATCTTTTTTAAATAAGCCCCGTTGTTGAAGAATCGGGACCACCCGATCGATGAACTCTTCCAGGCCGTCCGGTAAGGCCGGAGACATGAGCATAAAACCGTCTGCGGCGCCTTCAAGAAACCATTTTTCCAACGTATCGGCAATCTTCTCCGGGGTTCCAATGAGGTGATCGCCGCTGAATGAACCGATGATTAACGAATAAACTTCCCTTAAGGTCGGGTTTTCCCGGATGATCACCGGTTGATGCTTGCGATAATCGGGATGGATGGCGTTTAGGGTATGTAAGCCGGCTTCTTTAGAGGCGGTTTCCGGCGTAAAGCGGCTTAGATCGAGTTCCCTAAAATAATCGGCGAGAAATCCCATAATGGTATCATCGGGAAGCAGCCTCTCCAGCCTCTTTAGCTTTAGGCGCGCCTCCTCTTCCGTTGCTCCGATGACAGGAGAGATCCCCTGGAGAATGTAGACATCGTCCGGATTTCTGCCGAATGACGCGATTCGTTCTTTAAAAGCTTGATAATATTGCCTTGCGTCTTCGAAGTTAAATTTGATGGCAAAAATGATTTCCCCGATTTGAGCCGCGAATTGTTGTCCGGGCTCAGAATTCCCCGCCTGAACGAGTACGGGATGCCCTTGGGGAGAGCGTGCGATATTCAGCGGACCCTCCACCTCGAAAAATTCCCCTTTGTGCCGGATGCGATGAAGCTTGTTCGGATCAAAGACAACGCCGGTTTCTTTATTGAAAATAAAGGCGTCGTCCTCCCATGAATCCCATAAACCCCGAACGACGTTTACGAATTCCGCCGCCTTTTGATAGCGAAGGGCGAGCTCCGGATGGGTCGAGGCGCCGAAATTTCGGGCCGTGCTGCCGGATAAGTCTCGCGTCGTGACGATGTTCCAGCCGACTCGCCCTTTGCTGATATGATCGGCCGACATAAATAAACGCGCGAGATTGAACGGTTCGATATAAGAAGTAGAGGCCGTTGCGACAAGTCCGATACGGGATGTGGCCCCCGCCAATGCGGCAATGAGCGTAATCGGCTCGAAGCGGTTCAGAATATTGGGGTGGGACTGATCATTAATCGCCAAACTGTCCGCGAGAAAGGCGATGTCGAATTTACCGCGTTCGGCGGTCTGAACCAGCCTGCGGTAATAGTCGATGTCGATGCTTGCTCCCGGATGGGCTTGTTCAAGCCTCCATGAGCCAGCGTGCATTCCGGTTCCGACCAAGTAGGCCGATAATTTCATTTGTCTCTTACGGGCCATGGACACCACTCCTATGTCTGATGGGGGGAATAAAAATAAAAAAAGACACCTTCTGCGGCAAAAGAAAGTGTCTCCAGTCGGTCTGGTCGATCCATCGGCTAACAAATACCTGCATAAATAGCAGGAATTAGAAGCTTATAGTTGAAATCCTAATCAGAAAATGAGTTCTTGTCAACTCATCCTTATAAAAAAACATCTATTGACCATTTTCATATACGTATGCTACTATTACTCCCATATATAACCAACTAAACTTGTATGAATACTTTCATTACCAGTCAACTGGAGATGTCGATATCTGATGCTCATCATCAGATAGGGCGTCTTTTTTTATAGCTGTTTCTGATCCACATGCAGCAGGAGGGGAGGAGCGGAAAGGATGTCCGACACGGCGAGGCTGATACTTGAGAAAAATGTGCCCGTGCCGATGCGGGACGGCATAAGGTTATACGCGGATATATACCGGCCCGATGACGGAAGGCGGCATCCGGTATTACTGCTTAGAACGCCGTATAATAAAGAGGATGCCCAGACGATGAATTATGCGCATCCGAGCTGGTATGCCCGCCACGGATACGTGGTGATCGTCCAGGATACAAGGGGCAGGTGGGCATCCGAAGGGGACTTCCATCCTTATGCGGATGACGGACAGGACGGATATGACACGATCGAATGGGCGGCGTCTCTTCCGTACACGGTTCCAAAGGTGGGCATGTACGGATTTTCCTACGCCGGAGCCGTGCAGTGGCTCGCTGCGGCGAATCGCCCGCCTCACTTGACCTGCATTACGCCGGCCATGACCGGCTCCGATTCTTATCAAGGCAAAACATACAGGAACGGGGCCTTCGCACTTGCTTGTACACAGTCCTGGGTGCTGTTCGTTGCCCAGGATACGGCGCTGCGAAAGGGGCGGACAGATTGGGCCGAAACGTTACGCTTGAGCTGTACGCCTCCACTTCGGCCGAAGATACCGATTTTGTCGCCAAGCTTGTCGATGTGTATCCCGACGGCAGAGCGTACAACATTGCAGAAGGGATCATTCGGGCAAGTTACCGAAACGGGCTGGAGCGTCCGGAGCCGGTGCCTCCGGACGGCATTGTGAAATATGAAATTTCATTAGGCCCGACGGCTGTTGTGTTTCAACAAGGACATTCGATCAGGCTGGATATTACAAGTTCATTGTTTCCGACATATGATCGAAATCCAAATCGCCTTATGAATCCCGGAGAGGTCACGGAAGCGGATTTCGTTACGGCGACACAGACGATACATCACGACGGCCGCCGACCTTCCAGGATTTGGCTGCCTATCTTACGCGAATAAAAGTAAAGGCGGTGTAAAAAAGAATGCCCGTTTCCTTTGTTTGGTTCGATCTAGGCTATACGCTTGTGTACCAGGAAAGAGAAAACGTATACCGCCAGTTTTTGCTGGAGCAAGGCATCGATATCGGTTTGGAAAGCATTGAGCATGCCTATCATTTGACCGACAAGTTGTTCATGCGCGAATATCCGGGAGCCTTGGGTCAGGAGATGCATACTTTCTACCCATGGTACATCGGTGTGCTGAACTATACGCTGCAATTAAGTTTTCCTTTAAGCGATCAGTGCGAACGTCTCCGCCAAATCGAGAAGTGTCGCGGCTTATTCTGGAGGGCGTATCCCTTCGTTCCGAGCGTGCTGCAGCTGCTGAAGGAACGGTCTCTCGGGCTTGGTCTGATCAGCAATTGGGACCTGACCGCAAGGAAAGTGCTGGAGGAAAACGAATTGTCGGAATATTTCGATCACATTATCGTTTCATCCGAGGTTGGCGTGGCGAAGCCTGATGTAGAAATCTTCAAAAAAGCTTTACAAGTGTCAGGAGTTGGGCCCGAGCAAAGCTTGTACGTGGGTGACAACTACTACGACGATGTCATCGGCAGCTCGAAGGTGGGCATGGAATCCTGCCTGATTAACCGGTTCGGTAACGTTGGGATCGAGGAGATCGATTCGGTTCGTACGATTTCTTCCGTTGCGGATCTGCCCAGGCTGCTGGTCGCGGCAACGATGCATATTTCTTGAATTTTCAATGGGAGGCGGAAAAAAATGAAGAAATCCGTAATGAAATTCAGATTCACAAACTTACTTGCCATTGCAATGGTGACGTTATTTGTTTCGGCTTGCAGCGCCGGTACACAGACGTCTTCACCCCCTTCCGCCGATTCCGGGGCTAAAACAAGTCCTTCAAAGCCGGCAGGAACAGAGCAAAGCACAGAGCAAAGGGGGAAAAAGAAGGCGGGGGGGAATGTCGTCGTCATTATTCCACAGGATTTGGACTATTTGGACCCTCATCTTGCTGTGGCGGCGGGGACGGCGGAAGTGCTGTTTAATGTATTTGAAGGCTTGCTG
Organism: Paenibacillus sp. Pae15; assembly: GCF_024519685.1. Lineage (NCBI taxonomy): Bacteria > Bacillati > Bacillota > Bacilli > Caryophanales > Paenibacillaceae > Paenibacillus > Paenibacillus sp. Pae15. The sequence goes on along the minus strand of NZ_JALJRM010000003.1, from coordinate 183,078 downwards.
AAACCTAATGAGAAGGGAGAACTGTATCCCGCCATCGCCGAATCGTATCAGGTATCGCAGGATGGATTGACTTATAGCTTCAAGCTTCGAAACGGGGTGAAGTTTCATAATGGCAATCCGGTTACGTCCGAAGATGTGAAGTTTTCGTATGAACGGCTGGCCGGAACGGCTACGGGGAAACCTTTGTCGTCGGCGTTTTCCAGCGTTCAATCGATCGAAGCTCCCGATGCGTCCACCATTGTTATTAAGTTGAAGGAAAACAACTCGTCGTTTCTGACCTCTCTGACGTCCGCAGTCATTCCAAACGGCTATGAGGACAGCAATAAAAAACCGATTGGAACCGGTCCGTTCAAGTTCAAGGAATATTTGCCCGGGCAGCGGTTATCCGTCGAGAAATTCGAGGATTATTACGTGCCGGATGTTCCCTCGCTTGACAGCGTTGAGTTCCGTATAATCACCGATGCCGAAGCCGCATTGATCGCCTTAAAATCGGGTGAGGCCGACATTTATCCAAGGATCGGCACGGAGCGGCTGGAAGAGGTTGCGGATCGTTTTCATTCCGTCAGCGCCCCGCAAAATCTCGTGCAGCTCATGACATTTAATTTGGCCAAGAAGCCGTTTAGCGACATTAAAGTAAGACAAGCGATAAATTATGCGATCGATAAAGATGAGATTATCGCCGGCGTCGCCCTCGGTAAAGGAACGAAGCTGGGCTCCAACCTCAGTCCTGTTCTGGCCAAATATTATCAGCAAGGTCTTGAGCAAGCCTACGAAACCAACCTGGAGAAGGCAAAAAGCCTGCTGGCCGAGGCTGGCTACAAAGACGGATTTGAAACGACGCTTTCGGTTCCATCCAACTATCAATTCCACGTCGACACCGCACAAGTCATTGCCCAGCAGTTGGGGAAAATCGGCATTAAGGTGACGATCAAGCCGGTAGAGTGGGCGGTGTGGCTTGATCGTATCTATAAAGGAAGGGATTACGAGCTGACGATCATCGGTCTTGACGGGAAGCTTGATCCGTATCAAATCCTTAATAAATACTTGTCCGACGCGTCCAACAATTTCTTTAATTATAAAAATGCGGAGTTCGATGCTGCGCTAAAAGCGGCCGTCACGGAAATCGACGATGCGAAGCGGGTTGAGCTGTACAAGAAAGCCCAAACGATCCTCACGGAGGATGCGGCTGCCGTATACATTATGGATCCGAATTTGAATGTGGCTTTAAACAAAAAGCTTGCCGGGTATAAGCAGTATCCTTTATACGTGCAAGACTTGTCGGTCGTTTATTATACCGAGTAACGGGCGAAGGGGATAGATCGGATGGAATATCTCATACGCCGATTGCTGACTCTCCTGCTTACCGTGTTTTTTGTTGTCGTGATGACCTTTGCTGTCTTTCGCATCATTCCCGGCAACCCGGCTTTGGCTATATTGGGGGCGGAAGCGACCGATGAGCAAATCGAAATGCTGGAGGCCAAACTGGGCACGAACCGTCCGCTGCACGAGCAATTTGCGGATTGGCTCGGCGGTGTCTTTGTCCTGAATTTCGGAGAATCGCTGCGGTTCTCCGAACCGGTGCTGGATCTGATCGCGAGCAGGTTCCCCGTGACGCTCTCGTTGGCGCTTATGGCGTTAACGATTACCATAGTTACGGCGGTTCCGCTGGGAATCATTGCTGCACGGTCGCGCGGGAAGGCGATGGACATGATCATATCGGTCGGGACGCAGTTCGGCCTGGCCGTACCTTCGTTCTGGATGGGGATCATGCTTATCCTGCTGTTCGGCCTCATCTTAAAATGGTTCTCGGTCAGTACCTATGTGCCTTGGTCCGAAAACCCGGGATTAGCCTTCAAGTCCATGATTCTGCCCTCGGTCGCATTGGCGATTCCGCAAATCGCGGTCATCGTCCGGTATTTACGGACGACGATGCTTGAGCAGTTGAGCCTGGACTATGTTCGCACCGCAAGAAGCAAGGGTCTGTCGGAAACCGTCATTCAGTATAAGCATGTGCTGAAAAATGCGTTGCTTCCCGTTATTACCGTCGTGGGCATTAATTTCGGAGAAGTGCTGGCGGGAAGCCTGGTGATTGAGCAGGTTTTCACGCTTCCGGGATTCGGCAGCCTGCTCATTACGTCGATTGGAAACCGTGATTATCCGTTGGTCCAGGGGCTGGTCATGCTGATTGCTTTCATCGTCATCATCGTCAATTTTGTAGTCGACCTTTCGTACCGCTGGCTGGATCCCAAAATTCGTATCATGTAGAGGGCCATTTGCCATGAACACGAAATATAATTACAGTCTTATCCTCGGCCTCTCCTTCGTATCTTTTTTATTCCTGATGATGCTGATCAGCTTGGTATATACGCCTCATGAAGCCAATGCAATGAACATCGCCGCCAGGCTGCAGGCCCCGAATTTCACCTATTGGCTCGGTACGGATCATTTTGGAAGAGACATCCTGAGCCGGGTGATGATCGGAGCGCAGACGGCATTTACGGTCGGCGCCGTTTCTGTGGCCATCGGGCTCGCATGCGGGCTGGTGATAGGCACCCTCTCCGGATATATCGGCAAATGGGTCGATGAGCTCTTCATGCGGGCAACGGACGCGCTGCTGGCCTTTCCTGGAATTTTGCTTGCGCTGCTGCTCGTCACGATTTTTGAACCGAGCATGTTTCAAACGATGGTCGCGATAGGCATCCTGTCGATTCCGTCGTTTTCCCGGGTGATTCGAAGCGGGGTGCTGCAGCATAAGGAAGCGGAGTACGTGAAGGCGGCCAAAGGCATCGGGGCGGGGCATGCCAATATTATTTTCAAACAAATTTTGCCGAATATCGCCCCTACGATCGTTACGACGGCGGCATTAAACTTTTCAGCGGCCATACTGATCGAAGCTGCTCTCAGCTATTTGGGGCTTGGCGTTCAACCGCCCGATCCCAGCTGGGGCAGGATGCTCAACGAGTCCCAAAGCTATTTGGGCAAAGCTCCATGGTATACGTTGGCGCCCGGCATTTTCATTACATTGTCGGTATTGGGCTTTAATTTGCTGAGCGACGGGATCCGGGACATACGGGATAAAAGGGGGTAGAAGGCGTTGAACGACGGGGTCAAGACGGGAAAACAACAACCATTGCTTGAAATACGCAATTTGCGGGTGGAGCTAAACCAAGCCCGCGGCAAAGGGAGGTTATCCGTACTCGACGGCGTCTCTCTTTCCGTGTCAAAAGGGGAAATTGTAGGGATCGTTGGTGAATCGGGCTGCGGGAAAAGCGTATTGTCGCTTTCCGTGCTGGGTCTTCTGCCGAATGCCATGCAAATGACCGAAGGCGAAATCTGGTATAAAGGAAAGCACCCGCTTCATCAATTGCGAGATAAGGAGCTTCGGGGATTCCGGGGAAAAGAGCTATCCATGGTGTTCCAGGATCCCATGAGCTCCTTAAATGACGGCTTAACCGTGGGGACGCAAGTCATAGAGACGTTCCGGCTTCATTTGGGCTGTTCGCGCAAGGAAGCGGTCGAACGTACGGTCCGACTGTTTCGTAAAGTGGGTCTTTCACGGCCGGAAGCGCTGTTATCCGAATATCCGCATCAGCTCTCCGGAGGCATGCGCCAACGGATCATGATTGCGATGGCTGTTTCCTGCAATCCCGGGCTGCTGATCGCGGATGAGCCGACGACAGCTTTGGACGTCACGATCCAAGCTCAAATCCTGGACCTCATGAAGAAAATCCGTGAAGAGGATGGAACGTCCATCATTCTCATTTCGCATGATTTGGGCGTCGTTGCCGATATGTGCGACCGTATTGCCGTCATGTATGCGGGAAATATCGTGGAAGAAGGGACGGTCGACGATATTTTCGAGCGGCCAAGGCATCCTTATACGATAGGGCTTCTTCATTCGATTCCGACACCCGCCAAGAAACAAAAGGCGCTTTACTCGATACCGGGAACCGTTCCCGCTTTGCAGGATCGGGGGACAGGCTGCCGCTTCGCTCCCAGGTGCGCGTATGCGACGGAACGCTGTACGGCGGAAGCGCCTGCTTTCTTGAGTATCGATGAAGCCCACAGGGCAAGGTGCATTTTGGCTGCCGGGGAAGGAGTGAAGGCCGATGCCGTCAGCTGATCGACTGATCGAGTTAAGGCATATTCAAAAGCATTATTTGCGGAAATCATGGCCGTGGAAAGCTCAAACTCTTCGCGCGGTAGACGGTGTATCCCTCTCCATCGGGAAGGGAGAAACGTTAGGGCTTGTGGGCGAAAGCGGCTGCGGGAAGTCGACCGTCGGCCAAATCGCGGCCAGATTATTGGAGCCAAGCGGCGGAAAACTCATCTATGACGGCACAGAGCTTGACGGCAGTCATTCCATGCACCCGCGGAAGATTCGCCAACGCATCCAGTACGTTTTTCAAGATCCTTATTCGTCGTTAAATCCCAGATATACTATAGGCCGGTTATTAGAGGAACCCCTGGCGATCCATCGGCTGGGGGACAAAAAGGAGCGGAGACGCCGGGTTGACGAGATGCTTGAAACCATTGGATTAGACTCCTCCTTTGGGAGCCGTTATCCGCATGAATTAAGCGGCGGACAGCGCCAGCGAATCGGCATTGCAAGAGCGCTGATGCTCCGGCCGGAATTTGTCGTGCTCGATGAACCGGTATCGGCCCTGGATGTTTCGGTTCAGGCGCAGATCCTGAATTTGCTGCGATCCCTGCAGCGGGAGCTGTCGCTGACCTATTTGTTTATTTCACACGATCTGAATGTTGTTCATTATATGAGCGACCGGGTGGCCGTCATGTATTTGGGGAAAGTGGTGGAGATCACGGAGGTGGAGGAATTGTATGATCATCCTCTCCACCCCTATACGGAAGCTTTGGTATCTTCCATTCCAACGGATGCCCGGCATGCGAAACGGGAAAAAATAATATTAAAGGGCGACTTGCCCAATCCGTTGGAAGTTTCGTCGGGTTGTCCGTTTCAGTCACGTTGCCGGTATGCGTTCTCGCGCTGCGAGGCAGAAGCTCCGGTGCTAGCTCAGTGGAAGGAAGGGCATGCGGTAAGCTGCCACTTGTATATGAAGTAAATATGGCATAAGCCGATAAACGCAAAGAGCCCGGAGCATTCCGGGCGTTTATGATTTGACGGGTGCAAAATACATTCAGGCTTCAAGCGGATAATCGGCTCTTTTAATTTCAATCCTGTAGCCTTTGACCAAGGTGCTTCCGTTATGCGTATCGGTCTCATAGGCGCGTTGGAAGCCCAACCGTTCGTACAGTTTTATGGCAGCAGCCATCATGTCCGATGTGTGTAAATGCAGAGAGTCGGCTCCAAGCGATCTGGCGCGTTCAATGATTTCCTTGACCAGCAGTGCGGCAATGCCTTTTCCTCTGACGCGTGGCGACACGGCTAACAGGCGCATAACGGGTGAAGGAATGACGATATCGGGGTTACCGTAAGCAGAATCCGCCGAGTCATAGAGCAGGGCGCTGCCGATAATTTGTCCGTCGATCTCGGCTACAATTCGTGCGAGAGCGCCATCCTGATAGACGGAATCGTATATATTTTGCCGGTAGGCTTCCCACTTATCAGGAATAACGTCTGCGTATTGCCGGTAGGCCTCGAGTAAAACCGCCCACAGCTGTTCTTTCTCCGAATCCTTCGCATCGCGTATGACAACCTTGGGTTGAAGTGTCATATACCTGCCTATCCTTTCTGTTTGGAATGTGTTCATTTCACGCCAAATGATGTCTGGTTGATGTCTGGTAACAAATTCATTATAAACGCAAAATATTACTATTCATATCGGGTTTATTAGAGAAATATTCTATTTTGATATAAAAGTTTTCAATATCACATGATTCCAGGAAGGACACACCTTCACCCGGAGACATTTGCCTGTCTGAACGGACAAACTAAAAATCTTCCTGATATAAAAGCAGAAGCGGGGAATGAACGTTAGATCCCCTATTTGTGCTGAAAGAACTAGATTGGAATCGTGAAGTATACCGCATTCATGCCAATTTGGGAAAAACTGAGATTTCCATTGACATACCTATTCATCCATCATATACTTCATACAAAACCCAGTATGTGCATCGGAAATATCGTAGAAATGACCTGATACATTCGAAGCATTCAACGATGGGTTACAGGAGGGATCAAGTATGGCAAAGCAATTCAATGTCAACGAACTGTGGAACGAGCGTATCGCTCAAAGCTTAAATGGTTTGGAATACGGATCCGTTCAAATTGTTGTTCATGACGGTCGTATTGTGCAGATTGAAAGAACGGAGCGCAAGCGTTTTGAAGCCGATTCAGACCGCAGCAGCGCGGTCATCCGGCACAGCAAGCCCATACAGGGCGTCGGCAGATAGATGCATTTCATATAAACTAAAGTGCAATTACATATCGACCGGATGACCGGAGACGAAGCCTTGTGTGCTATCGTCTTCTTTTTTTATGCTAAAGCATTCCTGTCTGCGGAGCAGCCGGCGACGTTTGCCGGCATTCGGCTGCGCCTTCTCGCTCCTGCTGCTTGCAGGCGCAGCGTCGGGAACCGTTCACTCTATTGTCTGCATTGGCTGCTGTAACCGAACGCATCGGACGGTTTAAATGTGATGCCCCCATATTTTCCCGGTGCATTGGAAGATTTCGTGGATAAGGTTGTGCCCGAGCTGCAGCGCAGAGGGTTATTCCGTACGGAATACGAGGGAACGACCTTACGGGAGCATTTCGGTTTGGCCAGGCCGTCAGGGCGAGGACAATACGCCAAAGCGGTTAACCGGTAGGAGGCTTATGAAGAGCGGCAGTCATCGTCGGCCGCAGCGGCGGCCGGGAAGCCGGATGAGGTTACATTGAAGCCGTGAGGAGGCGGGCTGATGAACAAAAGTGTAGAAGACGGCAAACAGCTCGCGGACGTTTTGGTTATCGGCGGGGGGCCGGCCGGTGCATGGGCGGCATGGAGCGCGGCTGCTCAAGGGGCGAGCGTTATCCTGGCGGATAAAGGCTATTTGGGCACAAGCGGCGCGACGGCACCGGGCGGGACGAATTTATTATACCTGCCGCCGGACCGCGAGCTTAGGGAGCAGGCTGTGCAGCAGAGGATGAAGGGGGGCGGCTTCTTATCCGAACCGGACTGGATTCATCGTGTACTGGACCTGGTATATCAAAGGCTGGAACTGGTCGAGTCCTGGGGATATCCGTTTCCCCGCGATGAGCACGGCACCCCGATGCGGGATCATCTGCAAGGTCCCGAATATATGCGGCTGATGCGCCGTGCGGTCAGCCGGGCGGGTGTTCGCATTCTCGATCAATCGCCGGCGCTGCAGCTGCTGGTCGATGAGCATGGCGTCGGTGGCGCCAGAGGCATCTCCAGGCTGGATGGCTGTACATGGGAGGTGCGGGCAAACGCCGTGGTCATCGCGACCGGCGGTTGCGCCTTTTTGAGCAAAGGGCTTGGCTGCAACGTCTTGACCGGCGACGGACTGCTGATGGCCGCCGAGCTCGGCGCCGAGCTTTCCGGCATGGAGTTCAGCAGGCAGTATGCGCCAAGCGCCGCCTTTGCCACCAATACGCGCGGACGGCTGTTAAACTGGGCTACCTTCAGCGCGGAGGACGGAACGATACTGCACACTCCGGGAACCCGGCGTCCTCATGATTTTTTGCCGAAGATGCTGAGCAAGGGTCCGGTATATGCCGTACTCGACCAGGCAGATACTGAAGAGAAACGGAACATGTTGCGAAGCTCGCACGCCATTTTCTTTCTTCCGCTCCTTCGCGCCGGCATCGATCCGTTCACGCAGCGGTTCCCGCTCACGCTTCGCTTTGAAGGTACGGTACGCGGAACAGGCGGGATCCGGATCGTCGGCGACGATTGCTCGACGACGGTGAACGGCTTGTATGCGGCAGGCGATGCGGCCACAAGGGAGCGGGTGACCGGGGGACAATCCGGCGGCGGAGCGTTCAACGCATCGTGGGCGATCTGCTCGGGCAGTTGGGCAGGGGAAGGCGCAGCGAGGCATGCGCTCACGCAAGGCAAGTCAGCGGCTGCGCGCCATCTGAAACCGGCGGGACGATCAGGGATTGAGCCCGACAGCGGTCCGATCCGTCCGGAAGCGGATATGTCCAATTTGGTGGAGGCGGTGCAGCGCGAAGTGTTTCCGCTCGAAATCAATTATTTCCGCAGCGTTCCCGTATTGCGCGAATCGCTGCAAAGGCTCCATAGGCTGTGGCGGCAGACGTATGCGCAAGCTCCGCAATCGATACAGGCGAAGGTGCGGGCGAGAGAAGCGTCGGCGATGATCGCCACCGCCCGCTGGATGTATACCGCAGCGTTGACCCGTACGGAAACCAGAGGAATGCACACGCTTGCGGAGTATCCCTTCGCTGATCCCCATCAGCAACGCCGGTTGATTGTGTCGGGGCTGGATGAAATTCAGACCCGGTTTGACCAGGTGCCCGGGTCATATGCCCAGCCGGCTGCGGACAGCGGTCTGTTCGGAGCGGCAAGGGAGGTGCAGATCCGATGATTGAATGGGTCAGTGCCGACCGCTGCGTGCAGTGCGGTATATGCGTCAAAGTCTGCCTTACCCATGTGTTTGACCTGGGCCCGGACGATACCCCCGTTATTGCCCGGCAGGAGGACTGCCAGACGTGCTATATTTGTGAAGCGTATTGCCCGGCCGATGCGCTGTACGTTGCCCCATATGCCGATGAGAAGGTGAAGGTGGAGGAGCAGGAACTGATCGCTTCCGGCATATTGGGAAGCTGGAGAAAGACGATCGGCTGGGGGCCCGGACGAACGAAGCTGGCCGCCATGGATCAAACGCCATTTATCGACCGAATACTTCCGGCAAATTTTAATGACAAACCGTAAGAGAGGAGAAAACAGAAGATGAGCATCCCGCTGCTGAGCATTTCGAAGCTGAATAAAACATTTCAGACGAATAAAGGCTCCGTCCATGCGCTTCATCAAATCGACCTGAACATTAAAGAGGGCGAATTGATCACCGTCATCGGGCCGAGCGGCTGCGGCAAGAGCACGCTGCTCAAAATTATCGCCGGCCTTGATCTTCAATACGACGGAGAGGTCGCGCTGGATGGAGAGCCGATTAGCAGGCCGGGTATTGATAAAGGCTTTATATTCCAGGAGCCCCGCTTGTTCCCTTGGCTGACGGTCGAAAAAAATATCGCCGCTGACCTGTCGTTAAAAAATCCGGAAGTGCGCCGCAAGGTAGATGAACTCATTGAACTGGTCCGGCTGATAGGCTTTGAAAAGTCGTATCCGCGGGAGCTGTCCGGAGGGATGGCCCAGCGGGTTGCTATTGCCAGAGCGCTGCTGCGCAAGCCGAAAGTATTGCTGCTCGATGAGCCCTTCGGGGCGCTCGACGCGTTCACCCGGGCTCACATGCAAGAGGTGCTGCTCGACATCTGGCAAAAGAACAGGACGACGATGATTTTTGTTACGCACGATATCGACGAAGCGGTTTTTCTTGCGAATCGGATCGTTATTTTAAAGCCGAGGCCGGGTTCGATTCGCAGCGTCGTTACGGTGGATCTGCCGTTTCCGCGTAAGAAATCGAGCATCTCGTTTCAGGAAATCCGTTACAAAGTAATGAATGAGTTTGAACAGATCGAGGAGCTTGAACTGATCGACAGCTCCGGCATTTAAAACAGGTAAAGGAGTCAGGCTATGAGTCGCACGACCGAAGTATTACCGTCAAAAACAGGCTGGTGGCGCAATAAAATACGGCTTGGACATAGCGGCAGAAGCAGGCTGCTGGTCGGCGCACTGCTCCCCGCGCTGGTGCTTGTGATTTGGCAGCTGCTCGGACAGATTGGACTCATTTCCCGGCTGCTGTTTCCAACCCCGCTGACGATTGCGGATTCATTCATTGCACTGATCGCTTCCGGCGCGCTGTGGGAGCATCTGCGCATCAGCATGATCCGGGCCGCGGCCGGCTTCGCCTTGGGCGGCAGCCTCGGGCTGCTGTTCGGTATCGCGGTAGGTCTGATGCGCAGCGTGGAAAAAACCTTGGACCCGACTGTACAGATGATTCGGATGATTCCTCATCTGGCTGTCGCTCCGTTATTCGTCCTCTGGTTCGGTCTCGGAGAAACATCCAAAATACTCATTATCGCCAAGGGCGCGTTTTTTCCGATTTACATTAATGCTTTTCTAGGTATCCGCAATGTGGACAATAAGCTGTTTGAAGTGGCGAAGGTGCTCTCATTCAGCAAATTGAAGCAAATCATCCGTCTCGTCATACCGGCAGCGATGCCGAATCTGCTGCTTGGCGTTCGTCTTTCGCTCGGTGTCGCCTGGCTTGGTCTGGTGGTGGCGGAACTGATGGGCTCTACGTCCGGCATAGGCTACTTGATGTCGGATGCACGACAATTTTCACGAACGTCGGTCGTTTTTGTGTGTATCATTATTTTTGCTCTGGTCGGTTATTTGGCGGATGCACTGGTACGTTTTTTGGAGAGGCGATTGCTGCAGTGGCGCGATAGTTTTCAAGGCAAATAACGTATTGCATTTTTTAGTCAGGAGGTTGCTGGTATGAGTCATCAGGCGGAGGCGCTTTCCAAGCCGGTCAGCGGCGTCGGCAAGACCGACAGAGGGCTGATCCACGCCAAATGGAAAGAACGATGGAACCGGATGATCGTCGGAGCGATTCTGCCCGTAACGATCGTGGTGGCTTGGCAACTGCTCGGGGATTTAGGTCTGATCTCGACGTTTTTTTTGCCGACGCCGCTTATGATTGCCGAGGCATTTAGAACATTGGCTGTTACGGGGGAATTAACCGAGCATTTGGCCATCAGTCTGGGGAGGGCGGCGACAGGCTTTGCGATTGGAGGAAGCATCGGCTTGCTGCTTGGCATCATAACCGGGCTGTCGAGGAATGCGGAGAACGTGCTGGATCCATCGATGCAAATGTTCCGAATGATTCCTCATTTGGCGATTGCTCCGCTGGTTATTTTGTGGTTTGGCTTCGGGGAGACATCGAAAATATTGATTATTGCCAAGGGGGCGCTGTTTCCGCTCTATGTAAACACCCTTCTCGGCATCCGCAGTGTGGACAATAAAATGTTTGACGTAGCGCATGTATTGGAATTTAGCCGGTTCAAACAAATTGTCCGGCTGATCCTGCCGGCATCGCTGCCGCATATTTTGCTGGGTCTTCGGCTGTCTTTGGCCATTTCCTGGCTCAGTCTCGTCGTGGCCGAGCTGATCGGATCGCAGTCGGGTGTCGGATTCCTGATCAACTTTGGCAAGCAAACGTCGAGTACAGAGCTCATTTTTGTCGGCATCATCATTTTTGCGATCGTCGGCAAGCTCGTGGATTCATTTGTGCGGTTATTGGAACGGTCGCTGCTGCAGTGGCGCGACAGCTTTCAGGGCTGACCGGCTTGAAGGCCGGACAAGACGGCAAACAACTTTCAATTCTATTTTCGGGGAGGGCAACACATTGAGCGAAGCATGGAAAAGCACGGATTTGCAATTGGAGACGGATGTGCTGGTGATCGGCGGAGGTCCCTCCGGAACGTGGGCGGCACTGACCGCAGCGGTATCCGGCTCAAAGGTGATCCTGGCGGATAAAGGGTACTGCGGCACGAGCGGGGCGACGGCACCGTCCGGAACAGGTGTATGGTATGTCAGTCCTGACGCCAAGCTGAGGGAAGAGGCCAAACAGAGCCGTTATGGCCTGGGCGGGCAACTGGCGGAATCCGATTGGATGGACCGGGTGCTGGATCAAACCTACGAAAATATGAACAAGCTTTCCGAATGGGGCTATCCGTTTCCGACCGACGATGAAGGCAACCCTTACCGCAGAGGCTTGCAGGGGCCGGAATACATGAAGCTGATGCGCAAGCTCGTCAAGAAGGCCGGCGTGCGCATTCTGGATCATAGCCCGGCGCTGGAGCTGCTGGCCGATGAGCACGGCGTCGGCGGCGCGGTCGGAGTAAGAACGCAAACCGGGGAATCGTGGAGCGTCAGGGCAGGAGCCGTCATCATAGCGACAGGAGGCTGTGCTTTCCTGAGCAAGGCGCTGGGCTGCAACGTACTGACCGGCGACGGTTACTTGATGGCTGCCGAGGCGGGGGCCGAACTGTCCGGCATGGAATTCTCCAATGCATATGCGATTGCCCCGACCTTCTCATCGGTGACCAAGACAGCGTATTACCGGTATGCCACCTTTTATTATGAGGACGGTACGGTAGTGGAGGGGGCCGGTTCGACACGCGGTCGCTCGGTGATTGCCCGCAATTTGCTGCAAAATCGTCAAGTGTACGCGCGTCTCGATCAGGCGCCGGAGGATGTTAAGCCGCTGCTGCGCGTGGGACAGACGAACTTCTTCCTGCCGTTTGACCGGAGGGGCATCGACCCGTTCACTGAACGGTTTCCCGTCACACTGCGGCTGGAAGGAACCGTACGGGGAACAGGAGGCATCGAAATCGTCGATGAATATTGCGCCACGAAAGCGCCGGGCTTGTATGCAGCGGGTGACGCGGCAACGCGCCAGCTCATTTGCGGAGGGTTTACCGGCGGAGGCAGCCACAATGCGGCATGGGCCATGTCATCAGGCACATTCGCCGGCAAGGGAGCGGCAGACTATGTACGGCGCACGGGTACGCATGCGCTTCGCCGCAATTTGAAGGGATTGTCCTCTTCGCCGTTATCGGCACACGGCCATGCGGCGAAACCATCGGAGACGGCGGGGCATATTCGCGCCGTGCAGGAGGAGGTGACTCCGTACGACCGCAATTTGTTCCGTACGGATGCGGGGCTGGGCGATTCCCTTGGACGTCTTGATCAATTGTGGAAAGAAATCAACAAGGATAGCCTTGCTTTGAACATCGATGCAGTCAAAGCCCGCGAAGCTGCGGCTATGACGGCTACTGCCCGGTGGATGTACGAGTCGGCCAGGGTCCGCACCGAAACGCGGGGGATGCATAAGCGCGAGGATTTCCCGGAGCTGGACAGCAATCAGCGCTACCGGCTCGTCAGCGGAGGACTGGATCAGGTGTGGGTAAGAACGTCGCCGGTGAATAAGGAGGCTGTATTGCATTGATTGAAATAATCAGCGAATCCCGGTGCATTGAATGCAATCAGTGCGTATCGGTGTGCCCGACCAACGTATTTGACCGCGTGGAGGGCGGCATCCCGGTCATTGCCCGACAGGACGATTGCCAAACTTGCTTTATGTGCGAACTGTACTGCCCGGCCGATGCCATCTATGTCGATCCCGAGTTTGATAAGCCGGTCAACGCGAGCGAGGAGGCATTGGAGCAGGACGGTATACTGGGAAGCTATCGCGAGAAGGTGGGCTGGGGGCCGGGCCGCAAACCGGTGTCAGCGCACGAGTATATGTATCAATTGGCGAAAAGGGCGATACCTTAACGCACATTGAAGAAGGATGGCGGAGAGGGCCATGATTCGTTTAGTGGGTCGGGCGATTACACCATCTATAAGGATAGGATATAAAAAGGGGGAGCTTCAATGATACGCGCCAGGAAAATCAAAACAGGCCGCAAAATGCGGCATTCCGGTCTATTGTTCATGATCGTCGCTTCCTTGATCTGGCTGCAAGCTTGCGGTACGGTCAGTGACGACAGCGCCTCGGGCGAGCCGGGGGCATCCGGGATTCCGGCCACATTAAATTATGGCTATATCGGCAGCAACAAGCTCAATTTGCCGGGCGGCGCCGAAGGCTGGGGCTTCTATACGGGCATTATTCAGGAAGAGTTGAAGAAGCATGGCATTACCGAAGTGACCTTTACCGGCTTTCCGAATGGGCCTGACCAGACGGAATCGTTAATTAGCGGCCGCTTGGATTTCGGCAGCTTGGGCGATACGCCCGCGATTATCGCCCGTTCGACAGATGCTCCGACAAGGCTGATCTCTCAAGGAACCGTCGGCAGCATTGGTTACTTGATTGCCAAAAAGGGCGGTCCTGCCAAGCTGGAGGATTTGAAAGGCAAGACAGTGGCTACGCAAAAAGGGTCATTCCATCACCGTTTTTTGGCCGGTTTGTTGAAAAAGCATAACATTACCGATGTCAATATCGTTCATTTGCTCCGTCCGGACGGTGAAGCGGCATTAGCCCGGGGTGAGATTGATGCGATGACCAATACCGGGGTGTATGCATTAAAACAGATCGAACAAGGCTACCCGCTGCTTGACGATGCGGTGAAAAATCCCGAGCTTCTTGGAACAAGTGCTACGGTTGTGACGGAGAAGTATCTGCAAAAGTTCCCCGAATTCCCTAAAGTCTGGAATGAAGCCCGTCAGAAGGCGTATGAGGACTTGCTGGCGAATGAAGAAAAATACTATGAATTTGTCGCTCAAGTGTACAACAGCACCGTTGAATTGGTAAAGCAGGTACATCCGATCAGCCAAATTCAAGCCGAGGCCTTTACGGAAGAAGGCTTAAAGCTGATGGAAGGGACGAAGCAATTTTTGGTCGAGGAGCAACTGGCGGCCCGGGACTTTGATTTAAACGACTGGATCATTAAATGAATAAGGGGATGGATGACGATGAGCATAAAAGCGGATTGGAAGAACAACGAGCTGTTGGAGGAAGTGAAGGCAAACCGAACGGCGGATTATCCCGTTCACCCGTTATTTTTAAACCGTTGGTCGGCCCGCTCCTATTTGAGTAAACCGGTTTCCGATGAAACCCTGTATACGGTGCTGGAAGCGGCCCGGTGGGCACCGTCGTCCAGCAATTTGCAGCCATGGAGATTTATTGTGGCTAATACGGAGGAGAAGCTGGAGCAAATTCGATCGTTTCTTTTTCCGAATAACCGGCTTTGGGCCGACCAGGCTCCTGTGCTTATTGTCATTGCTTCCACCAGGGTGAAAGAAAACGGGGATCCGCAACCGATTCATTCGTTCGATACAGGGGCGGCTTGGGCAGCTCTCTCGCTGCAAGCGTCCCTGCTCGGTTTATCGACCCGCGCTATGGGCGGCTTCGACAAGGAGGCGGCCCGCAGGGAACTGCAGGTTCCCGACACCTTCGAGCTGCATGCGGTCATTGCGCTGGGATATCCGGGAGGAAAAGAGACGCTTCACGAAAGCTTCCGCGACCGGGAGCTGCCTAATGGACGCCGGCCTTTAAGCGAGAGCATCGTGGGCGACACCTGGAGTTAATGCGCTATTAAACCGGAAAGGAACATCATTTATGAAACCATCGCCGATCGAAGCGTTGCTAACAGATAAGCTGCGGCTGCTGCCTTTGCCGGATCAAGAGCAACTGCCGCTCGTTGGTCTGTTTCAGCCCGAAAAGTCCGGTCATTTGTCCAAGCGTCCGATGAAGATTCGCACCAGCTTTTAGACGATGACACGCCGGCAGCTACTGTTAATTTCCGCCGTTGCCCTTGGCACACTTCTTAACCCATTGAATACAACGATGATTTCCGTCGCGCTCAGCCGGATTCAGGCTGATTTCGATTTAACCTTTTCCGAGCTGTCCTGGTTAATCTCTACCTAATTATATAGCAAGCGCAGTCGGTCAGCCGGTGATGGGGAAATTAAGCGATATGTACGGGCGCAAACGTATATTTATGCTTGGATTGTTCATGGTGACGGCAGCTTCTTTGCTGGCGCCTTTCTCCCCCAGTTATGGCTGGCTGCTCGGCTTTCGGATCATTCAAGCTTGGGGAAGCGCCTCTCTTCATCCGGCCGGCATGGGCTTGATCCGTAACGAAATTACCGGCAATCAGGCCAGGGCGCTCAGCGTGCTGTCCATCTTTGCAACGACATCGGCCGCAATTGGCCCCACCCTTAGCGGGTATTTGCTTTATTATGGGGACTGGAATTTGATCTTTTTCGTCAATTTCCCGGTGATCGTTGTATCGTTCCTGCTGGCTCTTCGATATATGCCGGGCGATCCTCCCAACAAAAGGGAGGCGCTGCGACTGGATGGCTGGGGAATCGCCCTTTTTTCTTCGCTGATTCTCGTCTTGCTGCTGTTTTTACTGTCTTTGCCGGAGCGCATTGGCTGGCATTGGCTGGTGTTGTGGACGATTGGATCGGTCTTTTTTTACCGGTTTGAAGCACGGCATCAGCAGCCGTTCATCGATGTCAAATTTTTGCGGAGTCATCCGGCTGTATGCCAGATATATATTCACTTTATTTTGGTCAATGCGATTTACTATGCGATCATGTTTGGCTTTCCTTCCTATTTACAGCAGGTCAGGCATTTCGACAGTCAGCAAGTCGGCACGATCATGCTCGGGCTGGCTGCCTTCGGCATTCTCGTTAATCCGCTGGCGGCGCGATGGATTGATCGAAGCGGTTCCCGCTCTCCCTTGATCTTTGGCGCTATTTTGGTCATTGCGGCCACCTTATTCATGCAGACGGTGGGTGATGAAGCCGATTCGGGGTGGATTTTTTTCGTACTGTCGCTTTTCGGCATGAGCGGCAGCTTCCATAATCTCGGCCTGCAGACGGCGCTTTATTTATATATAGACCGTGCGAATACGGGGATTGCTTCCGGGCTGTTCATGACTTCCCGGTTTATCGGTACAATCTTGTCATCGAGCATACTGGCGGCCTTCTTCGGCATCCGGATGGCTACGGATTCGTTGCATGCAATGGCCTGGGTGTGTTCGGCACTTGCCGTGATCATGCTGCTTTTGTCCGTAAAAACGGAGAAAAGGGAGAGGCACCAGGACGGGCACAGCAGGCATTCGGAGGTGAAGGGCGCGATGGAGAAGCAGTCGTGAGGCGGCTTTAAGGCTGATTTTCACACTTTACTGTTAGCGTCCTATGCGCCGGTTCTACTATTTGACGATCGGTACAACCCGATAGACCGTTTTCCCTTTTTCTTTTTTGCGTTGGACCACCGTGGGCAAACGATCGACTCTGGAGAGATCCGTTACTCCTCTGTTATTTTTCGTTAAAGTCATGGTCAGGATCACTCCCCGGGTTGTATTCGCATTGTTTTTCAATCGGGTTGAGATGAAATTGCCTAATGACGATGCGGCGACCCGCTTTCTGACACGACCGTCGATATCTTTTACTTTGTAAATCACTATAGGATGCTGCACATGGGGATGCGCCCCTAAAACCGCATTCGCACCTTGTTTAAATAAGGCATGCATCAATTGTTTTTGATTTTTATTGGGGGAAGGCCGGTACTCCTGCCCGAAATGAAGGTATACAATAAGAAAATCGGTTTTATTTTTCAATTTGCGGATATCCGTAATGATCTTCTTTAAGGCGATTCGGTTGACAAGCCACGGTTTCGGTACGGTGATGGAGTTTGTCCCTTTGGCATAGTTCAAAATTCCAATTTTTACGCCCTTCACCCGTAAAATCAGATGCCGTCTGGATTCTGCGGGGGAACGGAAAGTTCCGGTATGCTTTAAACCATGTTTGTCGAGGACGTTTAATGTTCTTTTTAAACCAGCTGCTCCCCCGTCCATACAATGATTGTTTGCGGTGGTCAACACTTGAAAGCCGATGTTTTTAAGGGTCGATGCCAGTTCGTCAGGACAGTTGAATAGGGGAAAGCCCGTTCTCGGATTCCTTCGCTCTTGTGGGGCACTGCCCTTCGGCTGTTTTCCGCCAGCTCCCGGGCGCCTATTCCCGGAAAACGTCGTTTCCAGATTCCCAATCGTAATGTCGGGCTTTGTTAAATAAGGTTTAACGTTTTTAAAGATAGGATCGAACGCATAGCCGCCAGCTTGTTTGGCCGAGGCAATGATTCTGCTTTTCATTAACAGATCTCCTACTGCGGCAATGGTGATTTGAATCAACGCACTCACTCCTTCATGAGTACACTTTATTCAAGAGAACGGGTTAGTGCTTGCAAAATGGGCGAGGTCCCAAAACAGAAAAAGGAGTGCATCTCTTAATGAGTGCCTCCATTTTCCGGAACATTATGATTTTCCCGGCCTGTTCAGATCAATGATCATCACAATGAGCAAGAGCAATTGGATAAGCTCTGAAAGACTCATACCAATCTCCTCCATCTTTAAATAGATGGCTCTTCCGTCCGGGTACTCCTCTCCCAAGGAGAATCATTACGCTCTATACAACGTATGCCATGGGAGATCATATAATGACAAAGCATGAGGGCAGGGATGCATAAACACCCCTGCTTTTTTTTATTGATTCGCATCGTGTGTCCGTATGGGTCAGGCGTTTTTCTTGGCTGTGCCGAACCGCTGCGTGCGAAGCATGAACGCAAGCGGCAGCCCAATAAACGAAAATGCGGCCGCGAACAAAAATGCATCATCAATGCTCATCGTATAGGCGGTCAGATGTATCCATCTGCTGCTTTCGTCGGCAGCCGTATGCTGCAAAACATGCGTATGGGTATTCATCCGGGCATAGAAGATGGAGGTGAACAGTCCCAGCGCCAACGCCCCGAAAATTTGTCTTAACCAATTGATCAATGCCGAAGCATGGCCGTACAGTTCCGGCGGCACGGCTTGCATTCCGGCGTTCATCGCAGGGGTCAGCGAAAGGCCGATGCCTATGTAACGGACGGCCATCCAAACCGCAACGTACGTGTAGCTGGTATCGAGCTGCAGAAAACTAAACATCCATGAGGCGAACACCACCAGGAAACCGCCTGCGAGCACCAGTCGAAGCGGTCCGACCCGATCATACCAGCGTCCGGCCGCAATGGTTGCGACACCGAGAGTCAGCGCCGGCAGCAGAAGCAGCAGACCCACATGGGAAGGACTCATCTGATGAATTTCCTGAAGATATAACGGAATAAAATAAATTCCCGAGTACAAGCCCACGATGAGCACGGCGGAAACGGTGATGCTTGCCGTGAAGATCCGGTTGCGGAACAGCCGCAGCTGCAGCAGAGGCTCCTTCGTTCTCAGTTCAAGAATAACAAACAAAAGTATCGCCGATAAGCCAATACTCAGAAACAATACGGAAGCTCCGGAGGCGAAGCCCCAGCTGTACACATTCGTGAAGAATGTCAGCAGCGCAAGACTCCCTGCCACAGCATAAGCCAACCCCCAGCCGTCCAAACGCTTGGGCACGTTCCCGCGTTGGAAAGGAATCGTCCTCCAGCCGAGCAGCAGCGTCAACAGGCATAGCGGGATGAGCACCAGAAACATCCATGGCCATTGATGCTCCATCAGCCACCCGCTGATCGTGGGCGCAAGGGCGGGACCCAGAATGGTGGATGCCGACCAAAGGCTGACGGCCATCGTCTGTTTCGGTTTCGGTGTCACCTGGAAAATAATCGTAAGCGTTACAGGTTGAATTAATCCGCAAAAGATGCCCTGCAGCATCCGGAATACGATCAGGGCATAAATATTCCAAGAAATCGAACAAAGAATGGAACTCACAAGAAGCCCGGCAATCGAGAACAAAAACAAATTTTTGTTGCTGAACTTCTCGCCAAGGTATCCGGTAATGGGAGTGATGACCCCTGCCGTCAGCGTAAATCCGGTCATTAGCCATTGGGCAGTCGCAAGGTCAGAGTTGAAAATACGAATGAAGGAGGGGATGCCGACGTTCATAGAGCAAATATTGTAAATCGAGATGAACGATCCGAGGATCACAACGACCAGTACAGGAACATAGGAAGATGATGCCGTTTGTTTCACAGGACGGGCTGCGGTATTCATATAAACCACTCCTTTGCTTTAAAAACAAAAAAGAGACATGACTGCTTGCCCTGCACATGTCTCCGGAGGTCCGGTTGATTTTGTTTTAACCCTATCGTCTGACGTTGGATTCTATCTTATCAATGATTTTTTTGGGAGTCAATCCAATTTTTCCCTACATTAGAGCGAGGAATAAAGGCCTTGAATTCATCGGCTCAGCTGCCATTTTTGCAAAAAAACCTGTTGACATGGGTAAACATCAAGGGTAATATTGCGTTAAATCAAAGTAAGTCTATAGGTATTACCGGTTAATCGACCGGACTTCCGGAGACACCATCATCTTGAGATGAATGTGTGTCTTTTTTTATCGACAAAATACGGGGCGTACTGAAATGAACAAAACAAAAAAGCGGAGGTTTGAACCATGAAAAAACATTGGGTAAAAAAATGGATCAGCGCGGCGGTATTTCTTTTACTCGCTTCTTCCATCCTGCTTACAGGCTGCGGTCAAACCAAAACTTCCGCGGCCGACGGGTCCAACGATGCTGACAAAGGCTCCAAAGGTGACGAACTGGAAGTGACCGAGCTTAGATACCAAGGTTCGGTCGGTGCGGTAACGTTTCCTGAATTAGCTGCCGACCTGGGATATTTGGCGCCTCTGAAGCTGAATCACATCGGCAATACGATCAGCGGCCCGCAGGATATCCAAGCCGTTGTGACCGGGGATACCGATTTTGGCGGAGCCTTTAACGGGGCGATCGTGAAGCTGATTGCCGCGGGAGCGCCCATTAAGCCGGTGATCGGATATTACGGTGTCGATGATGAAACATGGACCGGTTATTACGTCTTGGACGGCAGTCCGATCAAGACGGCCAAAGATTTAATCGGGAAAAAAATCGCCGTAAATACGCTCGGTGCCCATCATGAATTTGTTATTAAAGAATATTTGCACCGGGAAGGACTGACGAAGGAAGAGATTGAGAAAGTGACACTCGTCGTTATCCCGCCGGTCACTTCGGAGCAAACGCTGCGGGCAAATCAGGTAGACGTTGCCACGCTCGGCGGAATACTGCGCGACAAAGCATTGGAGCGCGGCGGCATTCATCCGCTGTTTACGGATCGGGAACTGTTCGGCAATTTTACGGCCGGAAGCTACGTGCTGACGGAAAAGTTTATCAAAGAGAATCCCAACACGGCCCGCAAATTTGTGGAAGCCACCGCGAAAGCCATCGAGTGGGCGCGCACGACACCGCGTGACGAAGTCGTTGCCCGTTTCGAAAATATCATTAATACACGGGGCCGTAAAGAAGATACAAGTGCCATTAAGTATTGGAAGAGCACAGGCGTTGCCGGGGCCGGCGGGCTCATCTCGGATCAGGAGTTCGATACATGGATCAAATGGCTTGAAAAAGAAGAGGTGTTGAAAAAAGGACAATTAAAGGTCGAGGGATTATACACGAATGAATTTAATCCATACGCAAACGAAAAGAAATAAACGGTGAGAGGAGTATGCAAATGTCAGCCAAAATCAGCATTCAGCATGTGCACAAGTCGTTTCAGATCCAGCGGAATCTCGGACACCTGAAGGCAAGCGCCCAGCCTGTCTACGCTCTGCAGGACATTAGCTTGGACGTGAGGCCGGGGGAATTTATGGTGATTGTCGGCCCGAGCGGCTGCGGCAAATCGACGCTGCTCGATCTGCTTGCCGGCTTAACGAAACCGAGCAGCGGTCAGATTTTGCTCGACGGCAAACCGATTGCGGGCCCCGACTTATCACGCGGTATCGTCTTCCAGCAATATGCGCTGTTCCCTTGGAAAACGGCTCTTGCGAATGTCGAGTTCGGATTGGAGACCAAAGGCGTAGGGCGGAAGGAGCGCAAGAAAACCGCACGCGAATTCATTCAACTGGTCGGCCTCGGCGGCTTCGAAAACCGTTATCCGCATGAGCTTTCAGGCGGGATGAAGCAGCGGATTGCGATCGCCAGAAGCTTGGCCTATGATCCTGAAGTGCTTCTGATGGACGAACCCTTCGCCGCACTGGACGCACAGACAAGAGAAACGCTCCAAAGTGAGCTGCTTCGCATTTGGGAAGCTACGGGGAAGACGATTATTTTCATCACGCACGGGATTGAAGAAGCCGTTTATCTTGGCCAGCGGGTAGCCGTGATGTCGTCGCGTCCGGGCCGCATTAAAGCGGTCATCGATATTCCTTTTAACGCCAGAACATCGGGGGAAGATCTGCGCTCCCATCCGGAATTTGTGGCGATCCGCCATCAAATTTGGGGTTTGCTGAAGGATGAGGTTCACAAATCGCAGGAACAGGAAATGGAGAAAAGCCTGCATGGGGCAGGCGCGAAACCGAATTCGAAAGGAGCTGCAGCCAATGAGTAATGCAACTGCGGCAGAACTGCAGACGGGACTGAAACAGGAGAAAGCGATCACGGAGCGCAAACGGGGGTTGTACGCGCTGCGGTGGTCATTAAAGAATCTGTATTCGTTGTTTAAAAGCTCAATGGCCATTATCGCATTTCTTGCTTTATGGGAGCTGGCGCCGCGGTTAGGCATAACCAACGAGACCTTTCTGCCCCCTTTTTCCCTAGTGGTTAGTTCATGGTGGGAACTGCTGATATCCGGAGATTTGGCCGAGCATACCGAAGCGAGCCTGACGCGCTCGTTTAGCGGATTTTTTCTGGCGATTGCCATCAGCATTCCGCTCGGCCTGGCCATCGGCTGGTGGAGGCCGGTTGCGGAATTTCTTAACCCGCTGCTGGAGCTGTTCCGCAATACGGCGGCGCTTGCGATTCTCCCTGTATTTATTTTGCTGCTTGGTCTTGGTGAAACATCGAAGATTGCAATCGTGTTCTACGCCTGCGTGTTCCCTCTGCTGCTGAATACGATCAGCGGTGTCCGCAACGTAGACCCGCTTTTAATTAAATCGGCCCGATCGATGGGGCTGTCCTCGATCAGCCTGTTCCGCAAAGTCATTATTCCCGCCTCAGTACCTACCATTTTTGTTGGCATTAGACAAGCCGGCGCCAGCTCCATTCTTGTATTGGTTGCTGCGGAGATGGTTGGAGCGAAATCCGGCCTGGGTTATTTGGTCCAATATACGCAGTTTAGTTTTCAAATCCCTCAAATGTACTCGGGTATCATTTCTATCTCTTTAATTGGTCTTGTGATCAACTATGTCCTGGTGTTTACAGAGAAAAAGTTGACTTCCTGGAAGCAATCCATAAACGAATAATGATCATTTGATTGGGAAAGGTGTAGATGACATGAGCAGAGCGCAAAGACAAATGAACTTAAATGTGTTTCTTATGAACGCGGGACATCACGAGGCGGCATGGCGCCGCCCGGATACGGAGCCGCACCATATTACCGATATCAAGTACTTTCAGCGTCTCGCGCAAACAGCGGAAAATGCGAAATTTGACTCGCTGTTCTTAGCTGATGGACTTGCGGTAAGCCCTAATATTAAGCACGGCGCTTTTATCGGATTGGAGCCGTTCACTCTGTTGTCCGCGCTGGCTGCCGTTACTGAACGGATCGGCTTGATCGGAACGGTATCGACGACCTATAACGAGCCGTTTCATGTGGCCCGCAAGTTCGCTTCGCTGGATCATATCAGCAAAGGCCGTGCAGGCTGGAACATCGTCACGTCCGGAAGTGAATTCGAAGCGCACAACTTCAACAGGGACACGCATTTGGAACACGGCAAACGGTATGCGCGGGCCAGAGAATTTCTGCAGGTGGCCACCAGCTTATGGGACAGTTGGGAAGATGATGCGATTGTTATCGACCGGGAGTCGGGTACTTTTGCCGACAGCCGTAAAGTCCGCCCCATTCACCATACGGGAGACACGTTCAAAGTACGGGGGCCGCTGAATGTCCCCAGACCGCCGCAGGGATACCCGGTGCTTGTGCAGGCGGGTTCCTCCGAGGACGGCAAAGAGTTTGCCGCCCAGTATGCCGAAGCCATCTTTACCGCGCAGCAAACATTGGCGGACGGGCAACAGTTTTATTCCGATGTGAAAAGCAGGCTGGTGAAATACGGACGAGATCCGGATCAGTTGAAAATATTGCCGGGCATTTGCCCGATCATCGGCGACACGGAATCGGAAGCGAAGGAAAAGGAGCAGGAGATCAATGAATTGACAGTGCCGGCTTACGGGCTGCAGCAGCTGTCAAACATGCTGGGCGTAGAGTTATATACATATCCTCTTGACGGTCCGCTGCCCGAATTGCCTGATATTGACAAGATTAACGGCAATAAGAGCCGTTTCCAACTGGTCGCCGATCTCGCCAAACGGGAACAGCTGACCATCCGCCAATTGATTCATAAGCTTGCGGGCGCCAGAGGGCACCGTGTATTTGCCGGTACGGCGCTGCAAGTCGCTGACCAGTTGGAAGAATGGTTTACGTTGGGGGCCGGCGACGGGTTTAACGTCATGCCTCCCTATTTGCCTGGCGGACTGGAGGAGTTTGCGCAGCAAGTTGTACCGGAGCTTCAGTGCAGAGGATTATTCCGCACAGAATACAGCGGCTCGACACTCCGCGAGCACTACGGCTTAAGAAGACCGGTCAATTCATTTACCGCAGCCGCAGTCCTTGACGGATGAAGATTTTACCGACGCATGGAATTTGAAGCTGCTTGGTTATATACGCACGATCAGAGCGGTTTTGCCGCATTATCAGGAAAGACGGCAGGGCAGCATCGTCAATATCGTCGGCGGTGCCGGACGGACGCCTTCTCCTTTGTTCCTTCCCGGTGGGACCAACGCCGCGCTGTTAAATTTCAGCAAAGGCTTTTCCAAGGAGCTTGCGAAATACGGGATTCGGATCAACTCGGTGTCTCCGGGGCTTACGGCTACGGAAAGAGCGGAAGTGCTTGCCCTGCAGCAAGCTGAGGCGAAAGGAATTTCCGTTGAGCAGTATAAGGCGGAGAGCACAGCAGCGATCCCGCTGGGCAGGCTTGTGGATCCGCAGGAAATTGCGGATATTGTGTTATTTCTCGCATCCGATCGGGCTAAGTCCATTACGGGTGCTGAAATATTGGTGGACGGCGGCCAGCAGCCGGGTGTGTAACAGAAGATCAGGGCAGTGGAGCTGGAGGCTGCCCGGATACAACCATATTCTTGAGGAGGTTTTGGAATGAGTAACGTGGGCAACGACAATGCGGTGGAGTTGAAGGCAAAGGTGCACCCGATCGCCGGGCGGATCGGTGCAGAGATTACGGGTGTGAAGCTTTCCGCGGATCTGGATCCGGAGACTGATGCAGTAATTAAGGAGGCTTTATTGAAATATAAAGTCATCTTCTTCCGCGGCCAGCATCATCTGGATGATGCAGGACAGGAGGCGTTGGCTGGATTGTTCGGCGACCCGGTTGCACATCCGACCGTGCCCAAGAAGGAGGGAACGGGTTACATTCTGGAGCTCAATGCCGCACATGGACGCCGCGCGGACTCGTGGCATACCGACGTCACTTTCGTCGATGCTTATCCGAAGATTTCGATCCTGAGAGCAGTAACTGTTCCGAAATCGGGCGGCGATACCGTTTGGGCCAACACTGCGGCTGCCTATGAGCATCTGCCTGAAGAGCTGCGCAAGCTGGTCGATAGGCTGTGGGCCTTGCATACGAATGAATACGACTATGCCGCAAATCGAAGCAAAGTGTCGGACGAGGCGCTTCGCTATCACCGGGAAGTGTTCACATCCACGCTGTATGAGACAGAGCACCCGGTCGTAAGGGTGCATCCGGAGACAGGCGAGCGTTCACTGCTGCTGGGGCATTTTGTAAAGAAAATTATCGGCCTGTCGTCCGCCGATTCCGCTTATCTGCTGAGCCTGCTGCAAAACCATGTGATTCGCTTGGAAAATACGGTGCGCTGGCGCTGGTCCGCCGGCGACGTGGCGATCTGGGATAACCGCGCAACTCAGCATTATGCCATCAACGATTACGGCGACCAGCAGCGTATTGTACGCAGAGTGACGGTGGATGGCGATATTCCTGTCGGTGTGGACGGAAGACAAAGTGTAACGCGCAAGAAGCTGCCGAATGATGGCTTATCGGACGAGGCGACGGCATAACAACGGGTCTATGGAAGCCCGTAAGAGAGCGGCGGCATGGTGCTGCTGCGATCTTGCGGGTTTTGTTATGGATAAACCGAATAAAAATAATCAAACAAGGAGTCATGATGCGATGAACCGGATGAGCATTTCCATTTTATACAATGAAGTTCCCGTAGTCGTGAATTTGATCGGAACCGATCTTAAGCTGATTCCATCCTTATTATCCGCACTAAAGCAGAACAAAATTACGTTATCGTCCATTCAGGAGCCGCCCTGGCAAATTGACTTGTTTAGCTCGGAGGCGGTACTTTACTTCAATGCGGGAGATAAATACAGGATACCTATCTTTTAATGGCCGGCGATTCGCCGAAGCTGCCAGGAACACGGCGCACAACGTTTGGCAAGCGGCAAGCTCTTGAGCGGCGGGCCGTATTTCGTTATGGTTCATCCCTCCAAATTCATGGAGGGATTTTTCAAATCCATACTTGACATATCGGAATTATCGATATAAAATTTCCTTATCCAAAAGTATCTTTCTATTCATTTATTAACTGCATTAATAAAATCGACGCCGATTGGACATGCCAAAGGCTCCTGAATTTCCTTTCATTTGCGAAAGGACAGGGGTCTTTTTGCGTTTTTTAGCAGATAACGTAAATGGACTCCGGCACAATACCTGATTTAAAAAATGGAGGGAAATCATGGAACATCATCACGATCATTTATTGGAGGAATTGGACTACTACTTTCGCAAAATGGTCCGGAAGTTTGTCGTCGAACGGGACAAAATTGCGATCGAAGGCCTGGTCAGCCTTCCCCAAATTTTGATTCTGAGGCTGCTGGATCAAAAAGGGCCGCACAAAGCAGGCGAATTGGCGGATGAACTGGATTTTACTACCGGCGCGATCACGGCGCTGTGCGACAAGTTGGTAAAGGCGGGGTTGATAGAGCGCGCAAGAACCGATCTAGACCGCAGAATCGTCATTGTACGCATTACGGAAGCGGGTAAAGCGTTTCTCAAGCGCAATGAAGGCATAAAGGGGAAAGTGCCCGGGGTTCTCTTTGATGGATTTACGGAAGAAGAAAAAAGAATTCATCTGGATTTTTGTCTACGAATTTTGGCCAACTTGCCGAGAATGTCCGAAGCGGTGAAGCCATTTACCACACCGAGAAACGAATAACGTTACATCAACTATCATTTAGGGGAGGAAAAACCATATGAAAATCAATGCATTGAAAACGGCAGTTCTTACATTTAGTGTGTTTACGCTGGCTTTAACAGCCGCTTGCTCTACGTCGACTACGGAAAATAACGCGGCAGGCGCCCAAACGGGTGCAGCCGGCGCGAAGCAGACAACGCCGGTCAAGGTCAGATTAGCGATCGATACGGCGGCAGGAGGCTCCTTTCAATTCCGTATCGCAAAGGAAAAAGGTTTTTTTCAAAAGCATGGCATTGAACCGGAAATATCCAATTTCGCTTACGGGATCGATACGGTCAACGCTTTGCTGATCAGCCAAGCGGATACGGCGCTTGCGGCAGACTATGCTTTGGTCAACTCGCTGGGGAAAGGGGATATGACGGTTGTCAGTGCGCTTACTCGCACAAACGAGCAATCCGCCGCCAAGACGCTGCTATTCGCGAGAGACCATATCAATACGCCGGAAGATTTTAAAGGGAAGAAGCTCGGCGTGGCCAAAGGAACCGTGTATGAATACGTCTGGGCCAAGTATCTGGAAAAGAACAATATCGACGAAAAAGAAGTGACCTATGTGCCATACAGTACGCCGGATGAAGCGATCGTTTCTTTGCAAAAAGGAGACATGGATGCCGTGTGGATCGGAGGCGCGCTGGTCGATAAATTTAAGGCTATCAAGGGCGTCAAAGCGTTAATCGACGTATCCGGCTCCGGTGTAAACATCAGTTCATATTTGCTGGTCGATACGGCGTTCGTCAAAAACAACCCGGATGCCGTCAGCTCGGTGCTCAAAGCGTTGGATGAGGGGATTCGCTATATTCCGGATCATAAAGAAGAAACGGCGGAGGTGGCGTTCAAGGAGCTGAAGCTGCCGAAAGACCGCGTTTTGGAAGACTTGCAATCGACGAACTATACGCTTGGATTTACCCAAGAGGATTATCTTCATCTGCAGGATGTCAAGAAATGGGTCGAAAGCAAAGGCATATTAAAAGACAAGTACGAACTGAAGGATAAAATTAATATCGAGCCGTTGAAAAAAGCGCTGCCTGAAACGGTAAGCTACGAGCCGTAAGGAGATGGGTTGATATGGCTTTATCTGCAACACCGAAGACCATTCATATCGAAAACGTCAATAAAGCGTTCCCTGATGCTTCCGGGACCAATGTCCACTATGTGCTGCGAGATGTGAATCTGGTCGTTCAGGAAGGAGAGTTTTTCGTTCTTCTCGGGCCGAGCGGCTGCGGGAAATCGACTCTGCTGAATATGATCGCAGGCTTTATCTCGAAAACGGAGGGGCGTCTTGCTCTCGGCGATGAAGAAATTAACAAGCCGGGCAGCGACCGGGCCATGGTATTTCAAAGCGCGGACGCTTCTTTGTTTCCGTGGCTCACCGTCCGGGAAAATGTGGAGTTTGGCCTGCGCATGAAGAAAGTTCCGAAGGCGGAGCGGAACCGGATTTCCGACGAATTTATTCGGCTCGTCGGGCTTGCAGGGCACGAAGACAAATTTCCCAAAGCGCTGTCCGGGGGAATGAAGCAGCGGGTGCAGCTGGCAAGGGTGCTGGCGAACGATCCGGCCATTCTTCTCATGGACGAGCCGTTTGGCGCATTGGACGCCATGACGCGCCGTACGATGCAGAAAGAACTGATACGTATTTGGCGGCAGACGAACAAGACCGTTGTGTTTGTGACGCACGATATTCAGGAGGCGCTCCTTCTGGGTGAAAGAATCGGCATTATGTCTATCGGTCCGAATTCGCGGATCTCCAAAGTGTATGACGTTCCGCTGCCGTATCCCAGAGACATGGCGGATGCGAGATTCCTTGAGCTCTTGCAAGCCATTGAGAGCCATTTTGAAGAATAGAGGGGGGCGCCAAACTTGGCTTTTTATAAAAAACTGCTGAATACGGGCGTAGTAACCTGGATCATCGTATTGATCGGTTGGCAGCTCCTGTCGGTGAGTTCCCATCCGGATTTTCTGCCTGGTCCTGTGCATACGTTTCGGGGAATGGTGGAATTAGCCCAGGACGGATCGCTTTTTCGTTACATCGGGATCAGTTTCGCGCGGGTGCTTACAGGCTGGGTGCTCGGCTGTGCTGTAGCCGTACCGATCGGGCTGCTGATGGGCAGGGTGACCATCATCCGCACGTTGACGGAACCATTCCTTAACTTCATCCGGTTTATTCCGCCTCTGGCCTTCATCACCTTATTTCTGCTGTGGTTCGGGATTGGGGAAACGTCCAAGATTGTTTTGATTATGTACGCCACATTATTTATCGTCATCCTGAATACGATGACCGGCGTGCTGTCGGTCGAGGAGGATAAGGTTCGTTCGGCCAGAAGCATGGGGGCTTCCGAGTGGCAAATCCTGCTCCATGTGATCATTCCTTCGACGGTGCCTTATATATTCACGGGCATGAGGCTTGCGATGGGCACATCGTTTATGGCGATTATTGGCGCAGAGATGGTGGCTTCCAATGAAGGCGTCGGATTCATGATCTGGAGCTCCAGACTGTACTTCAAGACGGATTGGATTTTTGTAGGCTTGTTCTCTTTGGGCGTGATGGGATTTGTCACGGACCGTCTGCTCGGCTGGTTCGGGAGCGTCGCGCTGTCGCGTTACGGTATTGTAGGCGGGGCCGTATTTCGCGGGAAATTAAAGTAATTTCAATCTAAAGGAGGGCTTGGCATGTCTGCATGGAAAGAGGAAACGTTTCAAGGCGTGATCGGCCGAACCGTGGAAGAATCGGTGCCTTGGTGGCCAAAACCGGATAAACCGTCCGAAGGACGCCCCAATATCGTGATCATCCTGTTGGACGATCTTGGTTTCGCCCATCTGGGCTGTTACGGTTCCGATATTCACACGCCCCATATGGATGCGCTGGCAGCGGGGGGGCTCCGCTACAATAATTTTCATACGACGGCGATTTGCTCACCGACGAGGGCATCGCTTCTGACCGGGAGAAATCCGCATAGCGCCGGGGTGTCGTTCGTCTCCGAATATGACAGCGGTTTTCCTCATAGCCGCGGAAAAGTACGCAAAGATACGGCATTGATCAGTGAGATTTTGCTGGAACATGGTTACAGTACCTATGCCGTAGGAAAGTGGCACCTGACGCCGGGCAAAGAGCAAAGCAATGTGGGACCTTTCGACAATTGGCCTTTAGGAAGAGGATTTGAGCATTACTACGGCTTTTTGTCCGGCGCGACAAGCCAGTGGTATCCTGACCTGGTGGAGGACAACCGCAGGGTGCCCCAGCCCAAAACACCGGAGGAAGGCTATCATTTAACGGAGGATTTGACGGATAAAGCGATCGAATATATTCGTGACCACCACAGCGCCGCGCCGGACAAGCCGTTTTTCTGTTATCTGGCCTACGGTGCCACGCACGCGCCTCATCATGCTCCCAAGGAGTTTATCGATAAGTACAAAGGGAAATATGACAAAGGCTGGGATTGTACCCGCGAAGAGTGGTTTGCCAGACAGCAGGCGCTGGGCATTATCCCTGCGGATGCGAAACTGCCGCCCCGCAATCCAGGCGTGAAGGCGTGGGATGAATTAAGCGCCGACGAGCAGAGGCTGTATGCCCGGATGCAGGAAGCATTTGCAGGCTTTCTGGAACATACGGACTATCATATCGGACGCTTTATCGATTTTCTGAAGACCATCGGACAACTGGACAATACCTTGATTCTCCTGCTTTCCGATAATGGGGCTTGCGCTATGGGCGGAAAAGAAGGAACGGTAAATTCCTGGAACGGGCTGGGGACTCAAGAGTCGTTTGAAAGTAAATTGAAACGAATAGACGAAATAGGCAGCCCTTTGGCCAATAATCATTATCCTGCCGGTTGGGCGCAAGTCGGGAATACGCCTTTAAAGTGGTATAAATCGTTCGTTCATGCGGGAGGAGTCAAGGATCCGCTGATTATCCATTATCCTGAGAAGATCAAAGATGCCGGAGCTATTCGCAGCCAGTATCACCACGTCATCGATATCGTACCGACCATTCTGGAACTGCTTCATATCGAAGCTCCATCCGTATTGAAGGGTGTGCCGCAGAAGCCGATCGAGGGAGTCAGCCTGGCGTACACGTTTGATGATGGATCGTTGCCGACACGCAAAGAGATTCAATATTACGAAATGGTGGGCAATCGGGCCATTTACTATAAAGGTTGGAAAGCCGTGGCGGCCCATAAGCCGGATACCCCGTTTGAAGAAGATTCCTGGGAGCTGTACCGGGTGGATGAGGATTACTCGGAAATGAACGATTTGGCCGGGCAAAAGCCCGAAATATTGCGTGATTTGATCGACCGCTGGTGGGTGGAGGCCGGCAAATATGGCGTGCTTCCGCTGGACGGGCGTTCGCTGGCCGGGAAAATCCGTACCCGGAAATCGGTCATCACCCAACCCGCCGGACCGGTACGGAGGAAGTATTATCCGTCTCCGTCCCGTTTCCATGCCTCGGTCGCCCCGGATCTTCGCAATAAATCCTTTGAGATCCGTGTGCCGTTATCCCGTCATACCTCCGAGGAAGAAGGAGTGTTGATTTCCCAGGGGGACGGTTCCGGCGGTTATGTACTGTATATCCAAAACAACCGGCTTGTATTTTACTACAACTATTCCGGTATCGGGAAATACACGGTCATCTCGGATCAGGAGCTTCCTGCCGGTTCGATCGTTCTCCGTTTGTTGATGCTGAACACAGGTGACAATGAAGGGACAGTCAAAATGTTCATTGAGAATCGGCAGATCGGGGAAGGAACCGTCGGTCATACCGGCTTTCTCGGATTTGCCGGCGGAGCTTTTCAAATTGGGCGTGACGATCAAAGCGCCGTCAGTCCTGCCTACGCGGCGCCGTTTGCCTTCACCGGCACGATCGACCATGTAGCCATTACGCTAGGCGCCTACGATTTTGATGTTGAAGCGGCTGTGATCCGTGAATTGGCAACGGAGTAGCCTAATGCAGAGCAGGTAAATACCTCCGGGCGAGAACCGGGGAATTTTGGACAACCGATGAATTTGATATGGAAAGACCGCATAAAGGGTGTCACCCATAGGTGACACCCTTTATGCGCAGCAGGCAGTCACATGCTGCGCGAAATTTCATTGACATGTGTACAAAACAGTAAGGAATACAAATACAATGTAGTGATCTATGGAGCACATTCTTAAATTATACCGAACGAATTCATTCCTGTGTCAGTACATTATTTCAAATGGAGGTTGACAGACGATGACGGAAAACCCGAAAACGCTAAAGAGTAGTTCGATTACAAAAGAATGCAGCACAATGGATGGATTATGCCAAATATTGGAAGAAATTGATGCGGAATATGTCTTTGGCATTCCCGGCGGTTATATGGGGAAATTGTATGATGCATTGTACGAGTCCCCAAAAGTAAAACCGATTCTTGTCCGGCATGAACAAATTGCAAGTATTATGGCGGAAGTATTCGGCAGGTTGACGGGCAAGCCGGGGGTTTTCACAGCACAGGGTGCCTGGACCCTTTCGAATGGATTGATGGGGCCTTTGGAAGCCGTTCAGGGTAGTTCACCTATGTTGATTTTAACGGATATGACGGATAATTTCCCGTATTCCCATCATGGTTCATATCAAGCGGGTACAGGAGAATATGGAGGTTATGACGTAAAGAAAGTTTTGGATGCGGTTACAAAATATGCGACGGCGGTATATGGTCCGGAGCAAGCTTTGCAAAGCGTTCAGTTGGCGGTAAAACATGCCGTTTCGGGAAATCCGGGACCTGTGGGCGTGGTGTTCCACAGCTCGGCCATTAACGGAAAAATCAAACCCGACAGCTCCCCTATCATTTATCACTCCCGGCGCTATCTTGTGAATGATAAAAAGGGAGAAACCCATGACAAGATCAAACAGGCATGCCAAGTACTGTCCGGCGCCAAAAGACCGTTTATTATTGCCGGAAACGGGGTTCACGGTTCGAAAGCTTATGCCGAGCTGCAAACCTTTGCCGAAATGATCGGAGCGCCCGTCGGAACGACGGCGCAAGGGAAAAGCGCTATTGCCGAAACGCATCCGAACGCTGTAGGCGTGCTCGGCAATTGGGGACAGGATGCCGCGAATGAGCTTTTATCAGAAGCCGATGTGATTCTTGCTGTCGGTTCCAGGCTAGCGCCTACGGATACATGCAACGAAACGACGAAACTCATTGATCCGTCGAGACAAACGATAATCCAAATTGATATTGAGGCCAAACATGCCAGTTGGGTATATCCTGTCGATATTCCGCTGATTGGCGATGCCAAAATCATCCTGAATCAATTGATAGACATGATCACGCCTTTGGATGCAGGGGAACTTCAAGCAAGAACAGAAAAAATAAAAGCTTGTAAATTGGCAAACCGGTACATGGTTTGCGATGAGATGGAATCGGATGCGATCCCGATTCTTCCCCAGAGGTTGGTGAAGGAGCTGCAGGAAGCCGTTGACGAAGACACGGTGATTACGCTGGACGCAGGTGAAAACCGCGTGTTTATGACCCACTTCTTTAAATCGAAAGCGGCAGGAAGCATTATACCGCCCGCCTCGGCCGGGGGAATGGGATATGCCATGCCGGCTGCGCTGGCCGTTAAATTGGTAAAACCGCAAAGTAAAGTCGTGGCCGTTACGGGCGACGGAGGTTTCGCGATGACCATGAACGCGCTGATTACTTCCGTCCAGTACACGATTCCGTTCGTCACCATTATTTTTAATAATTCTGCGTTAGGCTGGGTCAAAAATGCCCAACACGGCCGGATTATCGCTTCCGAATATGACAACTGCAACTTTGCCGATATGGCCAAAGCGATGGGGTGCGACGGCATCAGAGTGGAGAATCCCGATGAATTGGTCGGCGTCATCAAGCGTGCATTGGCCTCCGGGCGTACGACAGTGATTGATGTAGCAACAACAGACCGGGAAAGTTATAAGAAGGTCATGTCCGCCATGGCCGTGTCCCTGGAGGATTGAGATTTGCCCATCATGGAAGAAGGGGGTAGTCAGATGATGAAACATTTCCAACCGAAGCTTATAGCCATGCTTCTTATTCTCATCATGGTGACGGTGTCGGCATGCGGCCCGGGCCATCCGTCCGGTACCTCAAACCACGCCGATTCCGGTGAGAACAAAGAAGCGCTCTATATAGGCGCGCTGTTCCCCCGAAGCGGAAATCTGGCTCCACTTGGAATTGAAAGCTTCAGGGGTGCGGAATTGGCCCGTCTCGAGCAAAATCAGGCCGGCGGTTTGCTGGGCAAAACAGTCGCATTCAAGGAAGCGGATGCCCCTAGCCCCAACGCCGCACAAGCGGAAGCCGACCGTTTAATCAACAAGGAAAAAATAACAGCGATCTTGGGGAGCTATTCCAGTTCCATCTCGATGGCGGCAAGCCAGGTTGCTGAAAAGAATAGGGTGATCTATTGGGAGGGAGGAGCGGTTTCTACAGCAATCACCTCCAGAGGCTTTAAATATGTGTTTAGAACCCAACCCAACGACACGATGTCGTCAAGGGATCAAGCCCAATTTGTAGCGGATGAACTGACAAAGAGTCTCAATAAACCAATCGGCGATCTGAAGATTATGATTGTACATGAAGATTCCGAGTTTGGAACGAGCGGGGCGGACCGATTCAAGAAAGCGATTCAGGCTGTAGGAGCCAAAGCACCTCCCGTTTATCCTTATAACGCCCAAGCCAAAGATTTGACATCGATCGTTCTCAAGATCAAGGATGCCCAGCCGGATATCCTGTTTGCGGTCTCTTATGTGACCGACGGTATTTTGTTGACTCGCCAGATGCTTGAAAATAAAGTCGAGGTTCCCGTATTCCTCGGCGCCGGCGCCGGTTATTCCCTTACGGATTATGCGAAAGCGCTGGGCAACGATAAAGTAGAAGGCAACATTAGTTTTGATGTGCCGCAGTTTACGACTAATCCGAAATATACACCGGGAATGGATCATTTTATCGAAGCCTATAAGAAGGAATATGGCGAAGAGCCGCACAGCGCTCACTCTCTGATTCATTATTGGTCTGCTAAACTGCTCTTCCAAACGATTGAAAAAGCGGAGTCTGTTGAACCGGATAAAATTCGCGAGGCCGTATTTACATGGGATCAGCCGGAGGGGCAAAGCCCGACGGGCTGGGGCATTAAGTTCGGGGAGGACGGACAAAATCAACGCGGCAATTTGTTTGCCCACCAATGGAGAGACGGCAAAATGATCGTCGTATGGCCGAGAGCGGCCGCTTTGAGTGAATTTACATTAGAGTAATGAATCGCATAAAAAGGAGGGGATGATGCAAATGCTGCTGCAGGTTATCGTATCAGGCATATTATTGGGCGGTATGTATTCCCTCATTACCATAGGGCTGACGTTAATTTTCGGCGTGGTTCGCATCGTTAACTTTGCTCATGGCGAGTTTCTCATGCTGGGCATGTTTCTTTGCTATTTCTTGGTAACTTCTTTGGGTATCGACCCTTATCTAACCATGCTGCCGGTTGCTGCAGTGTTATTTGCCCTCGGGGCTTTTACTCAAAAGGTGTTTATACAGCCCTTGCTTGGCGACGAAAATTCCCAGCTCATCATTACGGTAGGCATGATGTATTTTCTGCAAAACGCAGCGCTGTTTTTATTCGGCGGAGAGTACCGAACCATTAGCGTAGACTATCAGAATACCGTCATGAATATAGGAAGCTTGAATGTAAGCTTGACGAAAGTCGTTTCCTTTGCGATCACCATTTTCATTATTGCGGCGTTGTTTCTTTTTCTAAAGAAAACGTTCTATGGAAGAGCGATTCGCGCGGTGGCTCAGGATCGAAATGCCTCGCTGTTGATGGGCATCCCTGTGAATCAGGTATTTCAAGTTACTTTTGGCATTGGCGCAGCGATCGTTGGGGTAGCTTCTTGTTTGTTGATGCCCATATTTTACGTATATCCTACGGTCGGTATGAACTTTGTGCTCATCAGCTTTGTCGTAGCGGTTCTTGGCGGGTTAGGCGATATTCGAGGCGCTCTGGTTGGGGGACTTTTGATCGGTGTCATCGAATCGGCGAGCGGATATTATGTGAGTCCGGGATTGAAGGAAGCGTTTTGTTTTGTCATCTTCTTCCTCGTATTGATATTTAAACCTGCCGGAATGTTAAGCAGCAGAAATAAAGACCTGGTGGTTGAATGATATGAGATTACAAAAATATTACGTTGCCATGACACTCGGGTTTGTGTTGCTCATTTTGCCGGTTTTTTTAACGGATAAGCACCATTTGAATATCGCAGTGATGACCTTAATGTATGCCGCCCTCGCTTTATTTTGGAATTGGGTGGGGGGATATACCGGCCAGTTATCATTTGCCCATATTGTCTTTTTTGGGATCGGAGCGTATACCTCGACCTTGTTATTTCTTCATTTTAACGTCTCTCCCTGGCTCGGAATGCTTGTTGGGGGAATCCTTTCCTCTGTGATTGCAGGTTTTTTAAGTTATTGGACCGTAAGGCTAAAAGGCCCCTTTTTTGCTCTGGCTACCCTCGCTTTATCCCAAGTGAGTTTAATTGTGGCCGTATTCTGGAAAGATTTAACGGGAGGTTCCCAGGGCTTGAGCCTCCCGCTCGCCATGTCGTTCCAAAACATGCTCTTCGATTCCAAAGCCGCTTATTATTTTATCATATGCGTACTTGTACTCATCGGGCTGTCCGTTTCTGTTCGAATTGAAAATTCCCGGACGGGATACTTATTGAAAGCGTTGAAATTGTCGGAGGCGGCTGCGGAGGCCGTAGGAATTAACTCCTTGAAGCTCAAAGTAAGAATCATGTGCTTAAGCGCTTTTTTCACTTCTTTAGCGGGAACCTTTTACGCACAGTACATTATGTATATTGACCCTTACAGCGTTTTTAATCTCGAACTGAATATTCTCATGATTCTGATCGTCATGATCGGAGGCCAGGCCGCTTATTTGGGACCTATGATCGGGGCTCTTCTTCTGGTGCCGGTGAATGAGGTCTTACGTTCGGAATTGGCGCAATTCGGCGACGGTATACACGGGATGTTATACGGCGCCATTCTCATGCTGATTATCATCCTTGCACCTCAAGGCGTGATTGGAATGCTGCGCAAATGGAATACGAGACGGCTGTCGAAATATCAGTCTGAATAAGGAATGATGGATATGGAAGTATTGCGGGTCGAGCATGTGACGAAACGATTCAAAGGTGTCATTGCCGTTCATGATATCAGCTTTGCTGCGGAAGCGGGGGAGATACTCGGGATTATCGGTCCGAACGGAGCAGGAAAAA
The DNA here is from genome assembly GCF_024519685.1 of Paenibacillus sp. Pae15. Classification (NCBI taxonomy): domain Bacteria; kingdom Bacillati; phylum Bacillota; class Bacilli; order Caryophanales; family Paenibacillaceae; genus Paenibacillus; species Paenibacillus sp. Pae15. The sequence continues at coordinate 145,934 of NZ_JALJRM010000003.1, read as the reverse complement.
CGACTTTATTCGATCTGTTGAGCGGTTTTTTGAGGCCGAATGAGGGGAGGATATTGTACCGGGGCAGGGATGTGGCGGACTGGAAAAGACCTAGTGATTTTACGCAGAATGGCATTGCCAAAACCTTTCAAAAGGTAAAGCCATTCCAGGATATGACGGTAAAAGAAAACGTTATGGTTTCCGCTTTCAGTAAGGTGAAGACGATAGAAGAAGCCGGAAAAACGGCGGAAGAAATTCTCGAAAAAGCTCTGTTGTCCCACCGCACCCATGTGTTGGCCGGCACATTGACGATAGGGGAAAGAAAAAAACTGGAATTGGCCAAAGCACTGGCAACAAGACCGGCGCTCCTTCTGCTGGATGAGGTAATGGGCGGTCTTTCGGAGAGTGAAATGAATCAAGTGATCGATGTCATTAAGTCCCTTCGAAGCAAGGAGCTTACCATCGTTATCATCGAGCATATCATGAAGGCGATCATGACCTTAAGCGACCGGATCATCGTCATCAACTTCGGCCAAAAAATTGCCGAAGGCACTCCGGACGAGGTGAAAAGAAATCCCGAAGTGATTAAAGCTTATCTGGGAGGGGGTGTGGCGTTTGCTGAAACTTGAGAAGGTCACAGTATATCACGGGGATGTTTTGGCTCTAAAGGAAGCTTCTATTGAAGTAGCAAAGGGAAAGATCGTCGCATTGCTGGGCAGCAATGGCGCCGGCAAAAGCACAACCATCAATTCGATTTCCGGTATTTACCGTCCCCGGGAGGGGGCTATCCTGTTAGGGGAGGAGAAGATCCATCAGCTTACGCCCAAAGAGATCGTGGAACGGGGAATCGTTCAAGTTCCTGAAGGAAGGAAGCTTTTCCCCGATTTAACGGTTATCGAAAACATTCAGCTCGGAGCCTTTTGCAAGAGGGCAAGAGCTTCCATGAAAGAGCGGTTGGAGATGATTTATGCGTATATGCCACGGCTCTATGAAAGAAGAAAACAAATCGCAGGAACGCTTAGCGGGGGTGAACAGCAAATGTGTGCGATCGCACGCGGATTGATGGCGCAGCCGGATCTCTTAATGCTGGATGAACCTTCATTAGGCTTGGCCCCTTCCATGGTCGAGCAAGTATTCGAAATTATTGCGAAGGTCAATAAGGACGAGACAACGGTACTGCTGGTCGAGCAAAGCGTTCATCGGGCCCTTTCGATATGTCATTACGCCTATGTGCTGGAAAACGGTAAAATCACATTATCCGGAAGCGGAGAAGAACTTCTTCATAACGACGAGCTTCTTTCGGCTTACTTGGGCATATAGCGAGGGGAAGCGGAGGAATGAATATGGAACATAAACCGCTGAAGGACAAAGCAGCTGTCGTTACGGGAGCCGCGCGGGGACTTGGAAGAGGCTATGCCCTCAGATTGGCGGATTTGGGGGCCCATGTCGTTGTGGCGGATCTCGATTTACACTCGTTTACCGATTTTGAAATGGAAAAAAATCAGATGACGGGAGAAACGGTAGTAGAAGAAGTAAGGCAGCGTGGGGTACGATCATCAGGCTATGAAATCGATGTAACCGATGCAAAAGCTTGTACTGCTTTGATGGAAAAAGCCATGGATGAATTCGGACGGATCGACATTGTGATTTGTAATGCGGGCGGAGGCGCGGGAGGGCTTACGGAAAGCTTTGCCTCAAGGCTCGATATGGTCCAGACGCGAAGGATAATGGAAAGGAATTTGTACGGTACGATTCACACCTGCATGTCGGCATCCCCTTTTATGAAACAACAAAAGTCGGGAAAAATCGTAACGGTATCGTCTATTGCCGGCCTCCAGGGCAATGTTGACGGCAGTTACGCACATTATGGCGCAGCCAAAGCCGGTATCGTCGGCTACACCCGATATCTTGCACAGGAATTGGGACCGTATGGGATACAAGTGAACTGTATCGCTCCCGGGTATATTGCGACCGGCAGATTAAACGTGCAATTTGAAAAGATCGGCAAAGAAAAGCTGGAATCCGACACGGCGTTAAAACGGCTCGGTACCGTTGAAGATTGTGCCAATGTCATTCAATTTTTAACGACGGGTTTATCGGATTATGTGACCGGACAGGTGATCCCGGTATGCGGCGGTCTCATCAGGGGGTAGGAAGGAACCGCCTCACTCCCTGACGACGGACTGGAGGCGGTTTTCGTTTGGGCCGTTAACTGGCTGTGATGGGGTGTCTGACAATTTTTACGTCATAAAACGATATTTTGTTCGAAATAATATACTCCGGTAATCCCTCGCGGTGGGAGTGGGCTTCGCGGAACGCTTCGCTCCGGGTCCAGGCCTGGAAGTCTTCCTTGCGATTCCACCGCGTGCTGACCGTAACCTCATCATATTCGGGCGTATTTTCTGTCAGCAGGACTTCCAATCCGAGAAAGCCTTCCATGTACTCCACTTTTCCTACTTTATCGAATCGTTCGATTAATTTATGCGCATTTCCTTTTGTAATTTGAGAAGTATTTGTCACAATGACCATGGTCTATTCCTCCTATATCGATTCTAAAGTTTTAACAGGTATAATCATCGGATATTCGTCTGCAAAGGTTACTTTGGCTTCAATTTGATAGACCTCCTTTAAAAAAGCGGGGTTAATGATATCCTTTGGTTTTCCCGTTGTCATGATTTTCCCGTTTTTTACGGCGATCATGTAATGACAGTAACGGGCAGCCTGCTGCAGATCATGAAGCACCATGACGATTGTGATGCGGTATTCCCGATTAATTTTCTGCAGCATTTCCATAACGTCCAGCTGATGTGCGATATCCAAAAACGTTGTAGGTTCATCCAGCAGGATGATGCTCGTTTTTTGGGCCAACGCCATAGCAATACGCGCTTTTTGCTGCTCACCTCCAGATAAAGTATGAAACATCCGCTGCTCATGTCTTTTTGTGCCCGTGACTTCCATGGCCCAATCCACGATGCGTTCGTCGTCGGCAGTCATACGATCGAAGAGTCTTTTGTAGGGAGAGCGTCCGTACGAAACAAGCTCTCTTACCGTCATATCGGGAAGCGAATGCTTGGACTGGGTCAGCATGGAGACGATTTTGGCAAGGGCGATGGCCGGATAGGTTTTCGCCTGCTTTCCTCTAATATAGATTTCCCCCTGATCCGGCAGCAGTAATTGACTCATGAGTTTTAGCAAGGTCGACTTGCCGGAGCCGTTGGGACCCACAATGGCCGTCATACACTCACTGGGGATCGAAAGGGAGATATCATGCAGTCGGAATGCGCCTGCATGGAATGCCATATGGTTGGTTTGAATAGCGGTCATCGCATGATTCCCCGTTTCTTCAGTAAAAATAAAAAGAACGGCGCACCTAAGGCGGCCAGCAATATACCGACAGGCAGCTCAATCGGATCGAACCACGAGCGCGCTATCGTATCCGCCAGAACGACCAGTGCCGCTCCCCCCACAATGGAAAGAGGCAGCAAGAAACGGTAATCATCGCCGACAAGCAGCCGGATGGCGTGAGGGACGACCAGGCCGACAAAGCCGATTAAACCGGCTACACTGACGGCAGTCCCGGCCAACAAAGAGGCCAGTAAAATAATCAGGAATCGCTGCAGCTCCACTTTTTGGCCGAGAAGTTTAGCCGAATCATCCCCCAAAAGCAGCAGATTTGACGGTTTAATCGCGAATAGGGTTAAAATGAGCCCTGTGATGGCATAAGGAGCCATGAATTCGAGATGATGCCAGCTCCGCCCGCTTAATCCTCCCGCCAGCCAGGGCAGGACGGCTTGAACCCGTTCGCTGTATAAAACCATAAACCCGTTGGTGATAGCCCCTAATAAGGCATTGATGGCCACGCCCGCCAAAATGATTTTGAGCGGCGACGCTCCCTTATCCCAAGCCATCATGTAAATCATAAGGGATGTGATCAAGGCGCCCAGGAATGCCAGAGCGGGGAGCAGGTAGCTCAGCTGCGGAAAAACGATCATGGAAATAATCGCAGCCAGACCGCCTCCTGCGGAAACCCCGATAATGCCGGGATCGGCCAAAGGATTCTTCATCACACCTTGCAAAAGAGCTCCGGAAGCGGCTAAACAAGCTCCCACCAAAAGGCCGATCAGCACTCGGGGCAATCTTAAATTCATAATGATTTTTTCGTGTACAGGCTGGCCGTCGGCATGAAACACAGCCCATATCTCCTGCAGGGATATCGTGACGGAACCGTAGGTTAAACCGTAAAAAGCTACAATGATAAGAAACATAGGGACAACGGTAATCACAAGCTTTCTTCTCAAGCGGCGTTGTGTAATATTCATCAGATGTCACTTCACGTCTTGCAGCCGTTTATGCAGCAGATCAAGCGCCTCAATCACTCTGGTGCCGGGATTGGTGCCAAAAAGATCCGCCGGCAAAACGTCTACGCGATTTTCTTTGACGGCGTCCAAGCTGTGCCAGGCCGCGTTTTGCTGCATTTCTTTTAAAAATCCATCCTTCACTTGTTCGGGGTTGCCATGACTCATGAGAAGTATAAGCTGAGGATTCGATTGGATTATTTTTTCCGTATTTAGCTGGGCATATTGAGGATAGTTTTCCAGCTTCGGATAATCGGCTGCAATATTTTCTCCTCCGGCCTTGACCAGGATATCGCCACTTAAGGAATTGTTCAAAGCGGCCATATAGGTGCCGGGGGCTCCATAGACTAATAACACTCTCGGTTTTACGGTATTCTCCTCCGGGTTGATTTCCTTCACTTTCTGATCGATGGCAAGAATCAGCTCGTTTGCTTTGGATTCCTTCTGCAAAAGTTGACCGAAAAGCTGTATTTGTTTTTGGATATCGCTGATCGAATTGGCTGAGGTCAACATTATTTTAGAGCCGATGCCTTCGACGGAGGGGATGTCCTTCGTATTCATCGGATAGTTCCCAAGTACGACATCGGGACTTAGATACGCGATTTTCTCCAAATCAATGCCATGCGTAGTTCCGATTTGTTCCGCTTGGGCAGCATCCTTGATTGGAACGGGGCCGTTGGATGTAGGTCTTCCGACCACCTCGCCTCCCAGAGCATATACAATATCCATATCTCCGTTGCTTAGAACCGCTATTTTGCGGGGAACAGACGGAAAGTCAATGCTGCGTCCGGCAAAATCTTGAATGGATACGGCCTTCGGAGCAGATGCTGCAAGAGCGCCGGTACCGTCAGGTTGCGTTTGGCTGCAGCCTGAAGCCAGCAATAGCGCTATAGCCATGAAGATAAAGCCCCCGTATTTCTTCATAAAAATCCTCCTGTTCCTTGTATTGGGCGCTATGTGATTATTGAGAATCATAAATGATAATGAATATCAATGTCAACAGCTTTTTATGGAATCATTAGCCAAATTTATTGCTATTAACCCAATTTTTTGTGACTTGAGGCCGAAAAAGGATGGCCGCGAGGGTAAATAAAATGGTTGACAATATTTAGGAAGCTGAGATAATATCAAATCGAAAGCTTGGATAACAACCATTTTTTTCTCAAAGAAGGCAGGGGTGTTGTACAGATGAGCTAGAAAAACGACAGTAGTCAAAAGTACCATAGTCGCACAACGAAAGTCATTTTTTTTAAGCTCCAACTGAGAATGATAATCATTTTCTTGGGGGGTACCATAACAATGGAGGACATCAACGTGAAAAGGTTTTTTGCCGCCCCGTTTTTTGCACTGTCGCTGGTGCTCGCTTTCGCCTTGTTAGTTTCACCGCAAACAGCCGGTGCCGCCCCCTCCCTTTCCGACGGCACTTACACCATTGACTATGTCATCACAAAAGCGGAGAACGATTCGGTATCGATGGCGAATGATTATTTTGAAAAGCCGGCTATCCTGACGGTCAAGAACGGTACTGTAACTGCACAGATTCAATTGAATCACAGCAAATGGATCACGGTTTTCAAAACGCCTGTCAACGACAGCTTTGTCGATGCCAAAGTGGTAGGCAGTGACAGCGCTGCCGACAAAAGAACGGTTGAATTCGTAGTGGACGACTTGTCCAAGCCGTTAATTTCAAAAATACATGTCACGGTAGAGTCGATTGATTACGATCACGATTACACCATTCGTTTTATTTTTGATGAAAAAAGTATAAAAAGTGTCGGCACCGGAAAGGATGCGGCACCTGCCGAAGTAAGCGGGCAGGCCAAAAGCGGGACCTCCGCTGCTTCCGTCCGTTCGTCCGATGCAGCAGCGGTTTCCGGAAAATCTCAACCGGCGACTCGGCATAAGTCCGATGCTGCCACAGCGGATGCATCCGCCGGGAAGCAGACCGTTGAAAATCCCCAAACGGGAGATACGGCGCCGATCGCGGGGTTGGTCGTTTTGCTGCTGATTTCGTCTGCATTTGTGATGGTTAGAATCAAATCCGCATTTTAAAAATTCAACACGGAACACAATGGGGGCTGGTAGTGAGTAGAAAACGGTCCGTTGAAACAACTCCCGTACCATGAATAGGATGTTGACATTGATTAGATCACATTGTAGCTGTGCCAAAAGAACGCATCGGCCTGGCGGAGAAACAGAGTGAGCGCCTGCTGCCCGGCTTGATTGGAGAGTGCAGACTACCGTTTCAAAGGAGCGTATCATTTTGAACAGATCATTCAGGAAACATGTTTCCCTTTTTCTTATGCTGTTTGTTTTTTTGGCCACCATACATATCCCGGTTCCGGTCGCTCATGCGGTTGACAGTCCTGAAGCGAGACTGGACTCGAGACCTGCCGGGGCTGTTCAATTCGTTTTCGGCAATGAGATCGAGGTGGCCGTTAAGATTAGCGGCGTGACAGATGCGGTTTATGAGCAGGTGCATGAGCATGAAGCGACGGTCCATTTCGATCCGAATGAGCTGGAGCTCGTCCGGATTCCGACGATAGACGACAGTTATTTCCATGCTCCCGAATCTACCGAGCTATCGCCGGGGGTCGTTAAAACTACCCACACGGTCAAAAGCGCCGGCAACCCTTATGCCTTCAGTGGCGGCGCGGAAAAAAGCTTCTCGGTATTTGTTTTTAAGTCTAAAATCCCTGCAGCCAGTAACCCTGTAGTTACCGTGTCCGACATTTACATTACGAACGGACAAGGGGATAAGCTGAAATTAAACGATGTGTCGTACACGGTTCATGTGGTGCCTGCTGGAGATAAAACGGCATTGAGGGCTTTGGTGTCACAGGCTCAGAGCGTACATGACGAGGCCGTGGAAGGAAGCGCACCCGGTCAATATCCGATAGGGTCGAAAAATACGCTGCAGGCTGCGATTACTCAAGCCGATCATTTCGTCAAAGAAGGATCCGCAGAGTATTCCGAGCAGGAGCTGAATACGGCGCAAGCGGAACTTCAAACGGCGCTTTCGGCGTTTACGGCGTCAGTCATTGGCCAGCCGGAAAGCGCCTCGCTTCAGGACGGAGAGTACAATATCGGCTTTACGATTTATAAAAAGGGCACGGATGAACCGTCGGTAATGTATGATTATGTGGATCGAAACAGCGGGAAGCTGAAGGTCCAGGGCGGGAAAAAGCTGGTTTCCTTTACCTTGAAGCAAAGTGCGGAAACGCTGTCGTTCAAGACGGAGCGGGACGGCATTTTGGTGGAAACGACCACGGTAAGCCGTGACGAGGCGGCGAACACCAGGGTCGTGCAATTCGAGGTGGACGATTTGTCGGCCAGGTTAGCCGGTTGGGTAAAGGTGTATTGGGTGCTGCCTCCCCCGATCGGTGTTTACGACCACGAGTACGAGGTGGATTTAGGCTTTAGCGATATTGCCACCATCGTGAACAAAACGCAGCTGAATGCGTTAATCGCGGATGCCCAATCGAAGCATGACGCAGCGGTGGAAGGAAGCGCAGCCGGACAATATCCGGCGGGAGCAAAGAGCGCGCTGCAGGCTGCGATCAATCAGGCTAAAGCGACGGCTGAGAATCCGGCAGCGACCCAGCAGCAGGTGGATCAGGCCGTAACCGCGCTGCAAACGGCGCTTTCGGCGTTTACGGCCTCGGTCATTAGCCATCCGGGAGGCGGTTCGCTTCCAGACGGAGTGTATACGTTCGAGATTGTCGGAACCTCTGAGGATGAGTCGGACATTCCGTTGAGCTCCTATATGGAGAATACCGGGGAAATCAAAGTTGAAAACGGAAAAAATATCGTTTCGTTTAAACTGAAAAACGGTGCTGCGATAACGAAATTGCAAATGCTGAAATCCGATGGGTCAACACAAGATATTTTACCGAAAGTTGCTTTAAAGCAATCCGGAGTCGTAAGCGTGTTAAGCGCCGGAGAAAGCACTACAGAGGCTCAGTTTGAATTGGAAGACTTGTCGGCGAGCTACAGGCTTATTCTTGAGGTGCCGCAGGGCGAAGATAAGGCAACGCGCACATTCCGGATTGCGTTGGGTCAAATCAATCCCGTTACCTCAAATCCAGGAACAAATCCGGGAGGCGGGACGATCCCGTCCAATATTCATGGAATTGAAGATGGCACTTACAGCATCAATTACAAAATATTGAAGTATAATACCGAACAGAAGTCGGTCATGCAGGATTACGTCATAACCCCCGGAACGTTGACGGTAACCAACGGACAGATGTATGCGTCGATCACGCTCAAGCAAAGTAAAGAAGTGACCGGGTTTCGGGTCGCGGACGGGGACAGTCTCGTGGATACCGAAGTCGTGAACGTCGATGAGGCGAAAAATACGCGCGTCGTTCGATTCAAGGTCGCGGATTTGACGGCCAAGCTTAAAGCTTGGGTGAAAATCGAATGGCCGGAGTTCAAATATTTCCACGATTATGATATTCACATTACCTTCGATAAGTCCAGCCTGATCCCTATCGACGCGAACGGGGCCAAGACGACTGTCAAGCCGTTTACGGAAGAGCTGGAGCCCGGCGAATACGCGATTGACTTCGTCATAAACAGGCGGGGGACAGATCAGGCGTCGGTCGCGAACGATTATGTGAAGCATCCCGCGAAATTGACGGTGAAAGACGGAAAAAGCTATGTCGCCCTCATTCTGAACCAAAGCAAAGAAGTGCCCGGCTTCAAGGTAGAGGTGGACGGCAAGCTGGTCAATGCAGAGGTCATTGCGTCGAGCAAGGAAGACAATTCAAGAACGGTTCAATTCGACGTAGTAGACGCTGAGACGAAGATTTATGCGCAAATCCGCATGGCTGTTCCGGACAAATATGTTGGCGATTATGATGTTGAAATCCTGTTTGACAAGGACAGCATCAAGACCTATGTCGAGGAAAAGAAGGAACCAAAGGAACCAAAGGATCCAAAGGATTCGGACAATGCCGATCACCCTTCCGGCTCTAGCCCCATCATTGAGCAGGTACGCTTGAAGGATATCGAGGACCATTGGGCGAAGGCTTTGATCGAGCGGGCCGTGGGACTCGGCATCGTCAACGGCTATGAGGACGGTACCTTCCGTCCGGAGCGCCAGGTAAACCGTGCCGAATTTATGGTGATGATCAACCGGGCGCTCAAGCCGAAAGCCGCTGCAGCCGAACCGACCCTTGCCGATTTCGAGAACATCCCGGAATGGATCAGACCGGGTCTGGCACAAATGGTGGGCTCGGAAGTGGTTAGAGGCTATGAAGACGGAACCTTCCGTTTAGATCACACCATTAACCGCGCCGAGTTGGCGGTGATGATGATTCGGGCGTCACGAATTCCATTGGCTTCGAATGCAGAGCTTACTTTCGCGGATGCGGATCAAATTCCGGAGTGGGCGAAAGCCGAAGTGGCCACAGCGCTCAGTCTTGGGATAATGAATGTAAGAGACGATCAGCATTTTGCGCCGAAGGCAAGTGCGACCCGCGTAGAAGCAGTAGCCTACATTCTTGCGATGATGAACCAAATCAAGTAAGAAACGAATGGATAACCGATAGTAGATGCATACAGGGGGAGGCCGGGAGACCGGCGTCCTCCGTATTTTTGGAATACCTGACAGGCCGCTTCGATCCGACGAAAGGAGGCAATAGCAAGATGAACAAAGTAATAAGCGCGATAATGACTATTCTTCTGTTAGCTGTGATTACAGGCTGCTCATCGGAAGCTGACGCGAATTCGAATGCGAAGGTCGATACGACTGCAGCGGAAGAGAATACCGGGCATCGAATCGTGGCGACGACAGTAGCAGCCACGGAAATCATGGATGCATTGGAACTTGATTTGGTAGGCATCCCGACCAGCTATAAGCAGCTGCCCAAACGATACGAAGGAACTACGAAGGTAGGCAATCCGATGAGTCCGAATATGGAAATTTTGAAATCGCTCGACCCGACGGAAGTGCTTTCCGTGACCACACTGGAGTACGATCTGGCACCGGTATTTGAAAACGCGGCTGTTCCGGCGAGCTTTCTGGACCTGACCAGCATCGGCAGGATGAACGACGCGATTCGGTCGCTCGGCGACAAATACGGCCGGGAAAAGCAAGCGGAAGCGATCATTCATCGGTTTAACGACAAAATGGAACAAATCCGAAAAGAAACGGAGGGCAAAAAAAGACCTAGCGTTCTTATATTGCTCGGCGTGCCGGGGAGTTATCTTGTGGCTACCGAACATTCGTACATTGGAGATCTCGTGAAGCTGGCCGGTGGGATAAATATTGTGCAGGGCGAAACCGTCGAATATTTGGCTTCCAACACCGAATATTTACAGCAGGCTAATCCCGACGTCATTCTTAGGGCGGCGCATGGCATGCCGGACGAGGTCGTCAAAATGTTTGATCAAGAGTTTAAGAAAAATGATATTTGGAAGCATTTTGACGCTGTGAAAAACAACAGAGTTTACGACCTGAAAGAAGAGTTGTTTGGAACAACAGGTAATCTTGCTGCGGTTGAAGCTTTGAATGAACTCGTCAAGATGCTGTATCCTTAACTACGAAACGATAGAGGGCAATGGTTATGAATAAAATCGTTTTAAGCTTTACCGGTATCGTCGTTTTGCTCCTTGCCGTGACTGTCTTTTCCGTAACTACAGGAAGTATAAAGGTTGGCGGCTTGGAGCTGATTCAAGGTCTGTTTACCGGTACGAATAAAAATGTGGAAGTCATTAAAGATTTGCGCTTGCCAAGGATTATCGTAGCTCTGTTTGTCGGGGCATCGTTGGCGGTATCCGGTGTGCTGCTGCAAGCCGTCATGAGAAGCTCTCTGGCGGATGCCGGCGTCATCGGCATCTCTTCGGGAGCCGGATTCATATCCGTCCTCTTTGTAACGATTTTTCCGACCTTTTTTTTCTGGCTGCCGCTGTTCGCTTTTATCGGCGGCGCTTTGGCATGCTTTCTGGTCTATTCGCTCTCCTGGAAGTCGGGTCTTAGTCCCATACGGATCATTCTGGTCGGGATTGCCATTAACGCTACGTTTACGGGTTTAGGACAATCGTTCAATTACAGAGGCAGCTATGCGGTGACAACCGTGAATCAGGCGACGACTTCCATTTTTACGATGAAAACATGGAGCGACGTCCAATCGATTGCCATTTACGGTTCGATCGGACTGCTCCTTTCCTTGTTCTTATGCTCGTGGTGCAACCTGCTGTCGCTTCAGGACAAATCGGCAAAAAATCTGGGCTTAAACGTATCGCGGGCCAGGCTGCTCATTTCCGCGGTCGCCGTACTTTTGGCCGCCGTATCCACCGCGATCGGGGGACTCATCGCTTTTGTCGGCTTGCTGGTGCCTCATATTGCACGGCTGCTGGTTGGCTCGGACCATAGGGTTCTCATTCCGTTCTCCGCCCTTGCAGGAGCGCTGCTTATTTTGACGGCTGATACACTCGGCCGCACTCTGCTTGCACCTGCGGAAATACCGGCATCCATTATTATGACCGTGATCGGCGGCCCTTTTTTAATATTCCTGCTGAGAAAGAGTGACCGCGTCTATGGAAATTAATCAAGTAAGCTTTTCGTATGATCGAAGAGTGGATCATCTGAAATCAGTAAACGGTGAAATCGAACTTGGCAAAATCACGACCATTATTGGTCCGAACGGCTGCGGCAAGTCGACGCTTCTTGGGGTCATGTCGCAGCATTATGCTCCTCATAGCGGTCAAGTGATATTGGACGGCAAATCGATTTACAGCTACACACCGAAAGAACTCGCTAAAAAATTGGCGGTTGTCCATCAGCATAACGATGCGCCTGCCGATATGACCGTTGAAATGCTGACCGGCTTTGGCCGATTGGCGCATAAAAGCATGTTTGCTTCCCGGAGGGATGAGGATGCTGAAGCCATCGATTGGGCTTTAGCTTGCACGAATCTTCAAACCAAGCGCCATACAACGATAAATCAACTGTCCGGGGGGGAACGGCAGCGGGTTTGGATCGCCATGGCTTTGGCCCAAAAAACGCCGATCTTGTTTTTGGACGAACCGACCACTTTTCTGGACATTTATTACCAGTTTGAACTGTTGGAGTTGATTAAAAGCCTGAATGTAAATTATGGATTGACGATTGTCATGGTGCTGCACGACATTAATCAAGCGATCCGTTATAGCGACAACGTCCTGGTGATGAAGAATGGGGTCATCGAACTGAAAGGCAAACCGGATGAAGTGATTACGGAGAAGACGATTCATTCGATCTATGGGGTTCAAGTGGTCGTGAAGCATGACGACGCTGCGGGATTATACGTGGTTCCGGTGGGTATTTAAAAATGAAAGCCAGTAGGCTTGTAAACGTCCTGATGACTGTGTTGTTTTTTTTCTCGCTGTTCCAATTAAGCGGCATCTTCATCGATTATTATAGAAATTCGCAAGCATTGGCCGAAGCCCGTGCGCTTTATGAGGGCTCCGCAGATGAGGATAACCCTCAGGCTGCCCTTAGCCGGACTGGGGACACGGTTTCCGGCGTTAGCTTTAACGCTGCTCAAGCCGAAGCCGTGCCCGATGTGCGTTCGCCGTTTATCGACTTGCTTCAAGTGAACCGGGATGTGGTCGGATGGATTAAAATCGATGACACCCGTATCTCTTACCCGATCCTGCAAACGATGAATAATGACTATTACTTAAACCGGAATTACAAGCGGGAGAACGCGAGGTCAGGAAGTATTTTTATGGACTTTCGCAACGCGATCATTGCACCCGATCCGAATACCGTTATTTACGGGCATCGAATGAAAGACGGTTCCATGTTTGGCGACCTGAAGAAGTTTCTTAACAAAGATTTTTACAATCGTCATCGGACCTTCACTTTCGATACCTTATATCAAAGCTATCGGGCTGAAATTTTTTCGGTCTACTATACGACGACGGACTTTAACTATATTCAAACGGAGTTCGATAGCGAAGATGAATACAGATCGTTCCTGCAAACCATTCAAGAAAAATCGCTGTACAAGTCGGATACGGCTTTGACGGCTGAAGACCGAATCGTCACCTTGTCCACGTGCGATTATACGCTTGATCAGGTCGATGGGAGATTAGTAGTGCATGCGAAGCTCGTTGAAAAAGACGATGATGAAGCCCCGATTTACCGCCAAGACGAGTAATCCGCACCATCCCCACGATCTTTCTCGTCAGTTTACCCCCTAATAAATATGTTTAATAAGATGCACCATTCCGGCCCGTACGCTGGAATGGTTTTTATACATAATTTTACATAAAATACACTTGACACCAAATGAAATCAGGAATATATTGGTTATGAAACGTTTCATTTCTCTTGTCAAGGAGGGAAGCATGGAGGTTGTATAAAGTATTATGAAACCAACCATTAAAGATGTCTCGAAGCGAGCCGGTGTTTCTGTTGGAACCGCTTCCAAAGTGATTAACAGAGAAGGCAAAGTGAAACCCGAGCTCCAGGAAAAGGTTTGGAAGGCAGTGCATGAGCTGAATTACCACCCGAATGCCGTTGCCAGAAGCTTGAAATCATCCACTACCAATACATTGGCCGTTCTTTTGGGCGATATCACCAATCCGTTTCAAATGACATTGGCCAAGGCCATCGAAGATGTGATGAATGAACATGATTACCAATTGCTGATCAGCTCGACCAAGGAAAATCCTGAGATTGAACGAAAAAAATTAAAAATGCTGTATGAAAAAAGAGTGGATGGCATTATCGTCTGCACGACGGGAAAAGTCAATGATGAAATACGTACACTCATAGACCGCCAAATTCCGATCGTTCTTGTCGATCGTCCCGTGTTGTCAGTGCCGGCTGATATCGTGGCCGATAATAATATGCTGGGCATGGAATTATTGACCCGGCATTTGGTTGAACTGGGGCATTGGAGAATTGGGGTCGTGCACGGTGATATCCATACGGTGCATGGAAAAATCCGTCACGATGGTATAATCAGTGCATTTTCCGCTTATGGGATTCCGCTTTCAGAAGAAAATCAATTCTATGGAAACTTTCAATATATCGGGGGATATGAGGCAGTCGCCTATTTTTTCTCGCAGGATGAGCCGCCAACGGCGATTTTATCGGTTAATAACAACATGACGGCCGGCATCGTCATGGCTTGCCGCGAAAAAGGAATTCGGATTCCCGAAGACCTTACTCTCGTTACGTTCGGTCAATTGGAATATCAATGGAATCTGATCACCCCCTCCGTGACCTATGTCAGCCAGTCACCTTTAACGATCGGGCGCAAAGCGGCCGAGATCATTCTCAGGCGTTTGAACGACCGGGATCAAAACGAGGTATCCCATGTATTCATTAAGCCCGAGTTGTTCGTCAGGGAATCGTCAGGTGCTATCTCTTGAAGTGGATAGATAACGCTTATATTATGTAAAGCAGGGGAGAGACCGGACTATTTTCACATTAAACATGAAACGTTTCATTCAAATCCACAGAAAAGGAGCAACCTGGATGAGTCTACAAGACGGGCCTAAAATCTCGGTTTTTCCCAAGGGCTATATGGACGAATTGTCCGATGGCAGAATGACGTTGTTTGAGTGGATCGAAATGGCAGGGACCTTAGGCGCTGACGGATTGGAATTGTACCCGCTTTTCCTGAAACAGCAGGATGCGGAGTATTTGACCCAAGTGAAAGAATCAGCACAAGAACAAGGTTTGGAAATTCCCATGATGTGCTCCTCCCCGGATTTTACCCACCCTGACCCATCCTTTCGCAAGCAAGAAATCGAGAAAATGAGACAAATCATCGATATCATGGCATTCCTGGGACCTGACCGGTTCCGCAGCTGCCGGGTATTGTCCGGTCAAAAGCGCCCGGAGGTATCCAGGGAAGACGGCATTCGCTGGACTGTCGAATCCATACAAGAGCTGCTGCCGTATGCCGAACGCCAAAATGTTCATTTGGTGATGGAAAATCACTACAAAGACGGGTTTTGGATTCATCCCGAGTTTGCCCAGCCATCCGATATTTATTTGGAAATCGTCGAACAGATCGCATCGCCATGGTTTGGGGTCAACTTTGATCCGTCCAATGCCATTTTTGCCGGAGAGGATCCGCTGAAACTGCTCGCCCAGGTCAAGCACCGCCTGATCACCATGCATGCGAGCGATCGATACTTGAAAGAAGGATACACGCTGGACGATTTAAAAGAATATTCATTGCAAGGATATTCGCAAGCGCTGGCCCATGGCGTGATCGGTAAAGGCATTAACGATTACGATCGAATTTTTGAGCAGCTTCACTCCATCCGCTTCCGCAGCTGGATCTCGATAGAAGATGGAGTGAACGGTCTTGGCGATTTGCGGGAGTCGGTTCAATTTTTGAAAGGCAAAGTAACCCAATATTTTTCTTAATGCGGGATGCCCCGCAAATATAAAACAAAGAGGTGCAGCGATGACTGACATGAACCTGACGGGAAAGATAGCATTGGTAACCGGATCCAGCCGGGGGCTGGGCCGTTATTATGCCTTGTATTTGGCTTGGGCCGGCGCGGACGTCATTATTCATGATGTGAGTCCGACAGCGGCCGCTCAATTCGGCGAGGCCGCCTCGGGGGAAGCGGTGGCAGACGAGATCCGTGCATTGGGCCGGCGTTCGGCCTTTCTGGCTGCCGATTTGACGGATCCTGTGCAAATAGAGACGTTTGTCGAGCAGGCGATCAATCAATTTGGGCATATCGATATTCTTGTTAATAACGCAGGAGGGGATATAGGTGCCAGCACTCCCCGTCCCGATCCTAACAATGCAATCGATATTAAGGTAGAAGATATTCAGGCTGTGCTTAATCTCAATCTGTTGAATGTGATGTGCATGTGTAAATATGTCGGAGCCCATATGAGGGAACGCCGTTCCGGTAAAATTGTGAACGTCGGTTCAGCTGCAGGTCACGTGGCAACAACGGTCGGTGTGATTTATGCGGCCGCTAAAGCCGGCATTTCCCATTACACGCTCTGTTTAGGCGAGCAGCTTCGCCCCTACGATGTGAATGTCAATTGTATTGCCCCTGCGGCGACGTACACGGGCAGATTTAGGGCTACCCGCGTCGCGGGTGACCAGATCAAAACGGAGGGGTCCCGCCTGCAGCAGGTTGCCCAACCCGATGATATGGCTAAAATCGTCTTATTTTTGGCCAGCTCCCAATCCGACTACCTTACCGGAGAAACCATAGTCTGCCATTAGAGGTGTATTTGTATTTGAAAGCGGTATTATTTTTCTTTGGGGGACGTGTGAGGTGAAACTGTTAAGGGAAGCTCAAAAGCTTTTTCGCTTAACTCCATAATCAAGGGAGAGATGACGTGTGCTTATCGATTTGCGTGGAAAAGTAGCCATTGTAACGGGGGCGGGCCGGGGGATAGGCCGCAAAATTCTTGTGACTTTAGCCGCGGAAGGCGTAACGACCGTCGCATTGGATGTGAATCCGTCCGAATCGGATGACTTGGCCAAGGAACTGGCCGCAAGTAACTGTACGGGACGCCAGTATGTTTGTGACGTGCGAGACTATCAACGCATCCAGGAAATTGTGCAGGAAGTAACGGCCGCATACGGCCGCATCGACATTCTCGTTAACAATGCCGGCGTCACGGGTGACGGCTGGGTGGATGAGATATCGGAAGAGGCATGGGATTTGTGCCACGATATCAATATGAAGGGCACCTTTCAGATGTGCAAGGCGGTCATTCCGGTCATGAAAAAACAGAAATACGGGCGAATCCTTAACGCGGCTTCGTTTGCGGCGATGATCCCGAGTATCGGAAGTGCGGCCTATGCATCGGCCAAGGCAGGAGTCGGGCAGTTTACTCGCGTCCTTGCCGGTGAATTGGGGCCGTGGGATATTACGGTGAATGCGTACGCCCCGGGTATGATCCCGACAACGCTGAACCATTTTACCGAGCTGCCCAAGGAGAAGCAGGAGCGGTTGCTGGATACATTGACACTGCGCAAATGGGGGGAGAAGAAGGATGTGGCCTGCCTGATCTGCTTCTTGGCCTCCGATTATGCCTCTTACATCACCGGGACGATGATCGACGTGAGCGGCGGAAAGTTGGCGACCCAGGTACCTCGCGCCGCTTATGAAAAAGCGGCGGATGAAGGTTTGTGAGGTATTAATTATCGAAGTTATTACGATAAGTATTACTTATGTAACTATACATATAATGTATTGTACAAAATGATAGCGGTTACATACCATGAGCATCCAGCCGCTATAAAGACATTCGGATTCGAGATAAGGGGCCGGCGTCTGCTGAAGCGATCTCCACATTGTATCCAGTGTATGGGTTCACGCCTAATCGCCTATTTTGGCCAGTCCGCAACGCTCGAAGCACCAATCAGAGGAGGTCTTGTCATTTATGAAGCCGATTTTACAAATCTCTTTGGATTTACCTCATATTGAAGCCGCTCTCGAGATGGCGAAGGTGGCTGTGGAAGCCGGGGTGGATTGGATCGAAGCCGGCACGCCCCTGCTCCTGGGTGAAGGGCTGCATGCCGTAAAAAGGCTGCGGGAGGCCTTTCCGGATCATCCGATCGTGGCGGATTTAAAAACGATGGACGGCGGTTATTTGGAAGCGGAAATGATGGCCAGAGCGGGGGCGACGCACGTTGTCGTTATGGGGGTAGCCCATCCCGCTACGATCCGTGCGGTAGTGAATGCCGCCAGAGATTTCAACATCCAGGTCATGGGCGATATTATGGCGTCTCCCGACCCGGTAGCCTGCGCCAAAATGCTGGAGGCTAACGGAGTGGATTATATTATCGTCCATACCGGCTACGATGAGAGAGCGGTAGACCCTGCCAGGACGCCATACGATCATCTGCATGATATTGTGAAAGCGGTTAACATTCCGGTTCAGGCCGTTGGCGGGCTGTCCATCGATCAGGCGGCGGACATGCCGAAACATGGTGCCCCGTTGGTTGTAGTAGGCGCTCCGCTGGTCATTGACAAAAAAGAGTTCAGTCCGAGCGCCAACCCGGAAGAACTCAAGACGATTCTTGAAGAGCTGGTGGCAAGAGTAAAAAGAAGCGTGTAAAGGGCAATACGGAGTTCTTTTATACCTACTTTTATAAGAAAAGGTGATGATTTGGGTGAAAAAGGCGAATAAATTGGCAGTACTGTCGATGTCAGCAGTCATGCTTGCCGGCCTCATCGGCTGCAGCGGCAATTCAGGCTCCGGTTCGGGTCCTGCTCCTTCCGGAGGAGCGGCAGCCAACGATGCGAATTCAGCCGCCCCGGCCAAAAAATTCGACGGCGTCAGCTTAAGGGTTGTGACGGCCAACCATCCTTGGACCGAAGCTTTGAAGCCCATGATTCCGGAATTTGAACAGGCAACGGGAATGAAAGTCAACTTGGAGCAATTCTTTGAAGATCAGCTGACGCAGAAACTGACCGTTGAGCTTACGGCAGGCTCTTCAAGCCTGGATGTGTTCATGATACGTCCATTGCAGGATGCGAAGCTGTATATGAAAAACGGCTGGGTGGCCGACCTTACCGAAAAATCAAAGGACACCGAGTGGGATTTTAACGATTTCAGCGAAGGCTCCGTCAGCACCTTGATGCAGGACGGAAAATTATACGGCGTTCCGCTGATCACCGAACGCGAAATTCTTTACTACCGCAAAGATATTTTTGAAAAGAATAACATCCAGGTCCCCCAAACATTGGATGAACTGAAAGCGGCGGCGGAAAAACTGAACGATCCGAAAAACGAGTTCTACGGCTTTGTCGCCCGCGGACAGCGTTCGCCGGCCGTGACCCAGTTTTCGAGCTTCCTCTACAGCTCCGGCGGCGATTTCATAAAGGACGGCAAAGCGACGATCGATACGCCGGAAGCGATTCAAGCGTTTAAGCTTTACGGCGACCTGCTGAAAAGCTACGGACCTCCGGGCGTATTGAACATGAGCTGGCCGCAAGCGTTGGGCGTATTCGCTCAAGGCAAAGCCGCTATGTACACGGATGCCGATAGTCTTTATCCGAACATGCTGGATCCACAAAAATCGAAAGTTCCGGCTGATCAAATCGGCTTTGCCGTTTTTCCGGCCGGCGCCACAGGACAGAAACCGTACAATGTGACGTCCTGGGGGCTTTCGGTGAACTCCAAATCCAAGCAGCAGGATGCTGCCTGGGAGTTTGTGAAGTGGGCAACGAATAAAGAAAACTCCACGAAGATTCAAGGCGCAGGCAACCCGGGGGCACGCAAATCGGTCTGGTCGAAGCCCGAAGGCACGAAGGCGTTCCCTCAGCAGCTGGCCGAGGTGATGGACAAATCCAGCCAAATCGGTGTAGGTCATGACCGTCCGCTGGTCATCAATGTAGGTGCTGCGCGCGACTTGGTCGGTACGGTGATCGTGACGGCCATTACCGGCGGGGACGTGGACAAAACGGCGAAAGAAGAAAACGCCAAGTTCCAGGCTTTAATCGACAAAGAGAAATAATCATATCCTGCGGCACAATTCGGGAGCTTTGCATATAGCGTGAAACCGGGTTGAATGTTCAACCTGGTTTCACATCTCAGCGTGGAGGGAGAGGGTGAGACCTATCGAACGGTTCATTGAAAAAAACATCAAATATATTTTCGTCCTGCCTGCTGTGTTATTTGTAGGCATCATGATTGTTTTTCCCATCGGCTATACGTTATATCTGAGTTTTTTTGAGTGGAGCATGTCCGGTGTACAAAAACCGGTTTGGGTATTTATGGATAATTACAAGCATCTGCTGTTCGATGACGAGCGTTTCTGGGCGGCCTTTGGGCGCACGTTTTATTTCACCATCGCTGCGATGATGTTCGAACTGGTTTTGGGAATCGCCATTGCGGTGCTGTTTAACCGTAAGTTTAGAGGGAAAAATCTGGTGAAAACATTATTTCTTCTTCCCATGGTATCCACACCGGTCGCCATCGGTTTGGTCTGGTTGTTGATCTTCGAGCCGACGATCGGGTTCGGCAACCAATTTTTGAAGTTTTTGGGTTTGGAGCCGCTGTTATGGATCGCTTCTCCTGATCAGGCTATCCCGTCGCTTGTGCTCGTTGACGTTTGGCAGTGGACACCGATGATTTCTTTAATCTTGTTAGCCGGTTTGGCGACGCTGCCGCAAGAAAATTATGAGGCGGCGGAAATTGACGGCGCGAATGTCTGGCAAATGTTTTGGAAGATCACGCTGCCTTTGCTTATGCCCACCATTTTTGCGGCGGGTCTGCTGCGGGCGATCGACGCGTTGAAAACGTTCGACATTATTTATGCCATGACCCAAGGGGGACCCGGATTCGCTACGGAAACGCTGAACATCTACGGCTTTCAACTCGGCTTCCAGTATTTCCAATTAGGCATGACCTCGGCGATGTTAATGCTCTTCTTCCTCCTGGTACTCGGCATCAGTCTGTTGATTATTCAATTGCGCAGACGCTTGGAGGTGCTCAATTGAAAACGAAACAGCTTTGGTTCGGGCGGTTTTACATGCTGCTGGTTCTATTGATCATAGTCAGTTTTTTGTTTCCGTTTTTCTGGATGATTTTGGCCTCTTTCAAAACGCAGGTGCAAATTATGTCTACCGGGAACATACTCCTGTTTAAACCTACGCTGAATAACTATTTATCCGTGTTCGAGGAGCACAATTTTACGAAGTTTATTATGAACAGTTTTATCGTCGGCTTCTTTTCCACGCTGTTCGGATTGCTTTTGGGTTTACCTGCGGCATACTCCATCGCCAAATATAAACAGCATGGCTTGGGATTATTGATCCTGATTGCGAGAATTATTCCCGGTATCTCGTTTATGATCCCGTGGTTTATCATTTTCAGCAAAATCGGACTGGTGGATTCTTATACGTCATTGATTTTGGGCCACATGCTGGTCGGGATGCCGTTTATCATCTGGGTTATGATCTCGTTTTATGAAGGGCTGCCGGGTGAGCTGGAAGAGGCGGCCAGGGTGGACGGATGCACGATTCAGGGCGCTTTCCTCCGTATTATGCTTCCGCTATCGATGCCGGGCGTGGTGACGGCTTCCATTCTGTCTTTCATTTTCTCATGGAACAATTTTATGTTCTCTCTGGTTTTGTCAGGGGATAAAACAAAGACGCTGCCGATTGCCGTATTTAACTTTTTGTCGTATTCGGAAATCAATTGGGGCGGCTTAATGGCCGCAGCGGTCATCATTACCATGCCGATTCTGATTATCGCGCTGGTGCTGCAGAGATATATTATAAGCGGTGTTACGATGGGGGCAGTGAAAGGATAGGCGGCTAAACTAACGGATGGGGGTGAATCACATCATGTTTGATCTCAAAGGGAAAAACGCCATGGTGACGGGTTCCAGCCGCGGTCTGGGACGCGGAATGGCGGAAGCGCTGCTTGAGGCGGGAGCCCGTGTCGTCCTGGTCGACAAATCGGAGGAGGTCAATGCGGCTAGGGATGAATTGAAGGCCAAGGGGCTTTGCGTACACAGCGTGAGGGCGGATTTATCCAGCCACGAGGGTAGAGTGGAGGCTTTCCGGCAAACGCTTGAAATGACAGAGGGAAAAATGAACATCTTGGTAAACGCCGCCGGCATCCACGATCGCAGGGCCTGCTTGGATCTTCCGCTTGAAGCTTGGAATACCGTGATCGAGATCAACTTGACCGCGGTTTTCGATTTGTGCAAAATGGCCGGTGAACAGATGGTGCAGCAGAAGACGGGCAAAATCATCAACATTGGCTCCATGCTGAGTTTTATCGGCGGCTTCAAAGCTTCGGCCTATGCCGTCAGCAAAGGGGGCGTGGTGCAGTTAACCAAATCGCTGTCGAACGAATGGGCCATGCACGGTATTCAGGTGAACGCCATCGCGCCCGGCTACATGGCCACGACAATGAATCATGACCTGCTTCAGGACGAAGCTCGCTACCCGCAAATCACGGCCCGCATCCCGGCGGGCAAATGGGGGACGCCGAAGGATTTGGCGGGCATCACCGTGTTTTTGGCGTCCGAGGCTTCCGATTATGTAACGGGTACCATCATACCTGTGGACGGCGGTTATATTGCCAGATAGGGAATAAACCCGTAAATTAATGATTTAACTTCAGGCTCTTGGCAATGTTCATCATGGTTTGTTCATCTATATACGCTTGGTTAAAGTACAAATCATATGCCAGTTTTTGATCTTCGATATAACCTTCAATTTCTAATCCGCCGATTTCTTTCCCCTCTATGGAGAAACGAACGCTATCATTCCAATTTTCCAAGCATAAAAAAGGGGCTTCACCCCGATGTGCAGATATAGACATACAAAATGGGCTGAAGCTGAAACAGCTCAACCCCATTCTGCAAGCCCTTATTAAAACACGCTTTCGGCCGGTTCAAAAATTTCCAAGTTATTAACTCAACTTTCGCAATACGAACGACCTCGGCATCTGTCAACGCCAAGTCGGTACTGAGCAGTACCAGCCAATCCCGCCGCCGATTGCGATTTTGAACAAAGACCAGTTTGATCGGCAGACCGCAGGCGGTTTGAACGATGATCGAGCCCAGAATCTCCTTGTTTTTATGCTTTGGCAAAAGGGCATAAAGTTCCTGGAGCGTCAGGCTTTTTCCGTCGAAACGGTATCGCTGCTTCATCGCCTTTACCATACCATTAGCCCCTTTTCGTTCGAACTAGGGGACTTACAGCCAGGGAACGCCGATCATCGTTCTGCCGATCCATTCCCGTAAAACTTCATTGGTGGGGCCCATGATGGCACCCGCTCTTCCATCACGCATAAATCGTTCAATATTTCCTTTTAAATAGCCTCGGCCTCCCGAGATCTGCAGCGCCTTATTCGTTACCTCAATCACAATATCCGCAGCATGGGTTTTCAGTTCCCAAAGCGGGTACAGGCAGGAACTCAGAAGCTCGCCTTTCCGGGTGGTTTCATCCATTTTTTCGGCAACTCGATACAGCATGCTTCTTGCACTGTCAACAAGGATTTGAGCTTTGGCCATCTCATGGCGGATGACTTGATAGTTGGCGACAGACTGACCGGTGTCGGCATGAATCTTTTTCTTGGCATTGTCCACCGCCGTGCTGATCGCTCCTTGGGCGATGCCAATCCAGCATGCACTTGAACCCAGAAGAAAGAAGGGGTCTATGACCGTGTCATTATAGAAGCCGGCGCCTCCTTCTTCACCGAGGCGGTTATGTTCGGGAACGAACACATCGTTAAATTTCATAGGGCCACTGTTGTTCCCTCTCAATCCGAGCGCGTCAAATGGAAAGGCTACGACGCCTTCCTGATTATTTTCAACAATCAAAAACATCAAGGGATCGGACAGCGGACTGTCCGGGGAATTGGTTTCTACGATGTACCAATCGGCCTCTCCCGCACTGGTTACGAAGGATTTGTGCGCATTCAGCAGATAGCCGTCGCCATGACGCGGAGCTTTACTGACCACATTCCAAAAATGGCCGCCGGTCGCAGGCTCGCTAAATGCCAGTCCTCCGATCTGACCGCGAACGACATGAGGAATATAACGCTGCCGCTGTTCCTCGGAGCCGGCCATAAAAAGGGTCTGGACAGCCGCGGTATGCATGACCCATACCATGGTCGTAGAAGCGCAGTAGCCGGCAAAGATTTCAGCCAGGATAGCAAAACCCGAACATCCTGCCCCAAGCCCCCCGTACTCCTTTGGAATCGTAACCGCACCAAAACCGGCATCCGCCAAGGCCTGCAAACTGGCTCGGGGATATGTGCCTTCCCGATCTGAGATTTCCGCATTGGGGCGAAGCACTTGTTCGCTGACGAGTCTGGCTTTGTCGCGCATCTCTTCAAATCCCGTCATACAGTTCCACCAGGCAGGGACTTTCATCAATAAACTTTCGTCTGCCATCGTACTTGGGTTGGCTGGCATTACACACATCACTCCTCAGTAAAAGATTCCAAACACCTTTTATGTCATATTACATAACAATAATATTTCATATATTTACGGATGCATCAACTTTTCTTTCTCGACTATTGGGATTCTAAACAATTGGTCTTATATTTCATTTTTATTTTGCTGTTCTCCCAAATAGATGTAAAGTTATCTTTCGTAAAAAACAGCTGTTGATAAAATTTGTTCTAACGTGATGGAAAGGAGCTTTGCCTGATGCATACGACTGATCTCATTCGAACGTCTGATTTTGCTTTTGAGCTGGACGGCCAACCGGTATCCTTTGAGCAGATATTCCCGGGCTTTCATGCGGCGGACCGCGTCGGTATCGTGGTCCGTGATTCCGGGGGCAGCATCGGAGCCAGCGGCCTCCTTGCCGCTTCCATAGCCAAATTTTATGATTTTTACCGGGAGCATCTGGGGAATGGGCCCGACAAGCTCAGAATTTATCCGGATTACTATGTATTTCACGTGGGCATCCGGCATTTGGATCATTATTGGATGGACATTTGGCCGCCGCATAAGGAAGTGGTAGTCGGGGACGAACCGGAACTCGTTCTGGAAGCGATCAATGATCGGGGCATTACGCGTCTGCTCGTTCAGGATGCCGTTCCCTACCAAGCCGCAGCGCTTTATGAACCTATCCCGGAAGAGTCCATCGATCCTGAATGTGCCCTGTTCCTACAGGAAACCATCAGCAGTGCGGAGAAGCGGATTCTTACCTCTCTTGCCTATTCTCCATCGGGTCGGACGCGAGACGGGGATATTCGGGTGAGAAGCACGCAGGCGGCCGAAAACCTGGTGGCCGCTTCCATAAGAGGTACGGAAAACTTAAGCACGGAATGTAAGGAGCGGCTTCTTGCAAGCCGGCTGGCCATGGCAGAAGACCGGCGTATAACGGAAACTTACCGCCGGATCGCTCTAGGCAGCGCTCTATGTATGCTCGCTAATTCCATCCGGACTGGCGTGGTTACGAGAGGATATATGGCCAAGATGTAAAACCGCAGCTTTCTTTGCTGCGATGCGAAAGCAGGGGATCATATTTCACTGTTTCTCACTATATGAGAGAGAAGTGTTTCATGAATTCAATGTATATGTAATGATCAAGTCATGAAATATAACATATTTTTTAAGGAGGATATTCAAAGTGGCGCTGAAGTATGTAAATCAAGCAATCAAAACAGATTTGGCTTCCATGGGAGTTCCGGAGACGAATGCCTTTTTGGGGGATGTCCTGTCTTCTAATGATCAGGAAAAAACCATGACAAGCGGTTTTTTCCGGTTAGAAAAGTCCAAACCGCTGTCCTATACCTATACTTACGATGAGATGAAAATCATTGTAGAAGGGGAAATGCACATTTCGGATGAAACGGGCAATACGGTAAAAGCGGTTCAAGGAGATGTCCTGTTTTTTGAGAAAGGCAGCCGAATCACGTTTGATTCGCCGGATTACGGAATCGGTTTTTTCTGCGGCCTGCGTAAACCGGGCGAAGCATAAGTTTCATTCACGGCGATTGAACCGACAGCAGCATTGCACATGATACGCAATCAAAGGGTTATTTGCAGAGGGCCCCGGTCATGACAAGAAGCTTGTCTTCTTGGGTGCTCCGGAGCCCGATTCTATTATGGGCTCTGAGGAGGTATAAGAAATGACGGATGCTTTCAAAGTGAAAATCAAGGATCGATCGCTGCTGGAAAGGTTTCCGTTTCCGTTTCAAGGCGATTCCTACCGGTATTCAAACAATTCAAGAGCTCTGGTGCCGCCCGTTTGCATTGATGTCACTCCGGAATACCGGGAAGAAGTGCTTGAAAAGAGAAGGCTTTTGGAACAATACCCCGAGCGGACCTTCCGGTCGTTTCCGCACACGCTTGCAGCCCAATGGGAAATTGCCGGCATGCTGATGCATGAAATGTCCCATGTATATCCCCGGTATTTCAGATTGGAGAAAGAGGGGCGGCTGTGGACATTTCAAAACAAGCTCATCCATGAAGAACACAAGTTTATTTTTGGAGAATCCTCCACACTGCCTTATGAACCGCTTGATTTTATCGGCCGTCATGTGCAGGAGGATCTGATCTATTTGCAGCAGCGGGACGGTGATCTGTACATGGATGCCGGTCAGCTCTGTTTTCCCGCCAATTGGTCCCTTGCCTTTGATCTCGGAATGACCTATCTGCAGTTTCATTCTCCTGTTCCCATCTATTCGGAGAGCGGATTGGCGCAAAAAGTGCTCGGGTTTCTGCTGCGAATGGAAGCGGGAAAGCCATGGACCCGTTTGAACTGGACGATCAATGTAGGGGACAGGCTGGACACATCGCCCGAGGAATTCGGTGATTGGGGGAAAAACAAATACTTGCTCCATCTAGGTAATGTGGGTCAAGAGGTGCGCTTGCGCACAGAGGATCAGAGATTGTTCCGGTTATCGGGCAATAACGGCATTTTATTCAGCATTCATACCCATCTGCTCCCTTTGGAAATGCTGGTGCAAAATCAAGTGTGGGCCGAACGGTTTTACAAGGTTTTAGAAGATCTTCCTGATCCTTTGGCGGAATATAAAGGGTTCATTTCATTTAAGCCGCTGCTGCTGGAATATCTGCAAGATCATATCGGCGCCCGGAAATAGATCAAGGAGGGACTACCGTGGACAACGTATATCATATTTTACAATCAGGAACTTTTCTTGCACGATATTGCTGCGTTCATGCCGAACGGGTCCAGGGGGAGTGCAGCCATACTGCAGGATGGATTCAGGGAGTAGAGCTAAATGGTATATATGTTGATGTGCCGGTCACGTTTCTCCGTTTGAATGGAGGGCAAACGCCTCAAGTCCGGTATTATTTCGACTTGGAGAGCTGCACGATGGAGGAAAGGATGCATCTTCTGTATCACTCCAAGTCAGGGACTCTCCAATGCCCATCACCAAAGAAGGCCGTCACCATGAATAATCATAAACATAAATATATCCTGTTTGTGGACGAAACAAGCATACTTCACGCGATTCCGATACTGCTTGCTTTAGGCAGACAAGGAAAGCAGGCGGAGGTGCATTATTTGCAGAAGGTACGCGGAGAATCCCACAAAGCATTCAAGAGATTTACGAGAAGCATCGATGTTCCTGTACGCTGGTTGGGAGTATGGGATCAATCTGCAATATCCCGGACGCTTGAGAATCAGACGATGGAAGTTCAGCTAATCGTGATTTGCGATATGGAAATGTATCATCCTTTGTTAACATTGTCACGGGGACTAGGTTTCGCTAAAGATGAAATCGACGGGTATCCTACCGGAGAAGCACGGGAGACCGTGTTTTGCGTGGGATGTTACCGGCTTCAAAAAAAGACGGCCGAAGCTGAAATGGAGTGTGAGCACTGCGGGGCGCCGCTTTTGGTGTCCAGCCATTATTCTGAACGAATGAATGCCTATTTGGGGTATATATCCGTATAATCCGTGCTGTTCTTGGAGGTGAAACAATCATGTACAGTCCGAAACTGAAAGTCGTCGTGACGGAAATCATGCAGGAAACGCCGGTTGTGAAAAGTTTCAAGCTGTCTGCCGCCGAAGGAATGCTTCCCGGGTTCTCGCCAGGGGCGCACATTACAACCTATCTCGAGACAGATGGAGGGTTGTTGGAAAGGCACTATTCCTTGGCAGGAAATCCGCTGCAGGACGAATATTATAAGATTGCCGTTCGGCGAAGCGAAACTTCCAGGGGCGGATCGGTGTATTGGCATGACCGTATGAAAGAAGGAGATACCCTTGAAATTAGTCATCCCCAAAATCATTTGCCGCTGAGCTTCGAAGGGCGGCATCATGTGTTTATTGCCGCAGGAATCGGAATAACTCCATTTATGGCGATGATGCCGCAACTCGCTGCCGAAGGGAAGTCCTTTGAACTGCATTATGCTGCGGCTTCCGAAGAATATTGTCCCTTCTATTCAGAAATCGGAACCGCTTATGGGAAACGCGTACGTTTCTATTTTTCAAGCCAGCGGGAACGGATGCCAACCAGGGTGATGTGGAAGCAGCGGATCGGGACCCATGTGTATTTTTGCGGTCCGGAGGCTATGATCAGACAGTTTAAACATGCGGCATTGGATTACGGTTATCCGCCATCGAGCATCCATTACGAGTTGTTCAGTCCGCCTGACACAGGACCATGTCTGCCCTTTGAAGCCGTCCTGACGAAAAGCAATATAAGACTGCGGATTCCGGAGGACAAAAGCTTGCTTGATGTGATGTTGGAACATGGGATCGATGCGCCTTATTCTTGCAAGGTGGGCGGATGCGGCAGCTGTGAGATCGAAGTGGAACAGGGGGAGGTCGATCACAGGGACTTTTTCTTGTCAGACCATGAGAAGAACTCGCGGAACGTGATGATGCCTTGCATCTCCAGAGCCAAGAGTAATTTCTTGATCATTCATGCGTAGCGTGGGTTTATGCTGTCAGGGCACAAAAGCGGGTTGATGCCGAGAAAACGGCGTCAACCCGCTTTTGTTGCGGCGGAAAGCCCTCCCTGAAAAAGACGACAAGCCCCTCCAATTCCGCCATTGGCAAGGCTGGATTTGGAGGGGTTGAACATTTACTGGTCCAGAGCGGCTTGGCCGTGTTCGCCGGTACGGATTCTTATGGCATCGGTAATCTCGGTAACAAAAATTTTCCCGTCGCCGACTTTGCCGGTTCTTGCAGCCTCCAACACCGATTCGATGGCTTTCTCGTAAATTTCATTGCTCACGACGGTTTCGATTTTGTTTTTGAGGACGAAATTGGTTTGATATTCGACTCCGCGATAAATGGTGGTAACGCCCTTCTGAGTTCCTTGTCCTCTTACATCGCTTATTGTCATTCCTGTTACACCGATATGGTGAAGCGCTGCGGTAACGCTGCTAAGTTTCTCCGGCCTTACAATGATTGTAAGCTGCTTCATAGATCAGACTCCCTTCAAAGAAGTTTGGTTGGCGTTATATGAATCCTTTTCATAAACGGACAACGGGGTATCGTGCGGTTCACTGCTGTTTAGTTCGAAGGTGTTATAAGCATTTTCTCCATGAAGGCTGAGGTCGAGCCCGGTGCTTTCCTGATCGTCGCTTACCCGCAGCGGAGTGAACAAGCTGATGGCTTTGAGGATGACATAGGTTCCGGCGAAGGCCAGGGTAACGGCGACAAGCACATCCTCCAGTTGGATGAGCACCTGCATCGGATTGCCTGCTAAGAGGCCGTCAGCACCGGCGGCGTTGACTTCTTTTGTACTGAAAATCCCGGTTGCCATGGCGCCCCAGATGCCTCCAACGCCGTGAAGACCGAACACATCGAGGGAATCGTCATACTGGAATTTGGCTTTGAGAGCATTCAGGGACCAATAACAAACGAGACTGGCTACTCCGCCGATGACGATGGAGGACAGGACGGTTACGTATCCTGCAGCCGGAGTGATGGCTACCAAGCCTCCGATGACCCCGGTGACTCCGCCAACCAGGGTAGGCTTATTTCGAAGCCTCCATTCCAAAAAGATCCAAAATATCCCGCCGGCGCAGCCGGCCATGAGCGTTGTGGCAAAAGCCTGGCTCGCTAGGGCGCCGGATGCCAATGCACTGCCGGCATTGAATCCAAACCATCCAAAAAACAGGCACATGCCTCCGATAAAGAAAAATACCAGATTGTGAGGAGGATGGGTTTGGTTGGGGAACGTTCTGCGCTTGCCGACAACGATGGCCGCCACCAGCGCACTGACGCCGGACAGGATGTGAACCACCGTACCTCCCGCGAAGTCCAGACCGCCCAATTTGGACAACCAGCCGCCGCCCCACGTCCAATGCGCCATTGGAGCATAGACCAAGGTAACCCAGGCGATCGAGAAGAGAAGCCAAACGGGAAACCGGATGCGTTCCGCAACGCCTCCCGAAATCAGGGCTGTAGTGATTGCCGCGAATAACCCCTGATACAAGGCGAACAGCAGGTGGGGGATGGTTAACCCCTCTTTAGGGCTTTGGCCGACATCATGAAATCCCAAATAGGAGAATCCTCCGAAGACCCCGTTGTCCCCGGGGCCAAAAGCAAAGCTGTACCCCCAAAGCACCCATACGATGCTGACAACGGAAAGAGCGCTTAAGCAGTGCATCATCGTGGCGAGAATGTTTCTTTGGCTTACCAAGCCTCCATAAAATAAAGCCAAACCCGGAACGAACATAAATAGTACCAAGGTCGCCGAGACGAGGATCCAGGTGGTATCGCCGGTATCGATGGCGGTCTCGGCTTCTGCGGCGAAGACCGAGAAAGGAAAGGACAATAACAAGATAAAACAAAGAGAAAGAATCTTCAGGGTTGGTTTTGGCAGCATTTCATTTCCTCCTTTTATGCTAACTAAGGCGATTGATTATTTTGTGAAAAATACCGTTATGGGGCCGATTGGGTGACCTTGGTTGTCTCTATTCCGAGCGCGGGGAAAGAGGGAGGGCGCATTTCGCTTGTGCCGGATTCCTGTTCGTTGTAGGCCTGCTCTCCGTGGAAGCTCAGATCGAGCCCCAAGCTTTCTTCCTCGGAGCTAACCCGAAGCGGTGTGAAAAGAGCAATGATCTTCAGGACGACGAAGGTGCCGGCCGCGGCCCAGCCTACGGCGATGGCGACATCCAATACCTGTGCAAGCAATTGATTGGGATTGCCGTGCAGCAATCCGTTGTTTCCGGCAGGGTTGATACGGATGTCTGCGAAAATACCGGTGAGCAAAGCTCCCCAGATTCCCCCGATCCCATGCAGGCCGAACACATCGAGGGTATCGTCATATTTGAATTTCGTTTTTAGGATGTTGACTCCCCAATAACAGACGAAGCTGGCGCTTCCTCCAATAAGAATTGAAGACAGGACGGATACGTAGCCTGCGGCTGGTGTAATGGCGATCAGTCCGGCTATGATGCCTGTAACGGTTCCGACCAGGGTCGGTTTTTTGTGAATGAGCCATTCTATGGCAGCCCAAGCGATCGCTCCCGAGCAGGCGGCTGCGTGGGTTGTGGCAAATACCAAGCCTGTCAGCCCCCCGGCTGCCAATACGCTTCCTCCGTTGAAGCCCATCCACCCGAACCAGAGGGACATGGCTCCAATAAAAAAGAAGACAAGATTATGCGGGGGGAGGGTTCGCCCTGGAAATCCTTTTCTCGGACCGAGGACGATGACGGCCGTGAGGGCTCCGACGCCGGCGAGGATGTGAACTACGGTGCCTCCCGCAAAATCGAGGCCGCCCAATTTGGACAGCCAGCCTCCACCCCAAACCCAGTGGGCCATAGGCGCGTACACGAAGGTTGCCCAGGCGGCGGAAAACAAGATCCAGACGGAGAAACGGATTCTTTCGGCGACAGCGCCCGCAATCAGAGCAACAGTAATGGCTGCAAACAAGGCCTGGAAAACAGCGAAAAGTACATGGGGAATCGTGAGTGTTCCGAGCGGCTCCTGGCCTATGCCGGCAAAGCCCAAGTAATCCATACCGCCAATGATTCCAAAAAGATCCGTTCCGAAGGTAAGGGTGTGACCCCAAAGGACCCAAACGATGCTGACCACGACCAGGCTGCTCATATTAAGCATAAGGATGGAAAGAATGTTCTTCCGGCTGACCATTCCTCCATAGAACAAGGCGAGACCGGGGACGAACATAAACAAAACGATAGCCGTCGAGACCAAAAGCCAGGCGGTGTCGCCGGTGTCAATTTGTGGCACAGCGGTGTCTGCGGCGAAGGCGCCGAGAGGGAATACGAGACACAGCATGGACAGCAGGCTGAAACAGAACAAAACGAATCGCGATTTCGATAGCATGGATGAGCCTCCTAATGTTAAATAATTTAACGATATATTCACATAAGATGAAGAGGAGTTCATAGACAATTATCCCGCATGGTGATAAAACGAAAAAAAATAAATGCCGCAAGGAAGAGAAGAAGCGGGAATATATAACGAAAGACAGTGATTCAAGCGACACTTCAAGCTTTTTAACCTCTTTCCCGAATCGTGGGAAACTGTATTTCAAAGCTGTAGTTTATATGGTATGATCACGTCATATAATATAACAAATGTTCGACTTGGAGGTGCAATCAATGTCTGGAGTTATTTCAAAAGCTATTTATATTCTAAATCTGCTTGTGCCGCAAGGCAGTGAAAAGGAAATGAGCGCAACTGAAATCAGCAGGGAGCTCGCCATGCCCGTTCAGAGCGTTCATCGGATTCTTCACTCCTTATCCGAACACGGATTTGTATCGCAAGATAAAAAGTCGAAAAAGTACAAACTGGGATTATCGGTCATGAAATATGGCTTTTTGATGTGGGACAGTCTTATGTTGAGATCCTTGGCTCGTCCGATCATGGCGGAGCTTTCGCAAAAAACGAAGGAAACCGTTTATCTGGCAACCAGGGAAAACCGGGAAGGGGTTTATATTGATGCCATAGACTCCCCGCAGATTCTCAAAATTTCCGAACCGATCGGATTAAGACTTCCGCTTTATATAGGGGCTTCCAATCGTGCCATACTTGCCTATCTGCCGCAAAAAGTGCAGGAGGCCATCCTGACAAACGTAAATTGGGATTCCATTCCATCCTTAATTCCACTCACAAAGGAATACATACAAAAAGATATTGAAATCATTCGCTCCAGAGGATATGCGGTGACGTCAGGGGAGGCGACAGATGGCACTACCGGCATCGGTGCCCCTATTTTTTCGTTTGACAACACTGTTATCGGCTCCCTTAACGTCGCCGGCCCCTCTATTCGTTTTACCCCCGAAAAAATAGAAATCTTCAGCCAGCAAGCCAAGAAGTATGCAAATATGATCTCGAAGGAGTTGGGATACAGAAACCGAATGAAACGGAGTCAATAATACGGAATGCAGATACTGGACACCTTTTCACCCATTCGGGCGATTGTCAATTATAAACAGATTATCCGGCAAAATTGTTAATATAAATTCATATTACAAGGATGGTGGGATTCATGTCTGTGATATCCAAAGCGATCAGTATCTTAAACATTCTTGTGCCGCAGGGAAATGAAAAGGAGGTAAGTGTGACCGAAATCAGCAGAGAACTGGAAATGCCGGTTCAAAGCGTTCATCGGATTTTAGGCTGTTTGTCGCAGCACGGCTTTGTCTCGCAGAACAGCAAGACGAGAAAATATAAATTGGGCTTTACCATCATGAAATACAGCTTTCTGATGTGGGATAGTTTAATGCTCCGGTCAGTCGCCAGATCCTATATGGAGGAGCTTTCAAGGCAAACGAAAGAAACGGTATATCTGACCATGAGAGAAAATATGGAAGGTGTTTACATCGATAGGATTGATTCTTCACAGATCCTCAACATTTCCGAACCGATCGGATTAAGGCTGCCCCTATATATCGGTGCCTCAAACCGCGCCATGCTCGCTTACCTATCGCAAAAAACAAGGGATAACATGTTGAAAAATGTGGACTGGTCTTCCGTTCCGTCTTTGAGACGGTTGACTCAAGAATCCGTAGAATACGAACTTGAGAAGATTCGTGAAAAAGGCTTTGCGGTGTCAGTTGGAGAAGTTACGGACGGAACAACAGGCATTGGAGCTCCGATTTTCTCCCGTGAGAATACGGTGATCGGCTCGCTGAATTGCGCCGGACCGTCAACCCGCTTTACACCTCAACATATCGAGAAGTACAGTTCTTATACCAAAAAATATGCTTATTACATCTCCAGGGAGCTCGGTTTCCGTAATCTTTATCGATTTAAATAAAGGTTTGTTTCCCAAAAGAACCAAAAGTTCTTTCTAAGCATCTCAATATTCGGTAATCATCGCTTTAAGAAAATAAAATTGCGTCATATGATTGTGATATAACGTAACACGGTTTGGTGAATACAAAACCAACCGGCAAAGATGCAGTACAATAACCTTACAGAGAGGAAGATCGGAATGGCCGAAAATACCGTACAAGTTGAGAATCATCCGTTGGAGCCGTTGAGCAAGGAGGAGATCGGGATCGCCGTCTCCATCCTGAAAGGACAAAAAGGACTTGGAGCATACCACCGATTCGTGTCGGTTCAATTGAAGGAACCGAAAAAAGAACTGGTGCAGGCTTATGACGGAAGCAATCCGATAGAGAGGGAAGCATTGATCATTATTCTTAACAATTTGGACAATGCCTGCTACGAGGCGGTAGTATCCTTGACGAAGCATCAAGTAACCTCCTGGAAACTTATCCCGGGCGTACATCCGATGATCATGCTGGATGAACACCTGGAGTGCGAGAAGGTGGTGCAAAGAAGCCCGTTATTCCAAGAGGCGCTGAAGCGTCTTGGGATTGATGACCCGAGTCTGGTTATGGTGGATTTGTGGTCGGCGGGACATTTCGGGGCGGAGGAGGATTCCTTGGTACGCCTGGCGCGTCCGCTCTGCTTCCTGCGCAGTGATGAGAAGGATAACGGATATGCCCGGCCGCTTCCTTTGATTCCGATCGTAGATCTCAATAAGATGGAAATTCTCCGGGTAGAAGAATACGAATATACGAAGATCCCGGCTCAAGAAGCGAATTACACGCCTGATCGGGTGGGGCCGCTTCGTACAGGGATCAAGCCGATAGAGATTATCCAGCCTGAAGGACCGAGTTTTACAGTAAATGGCCATGAAGTCGAATGGCAAAATTGGAATTTCCGCATCGGCTTTAACCCGCGAGAAGGGCTGACGCTTCACACAGTGACATACGAGGATGGGGGGCGTAAGCGTCCGATCCTGTACCGTGCCGCATTGTCGGAGATGGTGGTTCCATATGGCGATCCGGGAGCGATTCAGAATCGCAAGAACGCGTTCGACAGCGGGGAATACGGAATCGGGCAGTTGGCGAATTCTCTGGAGCTTGGCTGCGACTGCGTGGGCTATATCAAGTACTTTGATGCTCCGATGACGAACAGCAAGGGCGAATTGGTCGTTATTAAGAATGCGATTTGTATGCATGAGGAGGACTACGGCATTCTTTGGAAGCATACGGATTGGCGGACCAATGACGTGGAAGTAAGACGCTCCCGCCGACTTGTGATATCCTCGATATCAACGGTTGCCAACTATGAGTATGGTTTCTTCTGGTACTTCTATCAGGATGGCAACATTCAGTTCGAAGTGAAACTGACCGGCATTCTGTCTACAGCCGGCCTGCATCCGGGCGATACGCCGAAATACGGTACGATGATAGGCCCTGATTTGTATGCTCCGAACCATCAGCACTTCTTCAACGTAAGGATGGATATGCAGATTGACGGAAATGAGAACTCCGTATATGAAGTCAATGTCGTGGCCGAGGAACCGGGAGAGCATAACCCGAGAGAGAACGCCTTCTATGCGAAGTCTACGCTGCTTGCGACGGAACTTGAGGCCAGAAGAAATATTTGCCTGGAGACGGCGAGATACTGGAAAATCGTGAACGACAATGTGAAAAACGAGTACGGGCAGTCCGTAGGCTATAAGATGGTAACTGGAGAAAACTGCTTCCCGTTCGCCTCGGAAAACTCCAGCCTGATGAAGCGCGCAGGTTTCATCAAACAGCACTTGTGGGTGACGCCTTATCATGAGGACGAAATCTATGCGTCCGGAAATTATCCGAACCAGCACGCCGGCGGAGACGGCCTTGAATTTTGGACGAGTCAGAACCGGGAGATCAGCAATAAAGATATCGTCGTATGGTACACGATGGGGCATACGCATGTGCCCCGGCCCGAGGATTGGCCGGTTATGCCGGCAGCCTACATCGGCTTCTCATTAAAGCCGGTCAGCTTTTTCAACCAGAGCCCGGCGATCAATCTCCCGCCGTCCCCAAAGAAAAATTACTGCAGCAGCGCGGTTACAGCGAACGGTTGCCAGAGTTAAGGGGTGAACGCAATTGATGCAGAAACGAAGACAAATGGGTGCGGAGATGAAATATACCACGGTGTCCGGTCTTTCGGTACTCCTGGTCCTGCTTCTGCATCTGATTCATTGGTTCTCCGCACCGCTGCTCATGGGTGCGATGGAGATGCATGGGCAGAACCATCACGGGATGATGCATGACGCTTCCGCATCGATGGAACTGTTAACCTGGGTACTTCTCATCATCAACGGAACGGGCATGTACTTTGCCGTCAGGCAGCTTGCCATGGCATGGAAAAAGCGAAAGGGCGGCCTGCATACTTACCTGTGCTGTACTGTTTCTGTGGCTATGCTTGGGATTGGAATCTACAGCTTTATGTCCATATAAGCCCCAAAAGATAAATGAAATGAGGTGAAAAAAAGACCGGTCTGTGGTATAGTTATACTTTACATTCAAGCATTACGATCACAGACGAATCGAAGGGAGACTGAATATATGAAACGATATCATTTTGAATATGAGATTCCCTCAGCCCAAAAAACAGGCACATTCAGTTGGGTAGCTAACTCGGAGGATGAGGCAAGGAAAGGCGTTCAAGCTAAAATAGCCGATTTCGAGTTTATTGCAGCGGAAGATGTTGTGGTAGGCAAACTGATTGAAATAAAGGAAACGACCGGAAACCAGTATTATGAATGTGAAGGCTGCAGCGCGTGAGATGGACTTGGACCGACGTGGAAGACGAAAAGAGGGCTGTGGATGCGAATTAAAGTCCAATTGTCTTTGGGTGGCCAAGCGGTAAAGGAAGACGAGCTCGTGATCGAGGAAAGCAAGCTCGGGGAACTTACAGATGAAGAGATCGAACAAGCGATCGAAATCAATATCCGCAGCTGGGCAGACAAGATGATCAGCATACATTGGGAAATAGTGGAATAAGACCAAGCGCAGTAACTTGATGCTGACCCCCCGGGACACCGTTCTCGGGGGGGTTGCATTGCCAAGCATGATATCAGATATGTTTCAACAGTAGATGCGAAGAGGCGTCCTGAACTCATCGGCAGAGTCCGCCGCCGCATGCCGGTCGACCGGACCGGCGCCGTCGTCCAAGCTTATATCTGCGATTTTCAGGATCACAGGGCAATGATCGCTGCCTGTAACATGGGCATCGATCTGTGCGTCCAATAAAAAGGGAGCAAGTCTTGATGAGGCAAGAAAATAATCGATTCGCCATCCGATGTTCCGCTCTCTCACCTTGGGCATAAGGGACCACCAGGTATAGGCATCAGTCCGGTCGGGGTAGAAATGTCTGAAGGTGTCGATAAAACCGGCTTCTAATAATT
Source organism: Paenibacillus sp. Pae15 (assembly GCF_024519685.1). Taxonomy (NCBI): domain Bacteria; kingdom Bacillati; phylum Bacillota; class Bacilli; order Caryophanales; family Paenibacillaceae; genus Paenibacillus; species Paenibacillus sp. Pae15. The sequence continues at coordinate 108,518 of NZ_JALJRM010000003.1, read as the reverse complement.
GGGTCATTTGGTATCGTTCTTCCGGGGTGAATCCGGAGTTGTTACGGTTGGATTTCGCATTTTTGAGGTCGATCTCTTGGTGCGCCACATTGAGATCGCCGCAAACAATAACGGGTTTATGGGCGTCCAGCCGCTGAAGAAAGCTTCGGAACCGATCTTCCCATGCCAGTCTAAATTCCAGCCTTGACAGATCACGCCGCGCATTCGGGGTGTATACATTAACAAGATAGAAGGCGTCGTACTCCAGAGTGATGATCCGTCCCTCCGGCTCCTGCTCCTCCTCCATGCCGTATCGTACGGAAACCGGTTCGATCCTTGTAAATACTGCGGTTCCCGAGTACCCTTTCTTCTCTGCATAATTCCAATATTGAACATATTCCGCATCCAATTCCAGACGAATCTGTCCTTCCTGCAGCTTCGTTTCTTGAATGCAGAAAATGTCTGCGTCAGCTGTTTTAAAGTAATCGTAAAATCCTTTATTCACACATGACCTTAAGCCGTTAACATTCCACGATACCAGCTTCATTGAAAACCATCTCCTTGCAGTGCTCGTAAGGTTCTTTCCAGTAGTATATCATATTTATACATGCCTCCTTTTCAGTGCAGGTTCCCCGTCATGGAAAAAATTCATTTTTTCTATCATTTTCCAAGCGTTTTCTGTTAAGATAAACAAAAGCGGCTTATAGATTTGGAGTGATTGAGGAAATGAGATATCATTTCTGTCCTAAGTGTGGAGGAAGGCTAAGTTTAAATGAAAAAAAGGAAATCTCCAGACCCTACTGTATTTCATGCGGCTTTGTCTTCTATCAAAATCCGGTGGTAGGTGTAGCGGCGATCATCATCAGGGATAAAAAGGTATTGCTGGGCAAAAGAAAGGGAAGCTATGAGGGACAATGGTGTATTCCGTGTGGTTACGTCGAGTGGGATGAGGATGTGTATGAGGCGGCCCGACGGGAATTTATTGAAGAAACGGGGTTAAAGATAGAGATTACAGCGGTATATACCGTTCTTTCAAACTTCCACAATCCTGAACAACAAACCGTTGGCATCTGGTTTTTGGCCAATGAGATAGAGGGCGAGCTTGCCGCGGGCGATGATCTAGAGGAAGTGGGATTCTTCTCTTATGAGGAACTGCCGGTTTTGGCGTTCCCGACAGACCGCGTGGTATTGAAAAAATTAAAGGACGAACAGCTTCTTTCATAACCGGGAAGCTATGGTCGATTGGAAAGTAGTAAGTAACGCAAGCCTTTCAGGGCTGCTTTCTGTACAGCCTTCTGCCATCATCTCCAAAGTACAAAGCTTTGAAAGCCGAAGCAAACGAAATCATGTGAGCAAAGATTAGCCGTCCTTTCACTAGAGAGAGGACGGTTTTTGTTTTGTGAAAAAGAGCATAAATAGCAAAGTTTTATGGATCATGACAAAATCCGTCCAAGATTTCATCTTCGATTTGTTCTACAATGCAATGGAAATGAAAAAAAGACTGACGGGGGATGAGCCAGGTGAAAAAGTATGTCATTTGTGGAGTAAGCGGCAGAGCGATGAATATGTTTATCGGTCCTATGCTTCAAACATTCTCAACGCATGCGGAAATTGCGGGACTGCTTGATGTGGATCCAAGGCGGTTTGAAGTATGCTTTGAGAAATATCCCCAGCTCAAAGGCGTTCCCGTGTACAGCCCGGAACAATTCGAAGACATGGTTCGCGGGACCGGGCCGGATGCGGTCATCGTTGCCGGAGCGGACCATACGCATGAAACTTACATTGTCAAAGCGCTCGAGCATGATCTGGATGTGATTACGGAAAAGCCTATGGCAGTGACCGGCGAAGAATGCCGGAAAATTCTGGAGGCTGAAGCAAAGTCCAAAGGCAGGGTGAGCGTAACGTTCAATTACCGGTATATGCCGATTCATGCCAGGATCAAAGAGCTTATTCTGGAAGGGAAAATCGGGCGTGTGACTTCCGTTGATTTGAACTGGTACATCGACACCTACCATGGTGCCAGCTATTTCAAACGCTGGAACCGGAAAAGAAGCAACTCGGGAGGCTTGTCCATTCACAAAAGCACGCATCACTTCGATTTGGTGAGCTGGTGGATCGATCAGACTCCTGTAGAAGCCTTTGCTTACGGGGCATTGAATTATTACGGTCCTGAAGGAGAGCTGAATCCGAGGAAGGAGGATAGGAGATATTGCGGGACCTGTAATGTGAAACAGGATTGCGCTTATTACATGAGATGGTTCGGCAGAAGCAGGGAGGCGGTTCCGAAAGACGACCATATCGGCGAGGCTGCGTTCGGCAAGGGTCCGGGCAGCTACACGAATTACCGTCCGGACGCCTGTATTTTCGATTCGGAGATCGATATCGAGGATACCTATACGGCAGCCGTCAAATTTGACAAAGGTGCGCTGCTCAGCTACTCGGTCAATTTCTCCGTACCTTATGAAGGCTATCGGTTGGCCATTAACGGGACAAGGGGCCGTTTGGAGACTCAGGAATTCCATGCGCCCGGCCGCATTCCTTTTCCCGTACCTGTACAGACGATCGATTATTTCCCTTTATTCGGCTCGAAGGAAACCATTCATGTTGTGTTTACCGAGGGAGGACACGGGGGAGGAGACCCGCTCATTCTGGAGGACTTGTTTCTTGGCCCCGATCCCCGCAGACCGTACGAAATCTTAACGGGAGCCCGAGCGGGAGCGAATTCCGTATTGGCCGGCGAGGCCATTTGGAAATCGGTTAAATCCGGTGCGCCGGTGCGTATTCAAGAGTTGTTATACCAGGAATCGGCAAGCCGATAAAAGGTTCGCAAAGGGAGTGAACCCGATGGATGGATTACAATGGGCAGTCCAAACGGCGGAAACGTTCATGTCCGCCTCCGATTTGCAAGGCTATCATCCGGAGTTGGCCAAGCGATGGGCTTATGTGCCGGGGATGATGCTTTTGTCGATCGGGAGGGTGTGGGAACAAACCGGCGAGGCAAAATATTTTGACTACATGAAGAAACATATGGATTTGTTCGTAGAGCCTGGCGGAGCCATCAGAACGTATGTGCTGGAAGAGTATAATCTCGATCAAATTAATCAAGGCAAGGTGCTTTTCCCGCTGCTTCGTCAAACCGGGGAGACGCGGTATGAGAAGGCGGCGCATTTGCTTGCGGCCCAGCTGAGGGGACACCCGAGAACAAGCGAGGGCGGATTTTGGCACAAAAAGATTTATCCGTTCCAAATGTGGCTCGATGGACTGTATATGTCTTCCCCCTTCCTTGCGCAGTATGCCCAAACGTTCGGACAGCCGGAATGGCTTGACGAAGTTTCCCGGCAGCTCCTGCTGGTGGAGAAACAAACGCGAGATCCCGTAACCGGGCTGCTGGTTCATGCCTGGGATGAAAGCAGGGAACAGCGCTGGTGTAATCCAGACACGGGAAAGTCCTTGCATTTTTGGAGCCGGGCTATGGGCTGGTATACGATGGCGATCGTGGATGCGCTGGAGCATTTTCCGGCGGATCATCCCAAGAGAGGAACGATTGTCGGCATTTTTGAACGTATGGCCGGTGCCTTGGTGCGGGTGCAGGAAGCGGAGAGCGGTTTATGGTATCAAGTGCTGGATATGGGGCAAAAGGAAGGAAATTACCTGGAGGCCTCCGGTACAGGGATGTTCACCTATGCGATCGCCAAAGGGGTGCGTTTAGGATATTTGTCGCCTAAATTCAAGCCCGCCGCTGTCAAAAGCTATCAGGGAATGCTTGAACGGCTCGTAGAGACGGATGAAACCGGCGTTCACTTGAATCAGATCTGCCATGGCGCGGGGCTGGGCGGAACTCCTTATCGTGACGGAAGCTATTCATACTATATCGGTGAAAAGGTTGTCCGGGATGCGATGATGGGGCTTGCCCCGTTCATATTGGCCGGTGTGGAGATTCATAGGCTGCGGGAGACGGAGTCCCGGACGCAGCTGCAGCATCGGTCGTAAATATACCCGAGGATTTAATCATTTTTTTGTACTCCATCGGCGACATCATGGCGATTTGTTTAAATTTGCGATTGAAGTGGGCGATATTGACGTATCCAACCTGCCCGGCGATTTCAATCACTTTATGCGGTGTTTCCCGGAGCAGCTTCTGGGCCTCGCGGATGCGCAGCGTATGAATGTATTGCGTAAAATTAAAGCCGGTATACCGCTTGAATAAACGGCTGAAATGAAACGGACTGATAAAAAAGCGGGCGGCTACCCCTTCCATCGTAAGCGATTTCACAAAATTGGCGTTGCAGTATTCAATGACCTCCGAAATTTTAGGATGCATTGGAATATGGGCCGCCTCCGCGGTTTCTTTCATTTTGCGGGAAGCGAACAACAGCAATTGAACGAGCAGCGTTTCGCAGTATAAGGAGCGTCCTTGACGGCCGCGATCGGAGTATTCGTTATTCATTTGGAAGATCAGATTTTCGATATAGTTTTGCTCGAGGTTGTTTAGTTCAACGATTCTGTTGGCGCTCATGAAAGAGGACAGCAGCATATCCATATGCTGCCCGTGATACTGGTCGACAAAGCGGTCGGTAAAATAAACGACCGCCCTCTCATGCAGCTTGCCGCCCGCTATGGTCTTATGGATTTCATTCTTCTTAATGAAAATCATCGAGCCCTTTTGTACATAGTAAGTCCGGTTCTCAATGTAATAATAACGTTCTCCCGCGAACAAGTAGTAAATTTCATAATGATCATGATAGTGAAATTTTCGCATAGCGAAATTTTCGCCTTTTGCAAAATGAATTTGAAAATCTTCATCCATCGCAGTCCCACTCCCTATCCCAAGAATAGCAAATCACTGTAAACGTATGCAACCAAAAGCTGAAAAGGGATTCATGTCCATACGAAACCGATTCAACGATTCGTTGTAGAACGTTAATTTGCGATTTGTAACACAGAACAAATCTATTGCCATGAATACGGTTGCATGGTAGAATGAGGAAGTCTAATATTTGTCGAAATTGTTAACATGTTAACGAAATAATTAACGAGAATATTAACGAGAATATTAACGAAATGGTAATCGGAATTTATTCCGGAAGCGCTTGATTCGTGAGCAGCGATCCTGTTCCACGTTAAGCTGTTCCCGGAAACATACGAAATAATCACAATATGCTGGTTTGACGTAGCGCTCCTGCGGGTATACTAGCGTCACAAATCCTGTCCACTGCTCTCATGCGATCCAAGGACAGGCGTTTGTGATGCTTTTTATTTCTCTGCATAAGAGAATTTTGATGAAGAGGTGTAATGTATGGAGAAAATTAAAAACCGTTGGTTGATTGCTGCATCAGCAGTAGGGATCCATATTTCTATCGGATCTGTTTATGCATGGAGCAATTTTACCAACCCGCTGATCCAACAGTTCGGCTGGACAGCAAGTCAAGTTCAGTTTACGTTTAGTTTGGCCATTCTGTTTCTAGGGTTGTCAGCGGCTTTCATGGGTCATTTTGTGGAAAAACACGGTCCCCGCAAGTCCGGTTTGGTTGCCGCCGTCTTTTTCGGTATAGGGACATTCGGCTCCGGTTTTGCGGTGAACCTGGAATCGCTCAATCTGCTTTACCTGTGTTATGGAGTGCTTGGCGGAATTGGCCTGGGTGTTGGTTATATTGCGCCCGTGTCCACATTGGTCAAGTGGTTCCCGGATCGCCGCGGGTTGGCTACGGGTCTTGCGATTATGGGCTTTGGATTTGCCGCCGCGATCAGCAGTCCGATTATGAATTCCTTAATCCAGTCGGTGGGAACAGCCAAGACGTTTTATATTCTGGGCGCGGCTTACTTTCTATTGATGCTGGTGTCGTCCTTGTACCTTGAGAAGCCGCCTGCCGGTTGGATGCCTGCTGGATTTCAGGAGAAAGTCAAGGCTTCCAAATCGCGGTATACCGATCTCTCTCAGCTTACGGCCAATGAAGCGATCAAGACATCCCGCTTTTATTACCTTTGGATTATGCTGTTCATTAATATCACTTGCGGGATTGCCATCCTGTCGGCGGCAAAGCCGCTTGCTCAGGAGAGCATCGGGCTGTCTGTGACGGAAGCCGCCGCCCTGGTTGGCGTACTGGGGCTGTTCAACGGTCTCGGACGTATCGGTTGGGCATCCGTCTCGGATTACATTGGCCGTCCCAACACTTACACGACGTTCTTTGTGCTTCAGATCATCCTGTTTGCACTTCTGCCCTATACAACAACGGTTATATTATTCCAAATTATGCTTGCCGTGATATACACTTGTTATGGAGGAGGCTTTGCGGCCATCCCCGCGTATATCGGCGACCTATTCGGAACCAAGCAGCTTGGTGCGATTCATGGGTATATTTTAACCGCCTGGGCGGCCGCCGGCTTGGCCGGTCCAATGTTTGCCGCATGGATCAAAGATACAACAGGAAGCTATGCGAACAGCTTGAGCTTCTTTGCCGGCCTGTTCGTTATCGCACTTATTGTTTCCTTGTTGATTCGCAGAGACATCCGCAAGCTGAAGGAGCAAGCCGTTTTTAATCAAGAGAAACATGCTTATTAAAAGAACAAACAAAGGGGGTGTCCCACTTATGGGACGGCCCCTTTTTTGTGTACGCCCGACATGATCCAAGGCGGGGAAATATTTTGTTATATAAAAAACCATCTTTTTTTTATCTGTTGCATATAATTAATTTCTGTTATATAATAAATTAAAATTATATATGCTGTAGTATTATAATATTACATTCGAAGGGAGCGGTAATGATGAATAGCACGGCATTGTCGGCTGAATGTAATACTGGCAGGATTGGGAAAATACATGTGCTGGAAGCGAGCAAGGAAGAAACAAGAGCGGTGGCGCGCACGGAACATGATGAACTGGGAGAAACGGTTTTTTATGATTTATCTCCTGTTCATATGTCCTTGTATTATGCAGCATTTGATCCTGATATGGATATTTCATAAAGAACGAATACACGGCTCTGCAGTCCGCCAAACCAATGGCGGACTTTTTAATGGTCTAAATATTATATAACAAATAAAAAAATTAAAAAACAGTATTGAACAATTTTATTTTATATGTTATAAAATAAATATAAAAAATAAACTGTATTATAACAAATGAAAAGGAGCTGGTTGTGATGGACTGCCCCAAGTGTTATGGAACAGGGGAATGGGAAGGGATAAACTACAGCGATGAGGAACAGCATTCGAAAGAAGATCAGCATGCTGGAACTAATCGGGATAGAACGTCCTTGCCGTACACTTGCCCGATTTGCGGAGGCAGCGGGTATTTGGAAGAATCGATTTAATTTCCATTCGCAAGGCTAGCAACCGTGTATTTTATTTTAAAATAGGGAGAGCTGATACAAATGAGTAACCGCCGGCTTCAAGAGGAGCAATTGCAATCCAGTTGGAATTCGAAGAGATTTGAAGGAGTTAAGCGGCCGTATACCGCAGAGGACGTTATTCGCCTTCGCGGTTCCGTGCAAATTGAACATACGCTGGCCGCCCGGGGAGCAAAGAAGCTGTGGGAACTGGTCAATACGGAAGATTTCGTCCCGGCACTCGGAGCGCTTACCGGAAATCAGGCTGTCCAACAAGCCAAAGCAGGACTTAAAGCCATTTATTTAAGCGGTTGGCAGGTGGCCGCCGATGCGAACTTATCAGGTCATATGTATCCCGATCAAAGCTTATATCCGGCCAACAGCGTTCCCCACGTGGTAAAACGGATTAATCAGGCGCTTCAGCGGGCGGATCAGATCCAGTACTCGGAGGGCAAAGAAGACATTGATTTCTTTTTGCCTATCGTGGCCGATGCGGAAGCCGGCTTTGGCGGACCTTTGAACGTATTCGAATTAATGAAGGCTATGATCGAAGCAGGAGCTGCGGCTGTCCACTTTGAAGATCAGCTCTCCTCGGAGAAGAAATGCGGCCATTTGGGCGGGAAGGTGCTGCTTCCTACACAGCAAGCGGTCAAGAACTTAATCGCAGCCAGACTTGCTGCCGATGTCCTGGGTGTGGAGACGGTCCTGATCGCAAGAACAGATGCGAATGCCGCCCGTTTGATCACGAGCGACATCGATGAGTACGACCGTCCCTTCTTTACAGGGGAACGTTCACCGGAGGGCTTCTACTACGTCAAGGAAGGGCTGGATCAAGCGATTGCCCGTGGTCTTGCATATGCTCCATACGCCGATATGATCTGGTGCGAGACATCCGAGCCGAACCTCGATGAGGCTCGGCGGTTCGCGGAAGCTATCCATGCGAAATTTCCGGGGAAATTACTTGCCTATAACTGCTCCCCGTCCTTCAACTGGAAAAAGAAATTGGATGACAAAACAACAGCTGAATTCCAGAGAGAGCTTGGAAAATTAGGATACAAATTCCAGTTTGTCACTTTAGCCGGGTTCCATGCGCTCAATCACAGCATGTTTGAACTGGCTTACGACTACAAAGACCGTGGCATGGCCGCTTATTCCGAATTCCAGCAGCGTGAATTTGCCAGCGAGTCCAAGGGCTATGAGGCGACTCGCCATCAGCGCGAGGTTGGTACGGGATACTTCGATGAAGTATCACAGGTCATTTCGGGCGGGACCTCTTCCACTACGGCACTGACAGGCTCGACCGAGGAAGAGCAGTTCGCTCATTAAATAAAAAGCGGACAGCACCTTCATTGAACTGCACCCCAATGGTTAGACATGACTAGCCATTGGAGGTGCTGTTCAAATCGGGTGCTGTTTTTTTTTGCTGAGCTATTATATAATTGTCTAAATATTATAGAACAGTTCAGCGAGGTGCGGAAGATGAGCTCGGACAATTCGGAACTCAATACAAAGCATGAACAAATAACCAAATACATTGAGTCATTAAGCGTAGGGACGAAGCTGTCCGTTCGGAAAATCGCTCAAGAGCTGGACGTTAGTGAAGGCACCGCGTACCGTGCTATTAAGGAAGCTGAAAATAGCGGACTGGTCAGCACCAAAAGACGAATCGGCACCATCCGGGTGGAGAAGAAAGAGGAGCACCAGATTGATAAGCTTACCTTTGCGGAAATCGTCAAAGTGGTGGAAGGGGTTGTGCTTGGCGGATCCGCGGGAATCCATAAAACGTTGAACAAATTTGTTATCGGCGCGATGCAGCTTGAAGCGATGCTGAAGTATATTGAGCCGGGAAATCTCCTTATTGTCGGAAATCGTGTACAAGCCCATATGTGTGCGCTCAGCCAAGGCTCGGGCGTATTGATTACGGGAGGTTTTGACACAACCCCCGAGGTCAAGAAGCTTGCTGACGATCTGGAGCTGCCGATTATCGGAAGCAGCTATGATACGTTTACCGTTGCCGCCATGATTAACCGGGCCATTGAGGATCGATTAATCAAGAAGCAGATCCTGATCGTGGAAGATATCATTCGCAAAGACACGCCGGTTTATTCCTTACTGCCGACAAATACGGTGAAAGAAATGGAAAAACTGGTGGAGCAAACGTCACATACCCGTTATCCTGTGGTGGATGAAGACCAAAAGCCGATCGGCATTATTACGACCAAAGACATTATCGGCGCCAAACCTGACCAGCCGATCGGAGAATTGATGACGTTGAATCCGCTCGTGATCAGCAGCAAAGCGTCTGTAGCTTCCGCAGGCCATACGATGGTTTGGGAAGGCATCGAGCTGCTTCCGGTCATTGACCAGGATCGGAAAATGGTTGGAGTCATCAGCCGTAAAGACGTCATGAAAGCGATGCAATACATGCAAAAACAGCCTCAAAATGCGGAAACCTTTGAAGTTCAAATCAGCGCGGGATTTGAAGAGCTGCGGAACTCGGAAGGGAAGCTGTATTTCAGAGGCTCGGTGACACCCCAAATGACCAATTATGAAGGCATGGTGTCGGAGGGAGTCTTATCGACCCTGATGATTCGAGCCGCGTACCGTACGGTACAGGAGCATAAGAAAGGCGATTTGATCATAGACAGCTGCTCCAGTTATTTTCTCGTGGCGCTGCAAATCGACGATGTGATCGAAATCGTGCCCACGATTATTGAATTAAGCCGAAGATTTTGCAAGATCGATTTGGAAATGATGTGCAATGGCGTTCGTGTGGCGAGATCCATGGTAACGGCGCGAATACTGCAATAACGATGATTCGTCGTTGATCTTGCTCCCGGTTAAAACATTGGCTCTGCGCCGCGGCGTACCTCAGCCAATGTTTTTTAGATGGGCCGGGTGCCGTGTGAAGTGTGTGGCCTATGTTGGACTACAGGATGAAGATGTTCGAAGGTGCGTGAACCGATGCTGCAGTTGTCCGTCGACATGCTGGAAAGAGTTGGATTTTTGATCGCATTGGCTTTTGTTTTCTCACGCAGCCGTTGGATGAGAAGCTATATGAATTATCAGGGGGACAAGTCGTATCAATGGCGGTTCCTTGTCTTTTTTAGCGCCTATGCGATGCTTGGCACGTATTCCGGTGTAAGCGTTTCAAATTACACCTACCAGCCGGCCCCGTGGATCGGTGAGGTAACCCCGACGGCAGCCATAGCGAATTCCAGAACCGTTGGCGTTGTTATTGCCGGTTTGCTTGGCGGAGTGAAAAGCGGGCTGGTGGTCGGAACGGTGGCCGGTTTGCACAGATACAGCTTGGGCGGCTTTGTAGCGGTGGCTTGTATGGTTGCCCCTATCCTTCAAGGCATCTTGGCCGGACTTTGCAGAAATGCGTTGAAAAGGCGTTTCCGTAAATTTTCATCGATGCAGCTTGCGTTTGTCGTCGGTTTTTTTGCCGAGCTACTGCAAATGGCGCTCATTCTGATGCTGGCCAAGCCATGGGATGAAGCAGTAGAGTTAGTATCGCTCATCGGCTTTCCTCAGGTATTCGCTAACAGCGTTGGCGTCGCTCTTTATTTTGTCTTGTATAACTCCATGGTGCGCGAGGAAGAACGAATCGGTATGGAGCATGCCCATAAAGCTTTGCAAATCGCCGACATGACGATGCCGCTGTGGCGGCTGGAATTCGATCAGGCGGTTCGTGAAATCGCCAAGGTGCTTAACGAGGAGACGAAGGCTGTAGGTGTGTTTTTCAGCAAAAACGGTTCGGAATGGATTGCGGAGGGAAGAAAAACCGGCTTTTGGATAGATATGAATATTGAAATCCAGAATAAGAAACCGATAGGACAATTTCGTTTGTTTTTCGAACGTTTGGACCAGGATGATCATCCTTCCCGGAGGAGAATGCTGGCCTCTCTGGCGGGGCTGCTTTCCCAGCAGTATGCCTTTGTGGAAACCCAGAGGCAGGCACAGCTTCTTGCAGACGCCGAAATCCGTTCTCTGCAGGCGCAGATGAATCCGCATTTTTTGTTTAACGTACTCAATACGGTCAAATCGTTTATTCGAACGAAGCCGGAAGAAGCTCGCCAGATGGTCATGCATTTGTCCCGATTTTTGCGCAAAAATATGAGCAACGGCAATCAAAGGCTGGTTCCGATCCGTGATGAAATCGAGCTGGTGATGTCCTACCTGAACTTAATCAAAGCGCGGCTGGGAGATCAACTGGATTTTTTTATCGATATCGATGAACATGTTTTAGATCGTCAGATTCCTCCTTTTACGATTCAGCCTCTCGTAGAAAACGCCATCGTTCACGGGATTGCCAACGCAGGCAGACCGGGAGTGATTCAAGTTCGGGTCAAGGAAGAGCAGAACGGCGAGGAGCTGCAGACGAGAATTTCCGTTGAAGATGACGGGGTAGGTCTGAAAGCCGGCGGATTAAAACGTCAGGAGGAACACGCGGGTATGGCGCTGCGCAATATTGAGCAGCGTCTAAGCTACCATTACGGAAATGAACGTCCTCTTGAAATTGACAGCAAACCGGGAGAAGGCACAAAAATCAGCTTTTGGGTGAGGTGAAGGCAGATGGGTTGGAATATCGTGATTGCGGACGATGAGGCTCCGGCAAGGGAAGAGCTTGTCTATTTATTGGAGCAGATCGATGATGTGGAAAGTGTGATACAGGCCAACTGCGGTATGGATGCCATCAAAAAGGTAAAAGAACATGCCCCGGATGTGCTGTTTCTGGATATGAACATGCCCGATTTGAACGGGCTTCAAGTGGCCGAAATCGTCGGCGGGATGAATCCGCAGATGAAGATCGTCTTTTCTACCGCTTATGATCAATATGCGGTCGATGCATTCAAGCTGAGGGCTTTCCATTATATGCTCAAGCCCTATGACGAAGAAGATGTGAACATGGTTTTCCGGGAGCTGGGCAAAAAACGCACGGAGATCGGATCGCCAAGCCTGGCCGCCCCTGCCCCCGTTAAGCTGGCGCTTGAAGTGGATGAAGGCATCAAGTATGTATTTCCCAAAGATATTGTGTTTATCAGCAAAGAGGGGAAATATGTACAGGTTCACACGCATGACAAGGCTTACGGGGGGGCCTATACCTTGTCGGAGCTGGAACAAAAGCTGGAGCCGTTCGGCTTCTTTCGCTGCCACAAAAGCTTTCTCGTAAACCTGGCTTCGATTGTCGAAATGAAGACGTGGGTTAACGGCGCCTACGATCTGCTGATGGACGACGCGGCGGGGAGCCGTATACCGGTCAGCCGGAATTATGTGAAGGGCTTACGTTTGAAGCTTGAAATTTAACATCATGCTTCGGTAATCATGCATGTTGCGTTCCAGGCGTTTCGCGCAAATTCCAAACGGTTTATACTGATTGCAAGCGTTGCCAATCTTAAGCCGTTTGGGGGGTATCACATGGGTACGATAAGCTGAGAGATGATGGCTTCCGCATCGCATATGATGGTTTGCGCATAATAAGAAAACGCTTACAATGGAGTGATGACATGATGAAAAACAAATTCGTTTCGTATGTTGTATGGGCAGCTATTGCGGTGTTAGGTGCGGCGGGCTTTGCCATGATCGCGCTGGCGAGCGGCGAGAGCATTTCGGCGGCGTGGTTGATCATAGCGGCGATTTGTACCTATGCGTTCGGTTATCGCTTTTACAGCCGTTTTATCGCCAAGAAGATTTATGAATTAAACGACGATCGGGCAACGCCCGCTCAAGTTCATAACGATGGCAAAGACTTTGTCCCGACGAATAAATATGTACTCTTCGGCCACCATTTTGCGGCCATTGCAGGCGCGGGACCGTTAGTCGGTCCGATTCTGGCCGCACAAATGGGTTATCTGCCCAGCATTTTGTGGATTATCATCGGGGCCGTTCTTGCGGGATGCGTACAAGACTTTGTGACGCTTGTCGGCTCCATGCGCAGAGACGGGAAGTCGCTCGGTCAAATGGCCAAAGACGAAGTGGGGCGATTCGCCGGAACCCTGGCCTCCATCGCCACCCTCGCGATCCTGATCATTATTGTCGCCGTGCTCGGACTTGTCGTCGTCAAAGCATTGGCGGAGTCTCCGTGGGGAATGTTTACGATTGCCATGACGATGCCGATCGCCATTTTTATGGGCTTCTATATGCGCTTTATTCGGCCGGGAAAAGTGATCGAAGGGTCGATTATCGGGTTTGTTTTATTAATGTTCGCTTTATGGGCAGGACAGTATGTAGCGCAAAGCGAGACGCTGTCCCAAATGTTTACCTTCACCGCTCCGCAAATCGCCATCATGATGGTGGTGTACGGATTGATTGCCTCGGTTCTGCCGGTGTGGGTGCTTCTTGCGCCGCGGGATTACTTAAGCTCTTTCTTGAAAATCGGCGTGATCATTCTGCTTGCCGGCGGGATCCTGGTCACCCTGCCGGAACTGCAAATGCCGGCGGTAACCCAATTTATCGACGGTACCGGACCCGTATTCTCCGGCAATTTATTCCCGTTCTTATTCATCACCATTGCTTGCGGTGCCGTATCCGGATTCCACTCCCTGATATCGTCCGGTACGACCCCGAAGCTGATCGAAAGAGAAAGCCATGCGCCTTTTATCGGATATGCAGGGATGGCTGCAGAGTCCTTCGTTGCCGTTATGGCATTGATTGCGGCATGCGCCCTGGAGCCGGGCATTTATTTCGCAATGAACTCCTCCCCGGCCATAATCGGCACGGACGCGGCAGCAGCGGCGGCCAAAATTTCGTCATGGGGCTTCACGGTAACACCGGAGCAAATTACGAGTACCGCGAAGGAAATCGGGGAGAACACCATTCTTTCCAGAACGGGCGGAGCGCCGACGCTCGCCGTCGGGATGGCCGAAATCTTCTCCACGTTCCTGGCCGGCGCCAAAGCGTTCTGGTATCATTTTGCGATTTTGTTTGAAGCCGTATTTATTTTGACGGCGGTTGACGCGGGTACCCGGGTGGGCCGGTTTATGCTGCAGGATTTGGTCGGCAACTTCTATAAGCCGTTCGCTCAAACCCAGGTGTTTAAATACAATGTTCTCGCCTCTTTTGTGGTTTGCGTCGCCTGGGGATATTTCTTGTATCAGGGAGCCGTCGATCCGTTTGGAGGCATCAACTCCTTGTGGGCTCTATTCGGAATCGCGAATCAAATGCTGGCGGCCATCGCTTTGGCTTTAGCGGCAACGATTATGATTAAAATGGGCAAGGCCCGTTACGCCTGGGTAGGCATCGTTCCGTTTGTTTTTCTGTCGGTGACGACATTGACTGCCGGATTCCAAAAAGTGTTCTCCGAACAGGCGAGCATCGGATTTTTGGCGGCGGCGAAAAAATATCAAGAGGGGATCAACAGCGGGCAAGTGATCGCTCCGGCCAAAAATATGGAAGTCATGCAGCAAATTGTGACCAATAACTATGTCGATGCGATTCTTACTCTCTTTTTCGGTATCGTGGTCATTCTGATGATTATCGAATCTTTGCGGGTATGGTACAAAATTCTGGTTCAAAAACAAGAGCTGAAGCTGCAGGAAGCACCGTATGTCAAATCTACATTTGGAGCGTGATGCCGATGGTAAACCTAACGGGATTTGCGAACAAAGCCAAGGCGACGATCAAGGTTATTTTCAACATTCCGGATTATGAGAAATATATAAAGCATCAACAGGACCACCACCCGGATCAAACGCCCTTGACGGAAAAAGAGTTCTATATGCTGTCCCTGAAGGAGCGATACGAAAGCGGGAAAGTCAATCGCTGTTGTTAAAAAACACAAAATCGGAGCAGTGCGGAGTATCATGCCGTGCTGCTCTTTTTTCGTGCTTATGATTGTTTGCGGTTTCATTCAAAAAATGAACGGAAACATTCAGATCATGTAATTTTATCCCCAGTTCCCTTCCTTCACCCTATTATTGACATGAAATGGATTTGACGAGTAATATTAGTAAAACGTATTAGGTTCATCGGCAATAACCGCTAATATACAGGTAACGGGGTGTTAACCGAATGGCCAGCATAAGAGAAATCGCCCGGTTGGCTAACGTATCGCAGAGCACGGCTTCCATGGTGCTCAACGGCAAGGGAGAGCAGTATCGGATTTCTGCAGTAACGCAGCAAAGAATTTGGGAAGCGGCCAGACAATTGAATTACCAGCCGAATATTTCCGCAAGACGTCTGCGCAGCGGAGGCGAAACTGTACTGCCGATCATTGCCTTGTTTTGGGCGCTGGATACCCGGACGGTGTTGATCAGCCGCTTTTTGAAGGGGTTTCAGCAAAAGCTTTTGGATATTGAAGGTGAATACGAAATGCTGATTCAGCCTTATGTGGGAACAAAGCTGCACGAAGTGCAAAGTCTGGCCACAGGCACACGGTTCAACGGCGCGATCATCGCAAACCCGACGGAGCAAGACGAGGCATTTCTGGAGCAGACACAGTTCAACGTCCCGATTGTCTTATACCAAAGAAGCTCCACCCGGTATTCCTCGGTTTATGTCGACAGCTATAAATCCGGAGAGGAAGTCGCCCGCCTGTTTGCCGGCCGGGGACACCGGACCGTCGGGGCTATTGTGCCCGATGTCTCTTCCAAAGCCATCCGGCTACGCAAGGAAGGTTTTTTGGCGAAGGCTTCCGAATTAGGTTTGGAGGCAGCGCCGGAGCATATCGTATTCTCGGAATTTTCCGAGCATGGAGGATACGAGGCGGTCCGGCGGCTTCTGTCCTCAGGTAAAGAGCCGCCAACGGCCTTGTTTGTGATTAGCGACCAGATGGCCGTCGGCACGTTATCGGCATTGAACGAATTCGGCAGGAGAGTACCGGAAGAGATCGAAATCGTCGGTTATGACAATGATGAGGTGACGCAATATACGATCCCGGCGTTATCCACGGTCCATTTGCCGGTTGAAGAGATGGCGGGCGAGTGTGTGAGCATGCTGACGGATTTGATGCACCACAAAGCGGTCGGGCCGTTAACGAAAATTTTTGAAACGCACATGGTTATCCGCAGCTCCTGCGGCGGGTTTAATTAAAGAAGCGGGGAAAGGGCTTTCGCTCAAGTCGTTAAGACATGAGGGAAAGCTTTTTTTAACGGTACTAAGTTCACTAAAACGTTAAAGGGAACTGAGAAATTCTCCGATCGGAGTTTTTTTTATTTTAGGGACTTGCCAATCGAAAAAGTCGTTGACATGAAAACGCTTATTAAATATACTAAAAACGTATTAGCAAAACGTATTAGCAAAACGTATTAGCAGTTTGTGGATACTACGGCAACGAGGTGAGAGGTATAGCCAGCATAAAGGAAATTGCACAGCTTGCGAATGTGTCCCAAGGCACCGCTTCCATGGTGCTTAACGGCAAAGGCGATCAATACCGGATCTCGGCCCTTACGCAGCAAAAAGTGTGGGAGGCTGCCAAAAGCTTGAATTACCAGCCGAATATTTCCGCAAGACGGCTGCGCAGTGGCGGTGAAACCGTTCTGCCGATCATCGCTTTGTTTTGGTCGATCGACACCCGTGCAGCCCTGATCAACCGGTTTTTGAAAGGGCTTCAACATTCATTTGCCCTTTTGGACCAAGAGTATGAACTACTGATCCAACCGTTTGTAGGCACAAGACTGCATGAAGTACGCAGCCTGATTACAGGAACCCGGTTTAACGGAGCGATTATTGCCAATGCCACCGAGGATGATGAAGAATATTTGGAGCAAGCAAACCCTATGGTTCCCATCGTGCTTTATCAGCGAAGCTCAAGCAAGTATTCCTGGGTGAATGTCGACAGCCAAAAGACGGGCGAGGAAGTGGCCATGCTGTTTGCTAGTCGTGATCATCGACAAGTTGGGCTTATTGTTCCGGATGTGTCCTCTTCGGCGATTCGCCTCCGAATGGAAGGCTTTTTGTCGAAGGCCCGCGAGCTGGGTATGGAGATTGCAGACCGGCATATCGTGTATTCGGATTTCTCGGAAAAAGGCGGTTATCAAGCGATCCGGCAGATGCTGGCAAGCGGAGACCTGCCTACGGCGCTGTTTTCCATCAGCGATCAAATGTCCGTCGGAGCTTTGATGGCATTAACGGAAGCCGGCAAGAGAATTCCCGAAGACATGGAGATTGTAGGCCATGACGATGACGAAGTGACGCGGTTTACGATTCCGACGCTGTCCACGGTCCATTTGCCTGTTGAAGAGATGGCGGCGGAGTGTGTCAAGGTGCTGACCGATTTGATGCAGTATAAATCCCATGAATCGGTTCACAAATTGTTCGAATCACATTTGGTGATCCGCAAGTCTTGCGGAGGGAATGGAAAACGCTAATGTTCTGTTGAGAAGGTGAACCCGCCTTCTCGCATTTTGAAGTAAACGCTTTATCATACAGGGCTTAAAAGCAGCTTTGATTTCATATTCTCATTTCCGGATCAAAGCTCTTTAAGATATATAAATTCATGACTGGAGGAACTTGTATGAAGCTCAAAAGGGTGTCTTTAGTTCTTGCCTCAGCCGCATTGATGACGACCGTATTTACGGCATGCCAAAGCAATGGCGGGCAGCCAGCGGGGGAAAATAACGCAGCAGGCGGTACCTCGCAGCAAAGCGGTCCGATCAGGATCGATTATTGGGGCGGTTGGACCGGTCCCGACCTGGAGACGATGAAGGGTCTGGTCGAAAAATTTAATGCTGAACAGAATAAAATTCATGTTGAATTTTCATCCATGCAATGGACTCCGCTGTTTACAAAATTTTTGACGGAGATGAGAGGCGGACATCCTCCGGATGTACTGGCTATGCACCCGTTCGAGCTCGGACAATTTGTGGAGATGGGCGTCTTGGATCCCAAGCCCGTGGAAACGGCGAAGCTGAACAAATCGGATTATTCGGAGTTCGCATGGGAAGGAACGTTCTATAAAGAGAAGCAATACGCCGTACCTTTGGATGTTCACATGCACGGTCTTTTCTATAACACGGAATTGTTAGCCAAAGCCGGAATTACGGCTCCGCCGAAAACAGGGGAAGAGCTGATTGCCATCGGCCAGAAGCTGACCGTGGACAAAAACGGCAAGCATCCTAACGAAAGCGGTTTCGATGAAAATAATATTGTGCAGTACGGTTTGGGTTTTGGCATGAATCATCATTCTTTCTACCAGGTGTATGCTCTGATTAACCAACAGGGCGGCAACCCGTTTACGGAGAGCATGACGAAATTGGAGCTGGATGAACAGAAAGCCGCTAAAGCCTTCGGCTTCCTGCAGGATCTGATCTTCAAGCACAAAATCGTTCCGAAGGGGCAAAAGTCTCCTGTAGACGATTTCACTACGGGGAAAGTCGCGATGTTCATAGACGGTCCTTGGCAAATGCCTAAGCTGGAAGCCTCTAACATCAAATGGGGCAGCGCTCCGTATCCGCAAGTCTTCGAGAAACCGGCGGCGTGGGGGGCAGCAGAGATTCTGACCTTCCCGGTTAACGACAAAGCCGATCCAAGCCAAAAAGCAGCCGCTGTCGAATTCGTCCAGTGGTTGGATAAAAACATCAATGATTGGGCTAAATCGGGTCAGCTGCCTTCCAATAACAATGGAATGGAAGCGGCCAAGAAGCTCCCTGGAAGAGAGGCCTTCGTACAAAGCTTGGATCATTCGGTGCTCCTGCCGTCCCATCCTAAGGCAACCCAATTGTTCTCCAGCACGGCACCGAGCCCGATTTTGACTGCAGCTCAAGACGCCGTACTGAATAACAAAGATCCGCTTGAAATTGCGAGAAAGCTGCAAGCAGACATGAATGCCATTTTGGCTGACAGGTAAACCTGGTTACATGGATGCGGCCGGCAGTATGCCGGCTGTATCCCTTCTACGTAAGCTGATATTATTTGCGGAAGGGTTGTAGACTTTATGAGAAGACAAGGAAAGGTTGCCGCGTTGTTTTTATTGCCTTACTTGTTGATATTCGTTGTCTTTCGTTTCGGACCGAGCGTAGCCGGGCTGTTTGTCGGTTTTCTGAAATGGAATATCGTAGGCGACGCGACGTTTGCCGGTTTGGACAATTTCACGAAGCTTTTTCGTGACCCTATTTTTTATGTTGCTTTAAAGAACACCTTGTTTTTTTTGCTCATGACTTTGCCTCCGCTGGTGATCTTCAGTCTGCTGCTGGCCGTGCTGCTTAACCAAAAGCTGCGGTTCCGCAATGCCGTCAGAACCATATCCATTGTTCCGTATATTCTGATCCCGGCGGTGGTGGGGATTATCTGGAACTGGTTGTACGATAACAATTTCGGGATTTTGAATTATTATTTGAAATGGTTGGGCATGGCGCCGGTAGAATGGTTAACGAATGAAAAATATGCGCTTTTCTCCGTAGCGATTGTTACCGTATGGTCTTATCTCGGCTACAATATGATCTTGTACTTGGCGGGCCTGCAGGACATTTCAAAGGATTTGTATGAGGCATCCACCATTGACGGGGCCAACAAATACCAGACGTTTATGAAAATTACACTGCCGCTTTTAAAGCCGATTACCTCGATGATCATTACTTTAACGTTGATTAACACCATTCAAATCTTTGACCAGATTTTTGTCATGACCAACGGCGGACCTGGAACGGCAACGCTTACGCTTGTTCAGTATTTGTATGGAACCGCATTCCAGAACTATAACCTTGGCTACGGTTCCGCCATCGGCATCGCCATTCTTGCGATGTTGGTCCTGATGGTTCAATTGCAATCGAAATTGCTGAAGCTGGATGACTAGGAGTGAATGAAAGCATGAATGTAAAAAAGATTCCCGTATACATCATCATGTTGCTTGCCAGCGTCGTATTCTTGTTTCCTTTGCTCTGGTCATTGATCTCATCACTGAAGCCGGAAGCCAATATCGTAAGCTATCCTCCCAAATGGATACCCGATAAAATGACGCTGGATAATTATTTAATGGTATTGCAAAATTATCCTTATTTAAGCTGGATGAAGAACAGCGTATATATGACTGTCGCCTCTACGATATTTGTTCTGGTTTTGACCACACCGGCGGCGTATGCTTTCGGGCGGCTGCATTTCAGAGGCAAAAAAATTCTCTTTACCCTGGTCGTTTCGATGCTGCTCATTCCGATTCAAGCGTATATTGTTCCACTGTTTCTGCTTGTATCCAAGCTGGGTATTTTGAATACCTATTCTTCCATTATCCTGGTAGCCGGCGCAAACGTAACCAGCGTGTTTATTTTAACGAGCTTCTTCAAAAGCATCCCGAACGAGCTTGAAGAAGCGGCGCGCATCGACGGCTGTCAAGATTTCGGCATTTTTGCAAGAATCATGCTGCCGCTCTGTAAACCTGCCATATCTACGGTTACGATTCTGATGTTTATTACGAACTGGAATAACTTCCTGTGGCCGTTGATTGCCATCAGGGAAAACAGCCTGAAGCCGTTAACCGTCGGGATCGCCCAGTTTATGGGCGGCGCCAATTCCACCGCCCAGTTTCAATACGGTACTTCTCTTGCGGGAGCCTGCATGGCGATTATTCCTTCCGTCATCGTATTCCTGTCGCTGCAGCGGTACTTCGTAGAAGGCATATCCAATACCGGGATCAAGGGATAGAATCTTGAAAAGGAGGAATAGGGGATGTTCACATCCTTAGTCCATGAGCTCATTTTTGATCACGATCGTCCTTTTGTCAGCTGTCATGCCTCTCATTTGGCATTGCTTCCTAATGGAGACGTGCTGGCCGCATGGTTTGGCGGAAGCAGGGAAGGCGCTGACGATGTGGCCATCTGGTGCTCTCGCCGGCAGGGAGAAAGCTGGTCGGCTCCGTTTCAACTGGCCGATGAGGAAGGACTGCCTCATTGGAATCCTGTTTTTCACATGAAGGACAACGGGGAACTCATCCTTTTTTACAAAGTGGGACGGTTATTGAAAGACTGGTACACCCTGTTCAAGGTTTCTCAGGATCAAGGACGGACCTGGTCGGAGCCGGTTGAGCTGGTTGCGGGGGACCGGGGCGGCCGGGGGCCGGTCCGCAACAAGCTGATCGTATTGGCGGACGGAACATGGCTTGCGCCGGGGTCCACGGAAGACGGGATTTGGCAGGCTTTTGTCGACCGGTCTGAGGATCAGGGAGGCCATTGGACGAAGAGCGGCGGCATTCGGATACCGGATATCGATTACAGCAGCATCCAAGCCGTCACAGACAGCGATATTCCGGTTTCGGAGCAATCGTTTGCGGGCAGAGGCGTGATTCAGCCGGCGCTATGGGAGTCCGAACCGGGCAAAGTTCATATGCTGCTCCGCAGTACGGAAGGCTTTATCTATCGCAGCGATTCCGCAGATGGTGGACGAACCTGGTGCGATGCTTATCCCACTTCGCTGCCGAATAATAACAGTGGAATCGATCTAGTAAAGCTGGATAATGGGATGCTCGTATTGGTATGCAACCCGGTTGGGGTCAACTGGGGTCCAAGGACACCGCTTGTATTCATGGTATCTAAGGATAACGGCCGCTCCTGGAGCTGCGAATTCATTCTGGAAGATGAAGAGGGGGAATTTTCTTATCCTGCCATGATTGCGCAGGGGAACCATCTGTACCTGACGTACACTTGGAAAAGAGAAAGCATCGCATTCAGGAAAATATCGGTATCCTTATAGCGGCACACGTACAGATAACCTTCCTAAATATCGGACAGTGAGGGAGAAACCTATGAAGAAACAAATTTCCGCGGGCGTTTGGCCGACGATGGTCACCCCTTTTACAACATCCAACGAAATTGACTACCATGCTCTGGAACGGGCGATCGAATGGTATATCCAAAACGGGGTGGACGGTCTCTTTGCCGTTTGCCAATCCAGTGAAATGTTTTTTTTAAGCCTGGAGGAAAGAGTGAAGCTCGCGGCGTTCGTCAAAGAAAAGGCAGCGGGGCGCGTGCCTGTCATTGCTTCAGGCCATATTTCGGACCGTTACGAAGATCAGGTAACCGAACTCAACGCGATGGCTGCAACAGGCATTGATGCGCTGGTTTTGATTACGAATCGGCTGGCTCGGCAGGATGAATCAGACGAGGTCTGGAAAACCAATCTGGAAAAACTGCTGAACGAAATACCGGAGGATATCGCGCTTGGGTTTTATGAATGTCCTTTTCCGTACAAACGCCTGATTTCACCTGAATTGTTAAAATGGTGTGCGGATACGGGACGGTTCCTGTTCCTCAAAGATACCAGCTGCGATTTGGATAATATGAAAGCGAAAATGGAAGCCGTTCAAGGCACCGGCTTGAATATATACAACGCGAACTCGGCGACGCTGCTTGAAACCATGAAGCTCGGCATTACAGGCTACAGCGGTGTCATGGCCAATTTCCATCCGGATTTGTATGTTTGGTTGATGCGCAACTGGTCCGATAAACCGGAGGAAGCCGACGAACTGAGCAATTTTTTGAGCATCGCCTCTTTGATTGAAAAGCAGCTTTATCCGGTGAACGCCAAATACTATCTTATGCTGGAAGGCATCTTTACCAATTACAACTGCCGGTCTAAAAATCATCTGGAGTTCACGGCCACCAACCGGCTGGAAGTAGAACAGCTGTATCGGCTGACCAAAGCCTATGCCAAACCATCCGCTGCAGTAAAGCGGGCTGACGATGGGATATCCTTATGATGATTGGCGACATGCATAAGTATAATGAAGAAAAGCATTTATACCCCCCAGCGATTCAACAAGGGCTGGAACAGATTGTAAGCCGAAACCTTGCCGCACAGAAACCGGGGAGATATGAGCTCGACGGGCAAATGATGTATGCGTTGGTGCAGGAAATGTCAACGAAGCCTGCGGAGGAGCAGCGGGCGGAATCCCATATGACGTACGCAGATATCCAATTGTTAGTCAGCGGGGAAGAAAAAATCGGATTCAGCCGGTTATCGGCGGAACTGGAGATGGCGGACAACCAGCTTGCTGCACGTGATGTCGCTTATTACAAGTATAGTCATGATGAGTCCGAGATTGTGCTTAAGCCCGGCATGTTCGCCGTGTTTTTCCCGGAGGATGTTCACCGTCCGTGCTGTCATGTCAATGGGGAGAAGCATAGCATCAAAAAGATTGTGGTAAAGGTTCACAGGGATCTGTGGGGATGATATTGAACGCTACAAGCCAGCTGTTTAAGCTGGCTTTTTTGCTGCCGAACCGGCAGGTTAAACCGGTACGATGCGGTTGAAAAAAATGATAATACACCAGGCTCAACAGCCGGAAACCCTTGCTCCGGCGGCATGTTTACCTCTAAAGCGAAATGGTTGAAACAGTACTATTGCCAGTCATGATACCCGAACCTATGATATGAAATGTAAGCGCTATTACAAATGCGGACTTGCGTACTAATCCAGTCAGGAGGTCGTCGGATGAAGCAGGGATATGATGCACAGCCATCCATGATATTGGCCGACAGGGCCAAACGGTCGCCGCTTATGCGGGACATCATCAGAGACCGATGGCTGTATTTTCTTTTATTCCCGGGGGTGCTGTATTTTCTGGTATTTAAATATGTGCCGATGTGGGGCCTGATCATGGCGTTTCAGGACTACAAGCCTCATTTGGGCTTCCTGGGGAGCCCGTGGGTAGGACTGAAGCATTTCGAACGATTTTTCTCGGAACCGCAGTTTTGGATGCTGCTTCGAAATACGCTGCTGCTCGCGATTTACAATCTGGTGTTCTTTTTTCCGCTTCCGATTGTTTTGGCCCTGATGTTAAATGAGGTACGCAAGGAAATGTTTAAACGGTTTGCGCAGACGCTGCTGTATTTGCCGCACTTTGTTTCGTGGGTCGTTGCCGTAGGCATATTCTATGTGCTGTTTACAACAGAGGGCGGAATCATTAACGAGATGATCGCACAGATGGGTATGGAGAAAATACCGTTCCTGCTCAGCGAAGAATGGTTTCGGACGATGATCATCAGCCAATCCATTTGGAAAGAGGCAGGCTGGGGGACGATCATTTTTCTCGCCGCTCTCTCGGGAGTCGATCTGCAGCTGTACGAAGCGGCACGTATCGACGGAGCCGGCCGTTGGCGGCAGCTCTGGCATATTACGCTGCCCGCTATACGGAGTACCATCGTCATCTTGTTTATCCTGCGGCTGGGAAGCTTTTTGGATACCGGTTTTGAGCACATTTTCCTGATGCTGAATTCGATGAACCGGGAAGTTGGGGAAGTGTTCGACACCTATGTGTATGTGAAGGGCTTGACGCAGGCTCAGTACAGCTACAGTGCGGCTGTCGGTATGTTCAAATCGCTTGTCGGACTAGTGCTGGTGGTCGGGGCCAACTGGCTGGCGAAGAAATTCGGCGAAGAGGGCGTCTACTAAAACATCGGGGAGGCTCAATGCCATGGAAGACAAATCTTTAAGCAGCAGGGTATTCAATGCGGTGAACTATTCGCTCCTGTTTATCGTTTCTATCGCTGCCGTCATTCCGTTCGTTTATATTGTGGCCGTTTCATTTGCCGCACCGGAGGAGGTATCCAAGGGAGGGCTGCTGTTGTTTCCTTCCGAATTCACCTTGTCCGCCTATAAATACATATTTTCCACCGACACCATGGCTCGCAGCATTGTTGTATCGATTTATGTAGCCGTATTCGGAACGTTCATCAATCTGCTGTTCACTTCGTTTATGGCCTATCCGTTAGCTCGTACGACGTTGCGGGGACGCCGTCCGATTCTTTTGATGGTGCTGCTTACGATGCTGTTCAGCGGGGGCATGATTCCGACCTATTTCGTCGTCAGATCTTTAGGAATGATCGACACCTACTGGTCTCTTATGATCCCGACGGCTATCAGTGCGTTTAACTTAATCGTTCTCAAAAACTTTTTTCAACAGATTCCCGACGGCTTGGAAGACTCGGCGAAAATGGACGGCTGCAATGATTTGGGGATCTTGTTTCGGATCGTCATCCCCTTATCGATGCCGGCTATGGCGACCTTCGGATTATTTTATGCTGTGGGGCACTGGAATACGTTTTTTAATGCGGTCATGTATATCAACGATTCCGAGAAATGGCCGGTGCAAATCGTATTAAGGCAGATCGTTTTGATGTCCCAGGACCGCATTGGAGATTCCACTGCCCAGCAGGATCCGATGGATTATTTGCCGCAAACGGTACGGATGGCTTCTATTGTCGTCGCGACGTTTCCCATTGTCATGGTCTATCCGTTTTTGCAAAAGTATTTTGCCAAAGGCGTCCTGTTAGGCTCGGTCAAAGGATGATCTGAAAGATCTGCAGGTCTGACTCCGCAGAATGACTTCGATAAGAAGTTTTTCTTCTAAAAGTTATGCTACTTTATATCCGGGAGGGGTAAACATGGAAAGAAAACGTTGTGCAGCTTTGCTTTTGTCGTTGGCGTTAACCGCAGGAACGCTTGCAGCGTGCGCAGAAAAAAGTGAACCGCGGCAAGGGGCGGAAGGACAGCCCGACAGCACACCTCTTGAGGTGACCATCGCCACGCCGCAAGTAGGGGAAGCGCCCAAAAAAGACAGTGAAGTCGAGCTGGCTATCGAGAAATATACGAATGCCAAAGTAGACATTCAATGGATTCCGGCGGCTGCATTTGAAGATAAAAAGAATATTATGATTGCGTCTGACGAAATGCCGAAAGCGTTTAAATTGACGTATAACGCCACAACTCTCAATGCCATTCAATCCGGATTGTTTTGGGAGATCGGACCCTACTTAAATGAATACAAGAATTTATCGGATGCCAATCCGATGTATTACGAC
This sequence comes from Paenibacillus sp. Pae15, assembly GCF_024519685.1. Classification (NCBI taxonomy): domain Bacteria; kingdom Bacillati; phylum Bacillota; class Bacilli; order Caryophanales; family Paenibacillaceae; genus Paenibacillus; species Paenibacillus sp. Pae15. The sequence continues at coordinate 82,486 of NZ_JALJRM010000003.1, read as the reverse complement.
AATATCAAGGTGGAAGGAAAACTGTACGGATTGCCGTTGTACCGGGATATCGGACGAGCCGGAATCGTTTACCGGAAGGATTGGTTTGACGCCTTAGGCCTGAAACCGCCGGTAACGCTGGATGATTGGTATAACATTGCAAAAACGATTGCTGAAAAGGATCCTGACCAAAACGGTCAAAATGATACGTACGGTTTGTTTATGGACAGATCGTATAACGACACGGCCCTTAGCAGCAGCTTCTTGACTCGTCTCTCGGTTTCGCAAGGGGCTCCCAATAAATGGGGGATCGAAAACGGGAAAGTCGTAGCTGAATTTATGACGAAACCGTATCAGGATTCGATGAAGCTGCTCAGAAGATTGTATGCCGAAAAATTAATCAATCAGGATTTCTCCGTTGTTCAGACAGCGGATGCCGATAACAAATGGAATTCGGGAAAAGCCGGCATCCGTATTAATACGGTGGCTTCGGCGGCAGCCACCTCTTATGACAACGTGTCCAAATCCGTTCCGAATGCTGCCGTAGATATCGCGCCTTATATGGGGCCTTCCGGCAATCGCGTGCCTGCCGAGCCGGGGAACAACGGGTTTTTCGTATTCCCGAAATCCAGCGTAAAGGATGAAATGGAGTTGAAACGTCTGCTGGGCTTCTTCGATCAACTTCTGGAGCCGGAAATGTCCACGCTGCTGACCAGAGGATTTGAAGGGAAGCACTTTGAGAAGACGCCTGACGGCAAAGCCAAGTTTAAAGATTTGACACTGTTTAACCTCGAGGTGAAGCCGTACCGCGACAGCCTTCCGTCGTTTGAGGTTACAGGCACCGGTCTTCCATTGCAATTAAACGAACTGCAGGCCAAAGGCTGGAAGGTGGTTGCGGATAACCTGCAAAATGCGGTTCCGAATGTGGCGTTGACGCTTACATCGAAGACCTATATGGAAAAGGGCGCAGAGCTGGATACCCTGATTCGCGACGCCCAGACCAAATATATTATGGGCAAAATCGACGACGCCGGTTGGGAAGCTGAACTCGAACGATGGAAAAAAGCGGGCGGCGATCAGGTCATGGAAGAATTTACGGCGGAGTACGGCAAACAGAAAAAGTAGGAGAGCCCTTCATAAAGGGAGGAGGAATAAGATGGATTACGCAGCATTCGGCAAGAAGCTTGAAACGATTACGGCGATCCATATTACGCCTTTTGACGAGGAGACACGCCAAATCGACTGGGAAGGCTTGGAGGCCAACATTGAGTTTTTGATGGCCAACGGCACGGAAGTCATTGTCCCGTGCGGGAATACCGGCGAATTTTATGCGCTCACCCTCGAAGAAGCGAAGGCGGTCATGAAGCGTGTGATCGATACGGTAAACAAACGGGCAATCGTCATGGCAGGAATCGGGTATGCGGCGGATACGGCGGTCGAATTGGGCAGGTATGCCCAGGAAGCGGGCGCCGATTGCGTCATGATTCACCAGCCGGTTCATCCTTACATCACAACTCCCGGCGCGGTCTCTTATTACCGTAAGGTGATCGAAAGCCTTGATATCCCGTCGGTTCTTTATTTTAAGGATGCGCATCTTTCGGACGATATCCTATTGGAGCTGGCCCCGCTGGACAAATGCGTCGGCGTGAAATACGCCATCAACGATTTACCGCGGTTTACCCGGACGGTTCGCCAGGTTTCGGCGAAGCACCATGTGACCTGGATTTGCGGCACGGCGGAGAAATGGGCGCCGTATTTCTACAACGCAGGCGCCAAAGGCTTTACCTCGGGATTAATCAACGTACACCCGGACCTGTCCAAAGGGATGCTGAAGGCTCTGCAAACCCATGATTGGGAAACCGTATGGAAGCTGTGGGAGGAGGCGTTGCCTTTTGAAAACTTGCGGGCTAAATATCATGCAGGAAACAACGTGGCTGTCGTGAAAGAAGCCATGGAACAGCGGGGACTTCGTGCGGGCATCACGCGCGAGCCTGTCGATCCGCTGAATGAAGCGGATAAGAAAGAAGTGACGGCCATCCTTCATCAATGGGGCCTGCTTCCTCTAGTAAAGGAGATCAAACGATGAACCATTTGGATTTGTTAAAGCTCACGGCAGCCCGCACACTGGATTTGACCTTTGAACACTCGGATCAGCCCGGAGGCATTCGCTGGCGCAGGTGGGATTGGTCCATCGGCGTCGCTTTTTATGGACTATGGAAAACGTATGAAATGACCAAGGATGAGGAGATTCCCATTAAGATGAAGCAGTGGATCGATCAGCGGATCGACGCCATTGAGAAAATATGCGTAAATTCGAATTCTCTTTTAATGACCATGTTAGAGCTGAACGAACGTGATCCGGATGAAAAATATGAAAAAGTGTTCCAGACGTTTGATCGCTATCTGATGATAGAGGGCCGACGTACCCCATCCGGTGCATTGGAGCATACGGTATTGGATAACAACTGGGCTCATCAGGTATGGGCGGACACGATATTTATGAGCTTGCTTTATTTGGCGCAGAGAGGACTGGCTTTGCGCAATGAAGAGTACAGGCGGGAAGCGTATAAGCAGCTTGACATTCATTGCAAGCTGTTGTTTGATCCGCAGGTGAATTTATTTGTGCATGGCTGGCACGACGTGGAGCGTAAACCGATCGGTGTGCATTGGGGGCGCGGTAATGCCTGGATGACGGCGGGGATTGTCGAACTGCTGGAGATCGCACCTGAAGATTTGCCCCAACGCCGGGAGCTGACGGATACCCTGCACAAGCAGCTGCAGGCTTTGTCCGGGCTGCAGGATCCGTCCGGATTATGGAGGACGGTATTGAATCACGAAGAAACCTATCTGGAGACCTCGGTAACGGCAGGGGTCGCATATGGCGTGATGAAGGGAATCCGGCTTGGCCTGATCGATCCGAAATTCCGTGGCATGGGCGAGCGGGCTTTATCGGCTGTGGCGGACAACATCGATCAAGAAGGCTATGTAACGGGAGGTTCTACGGGAACGCCGGTGAAAGCGAACGCTTTGGAATATAACCGTATTGCATTTGATATTACCCCATTTACCCAAGGATTGGCTTTGCTGGCTTTATGCGAAGCCGTACGAGGAGAGTAGCCCATGAAAATTTCGGATATTAGGTTAACTGTCGTCGGAATGCCCAGACATACGGGCTTTGTCAGCAAGCATGTGATCGTCGAGATCGAAACGGACGAGGGTCTGACAGGAATTGGTGAGATGTCGGATTTTTCCCACCTGCCTCAGTATTCGCTCGATATTCGGGATATGAAGGCTGTATTGAAGTCCATATTAGTAGGTCAAAATCCGTTTGATATCACTTTGATCAATCAAGAGCTCCTTAGTCATTTCCCGGAAACGATGTTTTATTATGAGAAGGGCAATTTTATCCGCAACGGGGTTGACGCGGCATTGCATGATCTTTGCGCCAAAGCGCTTCAGATTTCCGTGGCCGATTTCATCGGCGGAAGAATGAAGGAAAAAATAAAAGTCTGCTATCCGATTTTCAGACACCGTTTCATGGAAGAGGTGGAAGAGAATCTGAAGGTGGTCCGCGAGCGGTTTCGGCAGGGCTTCGATGTGTTCCGGTTGTATGCCGGAAAAAATCTGGATGCGGATGAAGCGTTCCTCGATGGGGTAAGAACGGAATTCGGCTCGAAGGTCACCATCAAGTCGCTGGATTTTAGCCACCTCTTGGACTGGAAATCCGCTGTACAGGTGACACAACGTTTCTCGTCATATGATGTTCAGCTGATTGAAAGTCCTGCCGTACAGAACGATTTTGAAGGGCTGCGCCATTTCCGTATGAAAGTGGATCATCCGGTAAGCGAACACGTATGGAGCTATCGTCAGCAGTACGAAATGATCAAGCATGATTCGGTCGATATCTTTAATATTTCTCCCATCTTTATCGGCGGTCTAACGAACGCCAGGAAGGCGGCGGCGGCAGCGGAGGTTGCGGGGAAATCCTGCCTGATCGGCACGACGCAAGAGCTGTCGGTCGGAACGGCCGCCATGGCGCACTTAGGCAGCTCCCTGGCCAATTTAAATCATACATCGGATCCGATAGGCCCTGAGTTGTATGCAGGAGACATTGTTAAAAATCCGGTCATCTATGAGAACGGATATCTCCTTGTGCCCGGCCGTGAACGGCATGGTCTGGGGGTCGAATTGGATTGGGAACAAATAGAGAAATATAAAGCGGATGATTTAAGCTGGGGGAATGTTTCAGCTCACCAGCTCCAGGATCGAACCTCTCAAGCCAGGAAGTAGAAATAGACGGAAACCAAAACGATGGTGCGCGGGAAATCCGGCGCCATCGTTTTTATTGGTTGAAAACGCTTATAAAATTGAAATTAACGTGTGATAACCCTTTTCTATCACGGGTAGACATGCTTTCTGATATAATGATAATCAAAAATCTGGTTGGGCTGTTTATCCTTTCCCCGTTTTCTTGTATTTTGATACTTTCTATAGGGTAGGAGAGATTATCTATTGCCTAAGTACTTCTATCGATTGATTCTGTTCACGTTGTTGTTGGTAGCCGCACCCGTTGTATCCATCGGGATGATTTCCTATCACATCGCTTCTCAGGATATCGAAAGAAAGGTCAATGAGGGCAATGCGCAAATTCTGTTGCAAAACCAAATGCGAATCGAGGAAGTATTAAAAAATGTAGAGATGGCGGCGGTACAATATTTAAATTCGTCTCTGGTGATGGATTCGATTCACGATCCTTTGACGCCTGAGGATTTTCAGACGATAGCGAATCTGGGCAGAGGTCTGTACAATCTGCATTCGTTATCGGGGGTAGCCGACACCTATCTGGTGAATATGGAAATGGATTGGATGATCAGCAAACTCGGGTTTACAACGATCAAGGAATTTTCTGACCGGAATGTCCTGGATGAATATGCGGATTATCCGCAAAATTTGTTTTGGCTTGCTTCCGGTTCCGGTCAAGGAAAGCAGGATAACGGCGTTCGAGAAAAGGAGGGGGACCGGATACGCCTGATCGTCAAGCTGCCGATGATTGCCACGTCGACGGCACCCAAGGCCTTGCTGCTCATAGATATGTCCCATAGCGAGCTGGAACAAGATTTGGCACAGGACAAAACCTTGGGAGATATTTATATTTTGAATCGCGAACGGGTTCCTTTTTTGTCCAATCCGGGTTCTGTTCCTATACAGGATGTGGTCATGGAGAAGCTGAGGACCGTGACCGATGCCAGCGGTTATTTTGAAGGAGACGCTATGGCGGTTAACTATAAGGTGTCTCCCTATAATAATTGGACATATGCTTCCGTCGTATCCATTGAGGGAATGACCAGGGAGTCCAAAAAAATTGCTATGTTAACGTTAAACGTATGTTTGGTTATCTTTGTCGTGATCGCCGCCATTGCTTTTTACGGGAGCCGGCGAATGTATTCGCCTATCCGAAGACTGTTTGTCATTATGGAACAGATCGGAGGAGAACCCGCCGATTCAAAGAAGAAAGATGAGTTCGCTTTTATCGAGGACCGGTTCCATGCTTTATTCAGTACGCGAAAACAGCTGCAGCAGCAGCTTCATGGGCAGCTTTCGCAGATGAAAGAGTTTTTTTTGCTTAAGCTGTTTATGGGGCAAATTACGGAAAGTGAATTTTTGTTTAAAAGCGAGACTTATGGTTTCGCCGGCAAGGGGAAGGCTTTGGGGGTGCTGGCGCTGCAAATCGATTCCCTGCAGGAAACCCGATATATGGAAAGCGATAAGGAACTGCTTCTTTTTGCGATCAATAATATCGTAGGCGAACTGCTGCCCGGCCATCGTTTGGTTGGCGCCTTGCTTTTCGACCAGTCTCAGGTATCGCTGTTGACCGGGGACACGGACGAGCCCGCTGAGAACAAGGCGTATTTTCATCAAACGGCCGAACAGATTAAATCGAAGGTTCATGAGCTGCTGCAGCTTAAAACAAGCATCGGGATCAGCCGTTCGTTTTTCCGGTACACCGATGCAATGAACGCTTACTCCGAAGCCTTGGATGCGCTGAAACGAAGAATTAGACTTGGAAGCGATATCATTCTCCATTATGACGATTTCGTCCCGGCGCATGGAGATGTCAAAAGCCTGATTCCTCCATTACATCATCTGGAAGACTACATCGTGAATGCGTTTACATCCGGAGATGCCGAATCGGCGATGGAGCATTTTGATCATTATGTGGCCTCGATCACGGAGAGAGACATCCAGTTTAACGACTATCAGGTTTTCATGCTTCAATTGGTTGCACGCATCTATCAATTGGTTCGGAATGAAGGAGGGAGGCTGGACGGACTGATCGGTTCCAATTCCGCCGTAACGCAATTCGTGAAGTTGAATACGGTGCAAGAGGTGTCGGTATGGTTTAAGACGGAACTGCTGCCGCCGACCATTGCGTTTTTTAAAAAACGTACGGATTCAGAATATATTAATACCGCACATCAAATGGTTCAAATGATTCATGAGCAATATGATGAGGATATATCGCTCGAGTCGTGCGCAGCGGCGCTCAAATTTCATCCGGTGTATTTAAGCCGGGTGTTCAAGAAGGAGATCGGCGTTACGTTCATTGAATATTTGACGGATTACCGGATGACGATGGCAAAAATGATGTTAGAACATACCGATCTGAAGATTACGGAAATCGCGGACCGTCTCAATTATACGAATTCAACCGGCTTTATCCGGACATTCCGGAAGCTGACGGGGATGACGCCGGGACAATACCGGCAAACCCTTTCCAAATTAAAGTAGACGCAGGCACGGCATGCGGATTTGCCTCGTATGTTAAGACGTATCGTATGAAATAAAATTTGCAGCATGACTTGATGAGGTGGTACATCATGTTAAAACAGGCAGCGGTCGCGGTTTGTTTTCTGTTTGTATTGTTGTCGCCGGTATTACCGCAATCTTCAACGATGGGCAGCGAGGGCTGGAGCGCTATAGCGATTCTGGTCTTGGCGGTCGTCCTTTGGTTAACCAACGTCATTCCAGCCTCCGTCACCAGTATGATGGTCGTCGTTCTCGTCTCGCTGCTGGGCATCCTGCCGTTCGAACAGGCTGCGCAGGCGCTGGGCGAAGAAGAAATATGGCTGATCTTATCCATGCTCATCATGGGAGTGGCGGTGGAGAAGTATGCTTTAGACAAGCGTCTTGCCTATAATATGCTGCTGTTGGCGGGAGGCAGCGTCAAATCGATTATCTTGTACCTGATTGTGATCGCATTTTTGCTTACGTTTTTCATGCCGAACGCATTGGGCCGGTTAACTGTGCTTTTGCCGGTAAGCATAGGGATGATTGAAACCATGAAAGAACAAGGTGGCGCCCATTTCGGGAAATTAGTGCTCCTCACCGTCACTTTCGTACCCTATGTCAGCACGATCGGTCTGCTTACGGGAGCCGGGGGCTCCATTTATGCCGTAGGATTATTTGACTCCATGTTAGGTCATCGGTGGAGTTATGTAGACTGGATGCTGTTGATGATGCCGATTGTCGTCGTTGTTCTCGCCGCTATGTGGATGCTGCTCCTTTATTTATTTCCGCCCGAAACAGCCGTATTGACCGGGAGCGATCGGTTTTTCAGACAGGAAAAAGAGAAGCTCGGCCCTATGACTGCAGCGGAGAAGAAACTGATTGCACTCTATCTGCTGCTTGCGCTTCTTTGGATGACCGGCAGTTTGCACCATCTTCCGATAGCCCTGACCGGCGTTCTGGTGGTCACGCTGTTGTTCATTCCAGGCATTCAATTATTAACCTGGAAAGAAGCGATGGGCAAGGTGGATTGGGGAGTTCCGCTGTTGTTTGCCGCCGGCTTTGCGCTGGCGGATGCTCTCAATGAAAGCGGCGTGGTAAGATGGGCCTCCGGTTTGGCCACGAGCTTATTGGCGGATCTGCCGGCAGCCATTCTCGCCGCTGCCATGATGACGGCCTTTATTCTTATTCGAATCGGATTTACCAACTATACCGCCATGGTGGCTTCCTTGCTTCCCGTGGCATTGACGTTCGCCGCCGGAAGCGAACTGAATCCGCTCTGGCTCGGGATGCTCTGCGTAGCGGCCAGCAGCATCGGTTATTTTATCCCGACCCAATCTGCCGGCAGCATGACTACCTTTGCTATGGGATATTACACGGGGAAGGATTATCTGGTCGTCGGCAGTTGGATCACCCTGCTTCTTTTCCTGATTACGATGCTTGCCGCTTTCTTCTATTGGCCGCTGCTCGGCCTGAGCGTATATCCCGGATAATTCAGATAGTTTAAAGCGATTCGGCACCCGAGCCAATGGAGTCAATCAAAGAAGAAGGCTGCACCGCACTTGCCCAAGCCGGTTAGCAGCCTTCTCGTTTGTTTTATAACGATTTGCGGTAAATCGCAAGGACATCTTCACGGTCGAGGGATTTGAAGTGTCCGAACACGCCCCTGGCCATCGCTTTGTCCGCCATCAGCTCCAACTTCTCTGCGTTGATGCCATAGTCCGCCAGCCGACTGGGTGCGCCGATGGAGGACCAGAAGGAACGAAGTGCCCGAATGCCTTCCAAAGCCGTTTCGCGGTCGCTCTTGCCCTGGGGATCAATCCCGAATACATTAACGGCGAATTGCTTGAACCGTGAGACGCCTTCATCCAGCACATGTTCCATCCAGTTAGGGAAAAGAATCGCCAATCCTCCGCCGTGCGGAATGTCGTAGACGGCGCTCACGGCGTGCTCAATGTTATGGGTAGCCCAGTCACCGCGGATTCCCATGGCAAGCGTGCCGTTTAAAGCCATCGTCCCGCAGTACAGAATCGTTTCGCGGTGTTCGTACTGCTTCAGATTTTCCAGCAGCTTGGGCGCTGTGGCGATCACGGTACGGAGAATGGTTTCACAAAACCCGTCCTGGACCGGGGTATTTCCGGTATGGTTGAAATACTGTTCTATCACATGCGACATGATATCGACGATCCCGTAAACCGTTTGGTCTTTGGGCACCGTATAAGTAAACTCGGGATTGAGGATGGAGAATTTGGGGAACACCAGCGGACTGCTCCAACCGTACTTTTCCTGCGTTTCCCAATTGGTGATAACGGAACCCGAATTCATCTCCGATCCGGTGGCCGCCAAAGTAAGCACCGTACCGAGAGGCAGGGCTTCTTCAGCCGTCGCCTTGCGTGTAATAATATCCCATACATCGCCTTTAAACTTGGCGCCAATGGCAATGGCTTTAGCACAATCGATGACGCTGCCCCCGCCAACGGCGAGAATGAAATCAATCCCTTCTTTTCGGCAGAGGTCGATCCCTCTTTGTACAGTGGTCAATCGGGGATTTGGTTCGACGCCGCTTAATTCATGCACGTGAGCATCAAAACCGTTCAACCGGCGCATGACTTCATCGTAAACCCCGTTTTTCTTGATGCTGCCTCCCCCGTAAACAAGCAGAATCTTCCTGCCGATGGGCGGGATTTGCGTACCGAGATGCTCCATTGTATCTTTACCGAAATAAAGTCGGGTCGGATTATAGTACATAAACGTATCCATAAGTTTCCTCCGATTGATTAGAATTTTGGATAGCAGGATCAAACCATTTCCTGGCTCCCCCCCATTATACCAAATGACTTCATCGCAACCAAAAAAATTAAGCCGGAGCAAGCTCCAAAAAGAATAAATTGTGCTATACTATTGCATGGAATTTACAAAACATTAATATTTCCAAAAGAGTGGGGAAAACATGGGAGAACTGCAACTTTCACTTCGTCGATACGGGCTTGTTACGGTGCGCCGTCTGCCCCTGCTTTTATGTTCTCTTTGGATTGTATTTTTGGTAGAGCTATTAAGCCGCGGCCAATGGCTGGATGCCTTCGGATGGACTTTCGATGCGGTCCCGGAGCTGCTTCTCAATACCTTGATTGTTTTAGGCTTATTGCTATTTCTAACGGCGCTCACGGGCAGCATACGTCTTTCGTTTTGGCTCATAGCCGCATTATGCTTAGCTTTCGGGCTGATCAGCGGAATTAAACTGGAAATTTTGGGCGTGCCTTTTTTGCCATGGGATTTGCTGTTGGCCAGCGAAACGAAAGATATGACACCGTATCTCGGCGGTCTGCTGAGCTTTACGGTCATGTCCGGGTTCATTCTATTCTTTGTGATCAGCATTCTGCTGCTTTACAAGCTTTCGAAGACAGCGCTTCAGATAGGCAGAAAGCAGCGGGTTGCGATGGGGCTGATTTCCGCCTTGCTGCTGGTTTCTATCTATAACGACGGAGAGCTCTCGTTAACCAGGCTGGCAAAGATCAAAAATATCGCATACGACCAAACGCTGAATGTAAAAACCAACGGCTTTTTGTTAACGACCATGATGAATTTAAAATATCTTTTCCTGAAAGCGCCGAAGGGGTACGATGAGTCCTCCATTCGGTCGATTGCCTCGGGCGTCACTCCTGCGGTAACGCAGGCGGGGGACGTCAAGCCTAATATTATTATCGTTTTGAGCGAATCGTTCTGGGACATCACCCGGGTTGAGGGATTGAAGTTTAGTCGGGATCCTCTGCCGTTCTACCATTCGTTAGTCGAAAAGTATACAAGCGGCACCCTGCTGTCCCCACAGTATGGCGGCGGGACCGCAAATGTGGAATTTGAAGTGCTGACGGGCAATTCGATGCGCTTTTTGCCGCAGGGCTCGATTCCGTATAACCAATATATCCATAAAGCAACCGATTCGCTTGCGAGCATTTTGAGGCGTCAGGGGTATGAAGCTACGGCGATCAACCCGTTTCACAGCTGGTTTTACAACAGCAAGAACGTATACAACCATTTCGGCTTCTCCAAATATATTTCGCAGGAATTTTTTGAACCGGATTACGAGGGACCTTATATAGCCGACCGGGCTGTGGCCAAATATATCATTCAATCAAGCGATGAGACGCCGGGACCCGATTTTGTTTTTGCCAATACGATGGAGAACCATTACCACTATTCCCCCGGGAAGTTCAAGGAAAATACGATTCAGGTGACCGGAGTGACCGGAGAGTCCAAGGGTCTTATTGAAACGTATGCGCAAGGGCTCTTGGGTGCGGACGATATGCTTAAGCGTTTGGTGACGCACTATGAGCAAAAGGGAGAGCCGACGATCATTGTTTTCTTCGGCGATCATCTGCCAAGTCTCGGGGATAACTACAAAGCGTATAAAGACTGCGGCTATTTGCAGGAGAACGACCCGAATTTTCTTGACAAAATGTATCGTGTTCCGGTTCTTGTATGGAACAATTATTTGCCGGAGCACAAGGAACAGTTAAATATGAGTCCATCATTTCTGGGGCCTTATGTGCTGAAGCTGGCGCAAAGACCCGGCAGCTATTATACCGATTATTTGTATCGGCTCGCTCAGCACACTCCCGTGATTCCTCCCAAAAATTACTATCCGCAAATGGGAATCGACGAGGAGGCGTTAAAGGAATATGAAAAGCTGCAGTACGATATTCTGTTCGGAAAACAATACGGCTATGGCGATTGGAAAAACACCATTAAAGACCCGGCTTATGTTTTAGGCTTTGGCGATCTGCAGATTGATCATGTTCATGTGAATGAAACCGGCCGGGAACGGATTGTCAAAATCACCGGCAGAGATCTGCCGCATAATAGTATCTTGCATATCAATGATAAACCGGTGAAGACAGCATGGACCGATAAACATGAATTGACGGCTATTGTCGAGCCGGAGACGGAGGCGGAGTTTCCCTGGAAGCTGGAGATTGTGGTCGAGGATTCCAAGGGTCATATCGTAGCCAAATCGAATGCTTATGTTCAAACCCGGATGACAGCAGCGGATATGCCATAAAAAGACCTTCAATACCTAACAGGAGTCTTCCATTCCGCGAGAAGCGCCTGGAAGCCGATATTTCCGGAACGGACTTCGGAACTGTCGGCTTTTTTCAATTTGGACAATACCCAGCGGCGATTATAATTGAACGTTGGCTGAAAAAATCGGATCCGCCGTGCCGCGGTCATTTCGATAATCTATTGACAGACGGTGGTATTCGGTGAAACAATAACATAAAGCGGAGGGAAGAAGCTGTCATGGCATTGGCATACCTTTCGTACACGATTGGGCAGACCGCGGCAGGAGGAGGACAGGCCCGTTTCGGCCCCGGTTTCCGGAGCGGACTGAAAAATAAGTCTTGCTGGTGAACGCTCCATCCGATATAGTAGAATAAACCTGAGTTACAACTCCAAAGAAGTGGGGGTGTCCATCCTTTGCCGATCATTCAGTCGGTCGAGAGAGCGCTGCGCATTCTGGATCTGTTCGACGAATACCATAAAGAATTGAAGATCACAGAAATCAGCAGCCGGATGGACTTGCATAAAAGCACGGTTCATTCTTTGTTAAAAACATTACAGGAATATCATTATATCGAACAAAATCCGGATAACGGCAAATACCGGTTAGGGATGAAGCTGCTGGAGCGAAGCAGCCGGCTGGTCCAAAGCCTGGATATTCGGCAGGCGGCCAATCCTTTCTTGCAGAAGCTTTCCAAAACGACAGGGCAAACCGCCCATCTGGTTATTCTGGACGGGAAAGAAGGCGTTTACATCGATAAGGTGGAAGGCGATAAAGCCGTCATACGGTATTCCCGTATAGGCCGACGCATTCCACTGCACTGCAGCGCCGTAGGGAAAGCCCTTATTGCCTTTAAATCGCCGGAGCAGATCCGCTCCATTCTTAAAGGGTACGAATATCAAAAGCACACGGAGAAAACAATCCGGACCGAAGAGGCTTTTTTACAGGAACTGGAGCGTGTAAGAAAGCGGGGATATGCTACGGATGATCAGGAGAACGAGCCTGGGGTTTTCTGTATCGCCGCGGCGGTCAGGGACCATTCGGGGGAAGTGATTGCGGCGATCAGCGTATCGATGCTCAAAGCGAGAGTGACGGATGAGGATAAAGAGGAGTACGTCAAGCTCCTGCTGCAGACCGTCGAAGAGCTTTCCGAGCGGATGGGATACGGCGTCATGCTCAAGTGAACACGCGGGCGGCAAGCTTGTATAAGCTTGACCCGTTTCTTTTTAGTTATATTATAAAACCAAGTTTTATAATATAAAACAATAACCGGGTAAAAGTCCGGTGGCAAAAGGGAGAGAATGACATGAGTGAATTATTGACATCTATCATGGGAACTCAAGGCGAACAATTATACCGGCTTCATACACATGCTCAAGGCCCTCAAGGTACGCTTCCACTGACGCCGGACATGCTGCTCCATGAGCCGAGCGGGAATCTGTTCGGGCTGACGCAAAACGTAGGGATGGGCTGGAAGCCGTCCGAACTGAACGGCAAGCAGGTGCTGCTGCTCAGCACCCAGGGAGGGATTCGTGCGGAGGACGGCCGTCCGATTGCGCTCGGGTACCATACCGGCCATTGGGAAGTAGGGCTGCTGATGCAGGATGCGGCCAATGAAATCCGGAAGATCGGCGGAGTGCCGTTCGCAGGGTATGTCAGCGATCCGTGCGACGGAAGAAGTCAGGGCACCGAGGGGATGTTCGACTCGCTGCCTTATCGCAATGACGCCGCTATGGTCTTCCGCAGATTGATCCGTTCGCTTCCCACACGCAAAGCGGTCATCGGCATTGCTACCTGCGATAAGGGCCTGCCGGCGATGCTGACGGCTCTTGCAGCCATGCGCGAGCTGCCATGTATCATTGTCCCCGGGGGAGTGACACTGCCTCCTTCAAACGGGGAGGATGCCGGTAAAATCCAAACGATCGGGGCGCGATACTCGAATGGAGAACTGTCACTGGAGGATGCGGCGGATCTCGGCTGCCGGGCATGTGCGACGCCCGGCGGGGGCTGTCAGTTTCTGGGTACGGCCGCTACGGCACAAGTCGTCGCCGAAGCGCTCGGACTGACTGTTCCGCACGCGGCGCTTGCTCCGTCCGGTCAGCCGATCTGGCATGAGCTCGCCCGCCAGTCGGCCCGCGCCGTCATGACGCTGGAGTCGAAGGGGCTGCGCACACGCGACATCGTCACGGATGCGGCCATTCGCAATGCGATGGTTGTCCACGCGGCCTTCGGCGGCTCCACGAACCTGCTGCTGCATATTCCGGCCATCGCTCATGCGGCCGGCTGCACTATCCCTGCCGTTCAGGATTGGGACCGTGTCAACCGCGATGTGCCGAGGTTGGTCAGCGTTCTGCCGAACGGTCCCGTGTACCATCCGACGGTCAGGGTGTTTCTGGCAGGAGGGGTGCCTGAGGTCATGCTGCATCTGCGCAAGCTCGGCTTGCTCGACGAATCGGTTCTTACCGTAACGGGCGAGACGCTGGGGACTGTGCTCGATTGGTGGGAGACCTCAGAGCGGAGGGCAAAGGTGCGCGAGGCGCTGCAGCAATTGGACGGGATCCGGCCCGATGAGGTCATCATGAGTCCGGAGCAGGCACGGGCCCACGGAATGACGTCCACCGTCACGTTCCCGACCGGAAATATCGCGCCGGAGGGCTCCGTCATTAAATCGACCTCCATCGATCCGACGGTTGTGGGACCCGGCGGCGTTTATCGCCATAAAGGGCGGGCGAAGGTGTTTACTGCTGAACGGGATGCCATCCGGGCCATCAAGACCGGAGGCATTGTGGCCGGCGATATTATGGTGCTGATCGGCCGCGGCCCGATCGGCTCGGGAATGGAAGAGACGTACCAGTTGACTTCCGCGTTGAAGCATCTGCCGTTCGGAAAGCATGTGACGCTGATTACGGATGCGCGATTCTCAGGTGTATCCACCGGCGCCTGTATCGGCCATGTAGGTCCGGAAGCGCTTGCGGGCGGGCCGATCGGCAAGCTGCGGGACGGCGACTGGATTGAAGTCGTGATTGACCGCGAACGGCTGCAGGGCAGCCTGCATTTTGTCGGCGAAGGGGACACCTTCTATACGCCCGAGGAAGGAGCCGAGGTGCTGGCCCGGCGATCGCCTCATCCCGGTCTCGCCCCTGACCCCGGTCTGCCGGACGATACCCGCTTGTGGGCGGCGCTCCAAGGGGCCAGCGGCGGAACGTGGCGCGGCAGCGTGTATGATGTGGACCGCATTATCACGCTGCTCGAAGCCGGCAAGAAAGCGCTTGGATGGTAAAACGTGCGGTGTGCTTGGCCGATGTACAGCGTTAAAGCAAACAGCCGAAGGGTGGCCTGACCCCTCGGCTGTTCAGCTTCAGGGCACAACTCGTGTCCGGTGCGCTTATCGGGAGCAAAGAGGTTTTACAAAAATAGGGTTGGCGTGATAGCATGAGGTCAAAGGTTCGCCTTAAAAGGTTTAAAGCATGGATGCTTTGAAGATGATTCTGATGAAAACAGGGGAGTTGTGATCATGGTTCAAGCCGGTCTTGTCGTTTGTGTAGGAGAGCTTTTAATCGATTTTTTTTGTACAGACATTGATGTCGATTTAAAGAAAGGCGCTAATTTTGTCAAGCAAGCCGGCGGAGCCCCTGCGAATGTGTCGGCGGCCGTCGCCAAGCTGGGGGGAAATGCGGCGTTTGTCGGCAAAGTAGGCAGCGATCCGTTCGGCGGGTTTCTGATCGAGGTGCTCGATCAGGCCGGCGTCGTTACGCGGATGATTTCCAAAGACGATACGGTGAAAACGACCATGGCTTTCGTTTCTTTGCAGAAGAACGGGGAGCGGGACTTTGTCTTTTACCGCGGCGCCGATGAGCGGCTGACCATAGCCGATGTGGATCTGGAGTACATATCCAAAGCGCGTGTGATGCATTTTGGTTCGGCAACAGCCCTGCTTGGCGGCGAATCCCTCGAAACCTATTTTGCACTGATCGATCAGGCCAAAACAGGCGGAATATTCGTCTCTTTCGACCCGAATTTCCGGACCAATCTGTGGCAGGGAAGAGAAGCCGAATTCATCGAGCGTTCGCGCAAAGGGATCGGACAAGCCGATTTCGTTAAGGTGAGCGACGAGGAGCTGCGTCTGATTACCGGGCAAGAAGATAGGCTGGAGGGCGTGCGGGACATGCATCAATGGGGGGCGCGCGTCATTGCCGTCACGCTGGGGAAGGAAGGGACGCTGCTTTCCGCCGCCGGGCAGCACGCCGTGATTCCGAGCGTCGCCATCAAGTCTGTCGATTCCACCGGTGCCGGAGACTCGTTTGTGGGCGCAACCTTGTTTCAACTGGCGTCCGCGAAGGACCCGCATGCTTTGTGCGACAACTTTGAAGCGTGGAAGAGCATCATTGCCTTCTCCAATAAAGTGGGAGCCATGGTTTGTACGAAAGTGGGGGCGATTGCCGCGCTGCCGTCTCTGGAAGAGGTGGAACGGTTCGGTTAAGAGACGGGAGGGCCCTGAGCTTACCGATGATGCGCGGGGATTTGCTTGCGGCAGAGCTTTTTCGATGCTTCTTGCACAAATGCGAAACTGGTTTTCACATATGAAAAAAAGATTTATAAAAAACATTTATATAAATATCGTTGACACACATTCATTATGTAATTAGACTGTGAAATAATGCATAAATTTAACTATTTTTGATTTCATAGTTTGCATTAGGATTTTCTATATCGAAAGGAGAAATGAAGAATGAGTGGTCAGACAAGCGGAAGTTATACAATTATTTTGCGAATGGAGCTGGAACCCAACGTAGCATTCATTCAAATCGCTAATGCAATTCATGAAAAAGGCGGCGAAATCGTTGCCGTAGATATTGTGAACCGAAGCAAACAAAAAACGATCAGAGATATCACGGTGTCCGTTTCAAACAGAGAAACCGAGGCTGAATTGATTGAAAACGTTCGCAACGTGCCGGGGATTAAAATCGTCAACATATCCGACCGTACCTTCCTGATGCATTTGGGAGGAAAGCTTGAAGTTCGTTCGAAGGTTCCGATTAAAAACAGGGATGATCTGTCCCATGTATATACACCGGGTGTAGCCCGTGTATGCATGGCGCTTCATGAAGATCCTTCCAAGGCTTATTCGTTAACCATCAAGCGGAATACGGTGGCGGTCGTCTCCGATGGTACCGCTGTACTCGGGTTGGGCGATATCGGTCCGATTGCCGCGATGCCGGTGATGGAAGGTAAAGCGATGCTGTTTAAAGAAATGGCGGATATCGATTCCTTTCCGATTTGTTTGGATACGAAGGATACGGAAGAAATCATCAGGATTGTGAAGTCGATCGCACCGGCGTTCGGAGGCATTAACCTGGAGGACATTTCCTCGCCGCGCTGCTTTGAAATTGAAGAAAGATTAAAAAAAGAACTGGATATTCCTGTTTTTCATGATGACCAGCACGGAACCGCCGTGGTGATGCTGGCGGGATTGATCAACGCATTGAAAATTGTGAACAAGCAAATCTCTGACATTAAAGTGGTGTTCAGCGGAGTCGGCGCGGCAGGCGTGGCTTGCACGAAAATGCTGATCGCGGCCGGAGTCAAGCATATCGTCGGTGCGACGAGATCCGTAGGTATTATCAACCGCAACGCTACATACGAAAACCCCATGCTGCAATGGTATGCGGAGAATACGAATCCCGACAATGTGACGGGAACGTTATCCGACGCGATGCAAGGGGCGGATGTATTTATCGGCTTGTCCGGTCCCGGCGTGATTACGGTAGACGATTTGAAAAAAATGGCCAAAGACCCGATTGTCTTTGCGATGGCCAATCCGACTCCGGAGATTTTACCGGAAATTGCGGAGCCATATGTACGCGTCATGGCTACGGGAAGATCCGATTACCCGAACCAGTTGAATAATGTGCTGTGCTTCCCGGGGATTTTCAGAGGTGCATTGGATTGCCAGGCTACCATCATTAACGAGGAAATGAAACTGGCGGCCGCCTATGCGATCGCGTCTATTGTAGAGGACGCCGAACTGAACGAGCAGTATATTATCCCAAGCGTGTTCAATAACCGTGTGGTTGAGGTTGTCAGAAGAAAAGTCATTCAGGCGGCAGTGGATACAGGGGTAGCACGCAAAGTTCCGCATGAATTTGCATAATCCATCGTCATTCCAAAGTTGTAAAACAAGCCGTCTTTGCGGTTGGCCGCAAAGACGGCTTGTTTTTTTGCTTGCCCATCGGTCGATTCGGAGAAAAAACGGTGCGTGCGAATAGCGGCAGGTTCGGATAAGGCATAATAAGACGAACCCCGTGCATTATATTTTAAACGTAAGGATGAGCAGCTTGAGAAAGATAGCGTGCGGCTTCAAACTCTGTTTCATGCTATTCCTGCTGACCTTGTCGGCCTCCCTCTTGGCACAGCCGCTGGCCGCGGCTCCGAAATCGGACAAGACCAAAATCGAAATAACGGATGGATTGGCAGAAGAAGGCGTCTATTTGATCATCAATAAGACCTCGAACCGGTTGACCGTAGTTCTGAACGGACGGGTTGCGTATTCCTTTCCTGTCGCTACCGGCCGGACAAAGCAGCTCACTCCTACAGGGCGCTTTCATATTGTCACCAAGATCGTCAAGCCATGGTACGTGCGCAAGCGAATCCCCGGCGGCGATCCGCGCAATCCGCTCGGCAGCCGGTGGATGGGGATTAATGTGCCGGGAACGGGCGGCTATACCTATGGTATTCATGGAACCAACCGGCCGTATTCGATCGGCAGCAGCGCATCTTCGGGTTGTATTCGGATGCATAACAGAGATGTCGAATGGCTGTTCAGACATATTCCGCTGGGCACCGTGGTGATTATTCGGGAGTAGCAGGCTTAACGGTAAAAGGTCAGGTAGGGCTGCGACGGGCAAATCAGCGGGTCATACCGGGCAACCATTGAAAAGGGACTCCGAAAGGGGTTCTTTTTTTACCTAAAAGGACGGGGTTAAATTTTCTTCAGCCAAAGCGATGGGCGAATGATGTCGCAATTGCTGCCGCAAGGCATACCATAGAGTAACCTCCAAAATTTTTCACGGACGGGGGGCGTCAACTATGGATCAGTCCATGCCCGTGCTGCTGATTATCTTGCTTTTTTTACTGCTGGTGATCACCCTTTTGCTGCTGTATTGACCGGAAAGAGAAGACGCTCTGACGAAGAAACAGCCCGATCCGCTTTAGGGTGGACCGGGCTGTATGATTTTAGAATCCTTTATATTGCGGCTCTTCATTTTCAAGCTGCTGCACGCGTGAGCTGACTTGATCCACAATCGCTTGTGTTTGCTGGGCGCAATTTTCAAACAGCGTCTTGGCTTCCTGATTTTGCGTCTCTAACGCAAAGCTTTCAAGGCTTGCTTGCGCGCTCTTGAGGGATGCCAGCGTCGTCTTTACTTGGGATGCAACGGTCATTGATATCACCTCCACAAAAAATAATATGGCTCAGTCTTGAGGATTTATGAATGTAAAAAAACTCCTATTAATAACAAAAGGGATTTCGGCAAATAATTGAAACGTTACGTTTTAACCACCGGAAAGGGAGAGAATCCATTGCATGATTGGGCGCATATCGCGATCCGTTCGGCAGGAGCCATTACGATTTTATTTTTAATCACCCGTATACTTGGCAAAAAGCAAATTTCTCAGTTAACCTACTTCGAATACATACTCGGTATTGCGCTTGGTGAACTGATCGGATTTATGTCCATTGATCTCGAATCGCCTTTTATGTACGGCGTGATGGGACTTTTAGTCTGGTTTTCCATTCCTTATATCCTCGAAATCCTTGCCTTAAAAAGTAACCTGCTGCGGAAATGGTTCGACGGCACCGGAACCGTGATGATCAAGGATGGAAAAATTATGGAAGACAATTTGAAAAAAGAACGTTATACCGCCGATGAGCTTTTGGAGCAGCTGCGGATCAAAGGTGTCTTTAACGTGGCTGATGCGGAGTTTGCCGTTCTTGAGCCAAGCGGGGATCTCAGCGTTTTGTTAAAGCAGGAACAACAGCCTTTGACTCCGCAGCATTTGGGCATTCGGGTTGCGCCGCAGCGGGAAAGCCAGACGGTCATTATTGACGGGAAAATCAGGGACGAGCCTTTGGCTACGGCAGGGCTCAGCCGGGAATGGCTTCAAACGGAATTGGAGAAAATAGGCGTTACCTTGGAAAATGTGTTTGTCGGACAAGTGGATTCGTATGGTCAGCTGTATGTTGATTTATACGACGATATGCTGAAGGTTCCGCCAATGAATCAAAAGCCGCTGCTGCTGGCTACTTTAAAAAAGTGCGAAGCGGATCTGGCGTTGTTCGGGCTGTCTACGACAAACGAAGAGGCAAAACGAATGTATGAACAAGGTATGGAGAAAATAAAAGACATTATCGGGCAGGTCGAACCGTTATTGAAACGCTGAACAGAAAAGGGGGATGCGAAAATGACCACCAAATCGAAAATGAAGAAATTGACCTGGACGCAGCAGGAATACCAAGAGCTTGCCAAAAAGCGGGAGCCGGCCCGGCCGGTGCTGAAAAATTGCCTGAGGGCCTTTGCGGTCGGAGGCTTTATATGCTTGATCGGCCAAGGAATAATGGAAGTGTTCATCCGGTGGTTCGGGTTCACAGAGAAAACAGCTGGCAACCCGACGGCCGCCGTGCTCATCTTCATTTCGGTTTTGCTGACATGCTTTGGGGTATACGATAAAATCGCCCAATGGGCGGGCGCCGGGTCCGCCGTTCCTGTGACGGGCTTTGCCAACTCGATATGTTCTGCGGCTTTGGAGCATAAAAGCGAAGGCTACGTGCTCGGTGTCGGCGGAAACATGTTCAAGCTGGCCGGCTCTGTTATCGTATTCGGAACCGTGTCGGCCTTCGTCATCGGCCTTATTCACTTGATTCTTGGAATGGAGGGCCGTTAAATGCTAAAGGGATATCAGAGCTGGGAGTTCAAGAAGCGTCCGGTCATCATGGGAACGGCGACCATCGTAGGGCCGGATGAAGGCAACGGACCGCTGGGAAACGAATTCGACATTGTGCATGCCGATACCAAGCTCGGACAAGACAGTTGGGAAAAAGCCGAGAAAAAAATGCTGGAAGAAGCTGCCCAGCTTGCATTGGAGAATGCGGGGGTGACCAAGGAGCATATTCAATTTTATGTCGGCGGCGACTTGTTGAACCAAATCATCAGCAACAGTTTTGCCGTGCGGACGATGCAAATTCCTTATCTCGGTATTTTCGGCGCTTGCTCTACTTCGATGGAGGGATTGGCTTTGGCTTCCATGATCGTGGATTCGGGCTATGGCTATCAAGTGTTAACGGGAACGTGCAGTCACAACAGTACCGCGGAAAAGCAATTTCGTTACCCTACGGAATACGGCTCGCAGAAGCCTCCCACCGCCCAATATACGGTTACGGGAGCGGCTTGTGCGGTTGTGGGGAACCGGGGCAAGGGACCGGTCGTAACAGGAGCTACGATCGGGCGCGTCATTGATATGGGGATCAAGGACCCTTTTAATATGGGTGCGGCGATGGCCCCGGCGGCCGTCGATACGCTGCAGTCACATTTCCGTGATTTCAAACGGGAGCCGGGCTATTATGACTTGATTTTAACAGGCGACCTGGCGAGTGTAGGCTATGAAATTGCATGCGAATTACTGGAAAAGCATAAGGTGCCGATCAAGCAGACCCGTTACTACGACTGCGGTCTGATGATGTACGATTTGGAAAAGCAAAGCGTCCAAGCGGGAGGGAGCGGCTGCGCCTGCTCGGCTACCGTAACCTACGGTCACGTCTTGAAACGGATCCAAAAGGGAGAACTGAAAAGGGTGCTGATCGTTGCGACGGGAGCGCTGCTCTCCCCGCTTTCGTTTCAGCAGGGGGAGAGCATTCCCTGCATTGCACACGCGGTAGCGATTGAAAGCGAGGTGAATTAGCATGAATTGGATGCAGTTTGTCTGGGCTTTTCTCATCGGCGGGGCGATCTGTGTGCTGGGGCAATTGATGATGGATATCATGAAGCTGACGCCGGCGCATACCATGACCACTTTGGTGGTAGCCGGAGCCATCGTGGACGGCATTCAGATCGGCGACAAAAGCTTGTATGAACGCTTTATCGAGTTTGCCGGCGCCGGGGCTACCGTGCCGATTACCAGCTTTGGCAATTCCCTTGTGCACGGAGCGCTGAGCGAATTGAAAACGCATGGCGCAGTCGGAATCATCACGGGCATCTTTGAAGTAACCAGCGCGGGGATTTCTGCGGCCATCATTTTTTCATTCCTGGCCGCCCTCGTATTCAAGCCGCAAGGATAACGGCGGCAGCGGAGACGGAAGCTCCGAGAACCTTGGAAGCGCGCGGCGCCAACGCCCGGCCCTGAGGTTTTCGGGGCTTTTTTGCCATCATTCAAAATCATTTTTATACGTGTACTCCGGTTCCTGATTCCTGTACAATAGGAAGTAAGTCTCTTGTATTTTGTGCACATGTTACAATTGTTACAATAGCATTACAATTTGATTTCATTTGTTAAATCGACACGATTTTGTAGAACCTTAGGCTCTTTATTTGCGTAATAAATTTAATTCATGCTTAGTTAAGACTTATTAAGGAGGCCGGACGATGGAGACGATGATCAGAGAAGATATACTGGCGATTAGGCGGATACAGGCAAATTTGGAATCCTGCATTTTCGGAAAAAGAGAAGAAATTCAGCTGCTTTTAACCGCGATGCTGGCAGGGGGCCACGTGCTGCTTGAGGATGTGCCGGGCACAGGCAAGACCGTGCTGATCAAAGCGCTCGCCAAATCGATCCGCGGCCAATATCGCCGCATCCAATGCAACCCCGACCTCCTTCCTACCGATATTACAGGCGTTTCCATTTATCATCCCAAGGAGGAAGTGTTTTTGTTCCGTCCGGGTCCGATCATGACCAACATCCTGCTTGTCGATGAAATCAACCGGGCAACGACCAAGACGCAGTCCGCCTTGCTGGAAGCGATGGAGGAGAGGCATATTACGGTGGATGGAGAGTCCCATGATCTGCCAAAACCCTTCCTGATGCTGGCAACCCAGAATCCGATCGATTTCGAGGGTACTTATGTTTTGCCGGAGGCCCAGTTGGACCGTTTCATGATGAAATTCAGTCTCGGCTATCCCGATGCGGAAACGGAAACGAAAATGATCGTATCCCAAAGCATATCCCACCCGTTGGATGCTCTGGAGCCTGTTGCGGAAGTGGAGCAGATTTTGGCCATTCAAGAGCAAGTGAAGCAGGTTCATCTGGATGAAGCGGTGGCAAGGTACCTGGTATCCGTTATCCGGCTGACCCGCGAACATCCGTCCATCTATCTGGGAGCGAGCCCGCGTGCGACGCTGGCGCTGGTGCAGGCGGTCAAAGCCTTCGCTTTGCTTCAGCAAAGAGATTACGTCCTTCCGGACGATATTAAATTTTTGGCGCCTTATGTGCTTGGACACCGGATGATCCTGCAGGCGGAAGCACGGATGGAAGGGGTCACCGTATCGTCGGTGCTGCAATCGGTGTTTCAACAGGTGAAAGTGCCGGTACGTTTGGAGAAGTGAATATGCTGAGACCTTCTTTCGCTTTTAAGCTGGCGGGACGCTCGGGGTCCAGCCGCAAGCTCTGGGCCGTGCTCTCGGTTTTGTTGGGCAGCCTGGGATTTTTGCTGTTTCAGGGCGGAAAGCTGGCCTTGATGCTGTTTGTTGTCATATTTATACTCAGCGTTTATTTGCTGCTCGGCCAGTGGAGCGGGATCAAGCGCACGAAAGGAATCCGGACGCTGAAGCACAACGAATTCGGAACGACGATCGAAGCCGGCAGCACCCTTGAAGTGACAATCCAGCTGCAAATCCCGGGATTTTGGCCGATGCCTTACTTGTTCGTCAAGGATCGATTAGTTCATAAAAGCGGCCGGGAGCTGACGTTTGAGGCGACGGTTGTGCCCGATTGGAAAAGACGCGCGCAATGGGAGTACAAAACGCCGGCGATGCGCCGCGGGCACTATGTGTTCGGGACCACGGAATGCGTAACCGAGGACGTGTTTGGGTTGTTCGAGCATAAGGGAGAGCTTGAGCTGCCTCAAAGCATCTCTGTTCTTCCGCAAACCGTGCCCATACGGGAATGGCAGCAGTTTCATCAGATGGTTAAAGGAACCAATCACCAATCCTCGACGACACGTGCCGCGCGGGAAACCACACAAATTAACGGTGTCCGCGAATACATTTACGGAGACCGGCTCTCGCGGATTCACTGGAATGCGACCGCCAAGACCGGAACCTGGAAATCGAAGGAGTTTGAGCGGGAATCGCTTCCCAAGACCTATTTGTTTCTGGACCGCAGTCTGCGGTCTTATCAGGATCCCGATCCGTTCGAGCTGGCGGTTTCGGCGGCCGCCTCGATGTTCCAGTACGGCGCTCATCGCGGCCTGGCTCTTGGGCTTATTTCCTGCGGGGCGGACGATAAGTATTTTGAACCGAGACCGGGGCAGGCGCAGTACCATGCCGTAATGCAGCATCTCATTGATGTGGAGGCGGACGGAGTATACGGCGCGCGGCAGGTGCTGATGGAGAAAATCCATATGCTTGCGCCGGGCAGCTTCATTAAGCTGATCAGTCCGGTTTCGGGGGATGGCATGCTTGAGCTGCTTGTCTGGCTCAAGCAGCAGCAAATGAAACCCTGCCATCTGTGGGTCAACCCGGATGCCGCCCGCAGGGAAGCTTGGGTCAAGCAGCTCAAGTCCCGCGGCATCGTTTGTTATGCGGTGCAGCATTTGTCGGAGCTGCCTTTCCAGTTGGGAGGTGGGAGATGATGAACGAAAAACCGCTTGCCTGGTGGAAGCGCTTGTTGTTTCACGATTGGCCGCATCGGGTTACGGTGCTGTTGTGCGGCTTGTTTTTGCTTCAGTTTACGATCTGGTTCTCCAAAGAAGACGGCCTGTGGCTGCAGGAGACGGTTGTTATCGTTCAGCTGACGCTGCTCGTCATTTTTATAATGGAGCATGTTCCGCTTATCCATTGGCTTCTTCGCGGCGCGTTGGAGCTCGGTGCCATTATTGTTATCAATATCCAGGTGCTCGAACGGTACGAGGTGATCGAGCCCATGCCGTTCTCCAGCTTTTTATCTTCCCAGCTGTTTTTGAACCTGTACGATCTTACGCCTTACTTATGGTTCGCCCTTGGCGCCTGGGTCGCTTATTTGACCACGATCTGGTGGGTGGAAGCAAAGTGGCGGATTTATATTCTGCTGGTTCTGACGGTTCTGGCGATGTGTATCCGCGATTCGTTTTCGGCCATTTATTTATGGCCGCAGGTGGCTGTCGCCGTCGCTTGCGGGCTGTTCCTGCTGATTTTATGTCACTTTATGCAGCTTCGGCGCAAGGATTCGTCGGCTTGGCGGAAGCTGGCCGACTACCCGGCATCGATTGCGATTCCGGTCGTTTCACTCGTATCCCTGACCATATTTATCGGGGCGCTGATGCCGGAGGTAGGTCCGACGCTAACGGATCCTTATACGGCATGGCGCAATTTCAAAGGGGAGCCGATGAATTTTACAACCGGCAAGGGAATCCAGGTATCTGCTGTTGTGGACGCGACGGATTCTTCTTCCGGTTACAGCCGCAACGACTCTAATCTCGGCGCAGGGTTCCAATTTGACTACACGCCGGTCATGACCGTAGAAACGACGCACAGGGCCTATTGGCGCGGTGAAACCCGTTCGCTTTACACCGGGAGAGGCTGGGAGGAAAGCGACGGCGAACGCCGGGGAGCCTGGAATAACGTGCGCCCGGACGCTCCCGTTCCTGCCGATCCGAGGTATCCGGCGGGAAATCGGAAAACCGTTGAGGTGACGCAAACGGTGACCATGCTCACAGATGAGCGGTATCCCGTTTTCTTTGGCGCCTATGCCGTGCAAAAAGTAACCGGCATTAACGGAGCGAAGAGCGGATTTGAAGCGCTGCAATGGTCCGCCCGGCAGTCGGAGCTGAGATACGGCGAGCATCAGCCTTATCCGAAGACGTATACGGTGGTGTCCCACATGCCGGTAGTCGACGAGGCGGCTTTGCGCGCACTGCCGATGGAACCGGTACGGCAGGGGATGAATGAGTTTTTGCAGCTGCCGGACCATTTGCCCGAACGTGTGCGCACGCTGGCAGCCGAGATTACCAGAGAGGCTGCGAATCCGTACGATAAAGCCAAGAGAATCGAGCAGTATCTCCAGTTGAATTTTCCTTATACGAACAGACCCGACTTGTCCAAGGGCCGCAGCCGCGACTTCGTCGACCGCTTCTTGTTTGAAATCCGGGAGGGGTATTGCGACTATTATTCCACTGCCATGGTGGTGATGGCCCGTTCTGTGGGCCTGCCGGCCCGTTGGGTGAAGGGCTATGCTTCCGGTGCGGCGGAAATGAACGGGGAATTGTTCGGCATGTTCCCGGACGAGGTTTCGGCCAATACCGATGCCGGCGGAGTGTATACCGTACGGAACTCGGATGCCCACTCCTGGGTGGAGGTCTACTTCAACGGCTATGGCTGGATTCCGTTTGAGCCGACCGCCGGATTCGCTCTGCCAACGGCGACGGCGGAGGCCAATCCTGCAGTCGACGTTTCCGAAGCTCCGGGTCCCATCGTAACCGAGACGGAAGAAAATACGCCCGTCGTCGGGCCGCATCATGTCGCCACAGGAGGCATCCTTGCTGCGGCTGCACTGCTTGCCGCTTTTCTGGTTTGGAAATTTCAGCTCATCGAGCTGTGGAGAGAGCGGGAGCGCAGGCGCAGAGCTTCGCTGATGAAGCAGAAAGTCATTGTGGAGTGTGAGCGGCTGCTCCGTATTTTCCGACGCAACGGCTACGTGCGCGAGGAATACGAAACGCTCCGGGAAGCGATGCAGCGCTGGACGAAGCAAAGCGGATGGATGAAATCGGAGCTGGATGCCGTGCTTTCTGTTTTTGAAAAAGCGAAATACGGGAATGCGGAAATTACCGAAGAGGATTGGCGTCAAACGACGCAAATCGTAGAAAAGCTTCGTTCTCAGATGTAGCTTGAATCAAAGGCTGGACGGCTTCGGGCTGCCGGCCTTTGAGGGTATTCCTTTTTGCAACAAAAAGGAGTATTATGGTATAGTTTGACGTATACAGCCTAATGTCTTTCGAGGTGAACGCTTTGCTGAAAAAGCTGATTCCACGCAAACAAGTGAATTCGATTTATGAAATAAAACTCGACGAATTATGGGAGCAGGGGTATCGGGGCATCATTACGGATTTGGACAATACGCTGGTAGGGGCCAAGGCGCCGCTGGCTACGCCGGAGCTGATCGATTGGCTCAAGGTAGTGGCGCACGTGGGCTTTCAGGTGGTCGTCGTCTCCAACAACCAGCGGACGAGGGTGACCAAGTTCGCGGAGCCGTTATCTCTGCCTTTTATTTACCGGGCCAAAAAGCCCTCGAGCGCATCCTTTCGAAAAGCGCTGCAGATGATGAATTTAAGGGCGGAAGAGGTCGTTGTGATCGGCGATCAAATGCTGACGGATGTGCTGGGGGGCAACCGGATGGGCTTGTATACCATTCTGGTGGTTCCGATTTCGCTGGGCGACGAAGGGTTTTTTACGAAGGTAAACCGCCGAATCGAGAAAGCGGCTTTAACGATCATGAAAAGGTAGGGAATCCATGACGGATCAAAAACAAATGAGAGAAGATGCGTTACACTGTACAGGCTGCGGCGTGGCGCTCCAAACCCAAGACGCCGAGAAGCTCGGCTATGTGCCGGAGCAGGCGCTGACGCGAACGCCGGTCATTTGCCAACGGTGCTTCCGCATAAAGCATTACAACGAAGCTTCCAGTATTACTTTAAATCAGGATGATTTTCTTCGCCTGCTTACGCATGTAGGCTCGACGCAGTCGCTTGTTATCAATATTGTCGATTTGTTCGATTTCGAGGGCAGCATGATTTCGGGACTTCCGCGCTTCGTCGGAAATAACCCGATTGTGCTTGTAGTCAACAAAATCGATTTGTTGCCCAAGGCGACGAACTATAACCGGATCTTAAACTGGGTGCAGCGCCAGGCGAAAGAAGCGGGACTGAAGGTTGCCGAGGTCGTGCTGTGCTCCGCAAAGAAAAACATGGGCTTCGAACGGGTCATTGAAGCGTTGGATAAACACCGCCGCGGCCGTGATATTTATGTGGTCGGCGCAACGAATGTAGGCAAGTCGACGCTGATTAACCGGCTGATCCGGGATTACAGCGACCTGGACGCGGAGCTGACGACTTCGCAATACCCGGGCACGACGCTGGATCTTGTCCGGATTCCGCTTGAGGACGGCGCATCCATCATCGACACGCCCGGCATTGTCTATCAACACCGGCTGACGGAGCTTGTGAGCAAGAAAGATCTGGCGAAGCTGATGCCGGACAAGCCGGTCAAGCCTTTGGTGTTTCAGCTAAACGAGCGGCAGACGATTTTCCTGGGCGGGTTTGCGCGGTTTGATTTTGTACAGGGAGCCCGGCAGTCCTTTACTTTCTATATATCCAATGCGCTTCAGGCTCACCGGACCAAGCTGGAGCGTGC
Organism: Paenibacillus sp. Pae15; assembly: GCF_024519685.1. Classification (NCBI taxonomy): domain Bacteria; kingdom Bacillati; phylum Bacillota; class Bacilli; order Caryophanales; family Paenibacillaceae; genus Paenibacillus; species Paenibacillus sp. Pae15. The sequence continues at coordinate 54,073 of NZ_JALJRM010000003.1, read as the reverse complement.
GGATGAGCTGTACGAGGAGCACAAGGGCGGGCTTCTGTCACCGCCTGCCAGGGAGGAGCTGGACAAGCTGCCGAAGTGGGTAAAGCATCCGGTACGCATTCCGAAGGGTTCGAATCTGGATGTGTCCATTTCCGGAATCGGTTGGGTAAAAGTGAACGGCGAGGCCGGAGCGGATCTGGTTATTCACGTGCCTAAGGGCGTAAAGGTTGCCGTCAGGGAGCCGCTCATTTAAACTTTTGCTTCAGATTGTTTGCAATGGCAGCCAATGGGAGGAACGGGAAACGATGAGCAAGCACAAGCTGGATAGTCATACGATGTTGTACGGCGTTTTTGGGGATCCGATCCGGCATTCGAAATCTCCGATCATGTTGAACAGGGCATTTGAAGAAACAGGGCTCAATGCGGCTTACGGGGCGTTTCACATTTTGCCGGGAACCTTGAAGGACGCGGTCGCAGGGATTCGGGCGCTTCAGTTCCGGGGGGTCAACGTCACGATTCCGCACAAAGTGGAGGTGATGTCGTATTTGGACGAGATCGATGAAGCAGCCCGCGTCATCGGCGCCGTCAATACGATTGTAAACGAAGGCGGCAAGCTGATCGGATATAATACCGACGGCATCGGTTACATCCGTTCGCTCAAAGAAGAAACGGGCATCGATTTGAAAGGCCGCAAGGTGCTGATGATCGGAGCGGGGGGCGCCGCACGCGGCGTCGGTTACGCATTGGTCAAGGAAGGCGTGGAGCATATCTGGATTGCCAACCGGACGAAGGAGAAAGCGTTGGAGCTTGCGGCTTCCATGAGCGGGTTCGGAAGCGTATCCGGTCACGGACTGGACGAGGCAGGCAAGCTGGCTGGCGAGGCGGGGCTGATTGTGAACAATACGCTGCTCGGCATGCATCCGAATGTGGACGGGGTGCCTATGGACGTAGAGCTGATCAAGCCGGGAACGGTGGTCAGCGATTTGGTGTATAATCCCCTGGTTACCCGTTTTTTAAGAGAAGCCCGGGATCTTCGCGGAGCGACCGTTCACAGCGGCTTGGGCATGTTTATTTATCAAGGCGCCTATGCGTTTGAATACTGGACCGGTCTCCCGGCTCCGGTTGCAGCCATGCGGGAAGCGGTGCTGCAGTCTTTTGAAGAGCGGCAAACTTAAGTCAATCATGGAATTCATCCATAGAATAGAGGTAGAAGGACTGGCATGTTAACAGGTAAACAAAAGAGGTATCTGCGCTCGCTGGCGCACCATTTGAACCCGATATTTCAGGTCGGCAAAGGAGGAGTGAACGATCATTTGATCCGCCATATCAGCGAGGCGCTGGAGGTGCGGGAATTGATCAAGGTCTCGGTACTCAACAACTGCCTGGAGGATCCTAAAGAGGTGGGGGCGGAGCTCTCGGACGGCGCGGGTGCAGAGCTTGTGCAGGTCATTGGAAAAACCATTGTGCTGTATAAAGAATCCAAAGAACAAAAAAAGATCGAGCTTCCGGTATAAGCTTTAAGCTTCAAGCGAAGCCGGGATGGATAATGCAAAGAGGGGGAGCCGGATGAAAATCGGCCTGATGGGAGGAACCTTCGATCCCGTTCATATCGGCCATTTGATCGCAGCCCAGAGCGTTTACGAGGAGCTGGAGCTGGATGAGGTTTGGTTTATGCCAACGTCCATGCCGCCGCATAAGGAACAGGTTCCCGGAGCTTCTCCGGAGCAGCGATGGCAGATGGTGTGCCTTGCCGTAGAAGACCACCCGGCTTTCAAGCCATCGGATGTCGAACTGCGCAAAGGCGGCATATCCTACAGCATCGAGACCGTACTCATGCTCCGTTCCCGGTACCCTGAACATGAGTTCTATTACATCATTGGAGCGGATATGGTGCAGTATTTGCCCAAATGGTACAGAATCGACGAGCTGATCAAGCATGTGACCTTTGTCGGATTGCGCCGCCCGGGGTATGAAACCGGCTGCGATGCACTGCCTGCCCCGATCAGGAAGGCTGTTCGTTTAGCCTCTATGCCGCAAATTGAGCTATCCTCTACGGGGATCAGACAGCGGCGCGCGGAGGGCCGGTCGGTGCGTTATATGGTGCCCGACCGGGTAAATGACTATATCGAGGTGAATCGTCTTTATGAAGCGTGAAGACCTGATGGAATCGGTCCGTTCGCAAATGCCGGAGAAGCGCTGGGTGCATACGCTGGGCGTGATGGAAACGGCTGTCAGGCTGGCGGAGCGGTTCGGAGCGGATCCTGTCAAAGCGGATCTGGCGGCTATTCTCCACGATGTGTGCAAATATTGGCGGGTGGACGAGCAAGCGCGGATTATTCGGGAGAACGGTTTGCCTCTTGATCTTCTGGAATATGACAAGGAGCTTTGGCATGCGCATGCGGGCGCCTGGCTGGCTCGTGAACGGTACGGCGTGGAGGATGAAGAGGTGCTGGATGCGATTCGCTACCATACCTCGGGGCGGGGTCAGATGACCCTGCTGGACAAGGTGGTTTGCCTTGCCGATTACATGGAGCCCGGGCGGGACTTTCCAGGCGTGCATAATATTCGCGAAATCGCCGAATATAGTTTAGAGAAGGCGCTGCTTGCCGGATTTGACGGAACGATAAGGTTTTTGCTGGATAAAGGAAAACGGATATATCCGCTGACGCTGGCCGCTCGCAATGGTTTGATTGTAGAGCTGGAGCAGCAGGACGGCGGAATGGTACAGAAGAGCTGAAACATTTGTATAGTTAAGGGAGGAAACTAGATGACGGTACAACCGGAGGAGCTTATGACGCTTGCGGTCGAGGCGGCCGAAGACAAAAAGGCAATTAACATCGTTACCCTGAATCTGTCCGGAATATCGCTGATTGCGGATTATTTTATCATTTGCCACGGGAATTCCGAGACACAAGTACAGGCGATTGCTGCGGAAATCCGCAAGAAAGCGGAGGAAAAAGGGGTGCGGATTCGCGGATTGGAAGGGATGGATACGGCGCGCTGGGTGCTCATCGATCTTGGCGATGTGGTCGTTCATGTTTTCCATCGCGATGACAGAGAATATTATAACATCGAGCGTCTTTGGTCCGACGCGAAAGTGGTCGAGCGGGTATGAGACTTGAAGCCGGTACGATCCGGCGGTTGGAAGTGGCAAGGGAAGTGCCGCCCAACGGCTATTTTTTGACCGACGGGACGCAGGACGTGCTTCTGCATTACAGCGAAACGGCCGGGGAAGTGAAGCCCGGGGATCAAGTAGACGTGTTCCTGTTTCACGATACGCAGGACCGGCTGGCGGCAACGATGCGAAAGCCTCTGATTCGGCTTGGCGAGGTGGCGCTGCTCGAGGTCGCAGATATTCATCCGCGCTTTGGATGCTTTCTTGAGATGGGGCTGGGGCGGCACTTGCTGCTGCCGTTTAAGGAGCTTCCTGAGCTTAAGGAGCTTCGTCCAAAGGTGGGTGACAAGGTCTTTGTCGTGCTGACGCACGACCGTCAGGGCCGGCTCGTGGCTAAAACAGCGGGGGAAGAGCATTTGAAAAAGCTGTGTTTCGATGCTCCGGCCACTTGGCGAGGCCAATGGGTGGAAGCAAGGGTGTACAAGCCCCTGCAGATGGGTACGTTCGTCGTCTGTGACGGAGGCGTGGTCGGCTTCGGAGTCATCGGCTTCATCCATTCCTCCGAACGGACAAGACTGCTGCGGTTAGGCGAGCAGGTCAAGGTTCGCGTGACATTCGTGCGCGAGGATGGGAACGTGAACTGTACGATGCGCGAACGCAAGGAAGTCGGGCGGGATGAGGACGCGGAAAAGCTGCTGGCGTTTCTTCATGAACGGCCGAACAAGGCCATGCCCTACTCGGACGAAACGCCTGCCGATCTGATCAGTCAGCGCTTTGGCATAAGCAAATCGGCATTCAAACGCGCCATCGGCAAGCTGATGAAAGAAGGCTTGGTTTATCAGGAAGGCAGCTGGACTTACCTGAAGCAGGATCCGACAGAGCCGGTTACCCAGTGAAGAAGCGCTGAGGTGCCGGTTTTTTCTTGCGCCGGCAGGATACTGATGATGCATTAAGACAAGGAGGTTTGCCGTGTGGCTTATGAGCGGTTCTCGTATATTTACGACCGTCTGATGGAGGATATGCCCTATGAGGAATGGATGCGGTTTGCCGGACAATGCTGGGACAAGTATGGTGTTCCCCGGACCGTCGTCGACCTTGGCTGCGGCACGGGAGCCTTGGCGATACCGCTTGCGCAGCAGGGCTTCGAAGTGATCGGCATCGACCTCTCGGAAGATATGCTCGCGGTCGCTCAGCAAAAGGCGGACAGCGTGCAGCGGCATTCACCGTTCCCTGCCGGAGGCGGGCTGATGCTGCTGCAGCAGGATTTGCGCGATTGGGAGCTGGACCGTCCTGTGGATGCAGTCATCTCGTTTTGCGACTGCTTCAACTATTTGCTGGAGGAAGAGGATGTCGTGCTGGCGATCCGGCAAGCCTATGCGGGGTTGAAGCCGGGCGGTGTATTTCTGTTTGACATGCACACCCCTTATCAGCTGCAATCGTATGCCGAATCGCAGCCCTTTACTCTGAACGAAGAGGACATTGCGTATATATGGACATGCGATTTTGACCCGGGACGCTGTGAGATCGAGCATGCGCTAACGATTTTCGTCAGAGAAGGAGAAATGCTCGAAACGGGATCCGACGATGCGGTGACAGAACGCTTTCATCGGGTGGAGGAGCTGCATTTGCAGCGTGCTTATTCTCTGGATTGGCTTGGGGAGAAGCTGCGTGAAGCCGGTTTCCGGGAAACGGCCTGCTACGGGGATTTTACGTGGGAGCCACCTACGGAAAATACGCAGAGGGTGTTTTTTGTGGCGGTAAAATAGGCTGACCCTGTTCGAGGCAGGAAACAGGCGGGGGATGACGAGCCGGACTATTTTTCGATCAACCGCAAAATCAGCTGCACAGCGCTCAAAATCATGCCCCAGAGCGGCAGCGACAAGATCAAACCGTTCAGTAATCCTCGCATCGGCGGCAACCTCCAGCACACACTTTTTATACAGTATGTACAAAAAGTCTTTCTGGAATCCCCGGCAAAGAGGATTATCGTGCCGGAAGGGCGATTTCTTTCGATGGCGTCCTGCTTGACACACAGGAACGGTTTTACATATAATGAAATTTAATTGGATCGTTTGCAAGGCTATGACAGAAAGCAGTAGCTGTACGCCGTATTTCAGAGAGCCGATGGTTGGTGGGAATCGGTTGTGGTCGCAGCGAACTCGTTCTGGAGCCAGAAGGTGAAGGGAAGGATCGTCGGAAGAAGGGTCCGAGACCTAGCCGGATCGTATTCCCCGCGTTAAGGGGCTGGAGTGGACAGGGGCAAAGCATGCCGGCTGTCAACTAGGGTGGTACCACGGGAAGCAAAGCTCTCGTCCCTAGCTAAGGCTAGAGGCGAGGGCTTTTTTGTTTTTATTCGAAGGAGGCATAAAGCAACATGGCACAGGAAGTCAAAGAACAGCAAGGATATAACCCGCAGGCGATTGAACCGAAGTGGCAGCGCTATTGGGAAGAGAACAAAACGTTCAAGGTGCTGGACGACGATAGCAAGCCCAAATTTTACGCCCTGGATATGTTTCCGTATCCTTCCGGCGCGGGACTGCACGTAGGCCACCCGGAAGGGTACACGGCCACCGATATTGTGTCCCGGTACAAAAGAATGCGCGGCTACAACGTACTGCATCCGATGGGGTGGGATGCGTTCGGTCTTCCGGCGGAGCAGCATGCACTCGATACAGGGGAGCATCCGCGCGACATTACGATCAAGAATATCAATAATTTCCGCAGACAAATCAAATCGCTCGGCTTCTCGTACGACTGGGACCGCGAATTCAGCACAACCGATCCCGATTACTACAAGTGGACGCAGTGGATTTTTATCCAGCTTTATAAAAAAGGTCTCGCCTATGTCGACGAGGTCCCGGTCAACTGGTGTCCCGCGCTGGGAACGGTCCTCGCCAACGAAGAGGTGATCGACGGCAAAAGCGAACGCGGAGGCCATCCCGTCATTCGCAAGCCGATGCGTCAGTGGGTGCTGAAGATTACCGAGTACGCAGAACGCCTGCTGGAGGATCTGGAGGAACTCGATTGGTCTGAAAGCATCAAGGACATGCAGCGCAACTGGATCGGTAAATCCAAAGGAGCGGAAGTGACGTTCGCTATCGACGGGCATGAGGGTGACAGCCTGAAGGTGTTCACGACTCGTCCGGATACGCTGTTCGGAGCGACATACTGCGTTTTGGCGCCGGAGCACGAGCTGGTGAATCGGATCGTGACGGAGGGACAAGCCTCGGCGGTGAAGGAATATCAAGAGCGTGCCGCCCGCAAGAGCGACCTGGAGCGTACGGATTTGGCCAAGGAGAAAACCGGAGTCTTTACCGGAGCCTATGCCGTCAATCCGGTGAACGGCAGCAAGGTGCCGATCTGGATCGCCGATTATGTACTGGCGGGCTACGGAACGGGAGCCATTATGGCGGTGCCGGGACATGACCAACGGGACTGGGAGTTCGCCAAACAGTATGATCTTCCGATAATTGAAGTGGTGCAGGGCGGGGATCTGTCCAAAGAGGCTTATTCCGGCGACGGTCCGCATGTGAACTCCGGCTTCCTGGACGGGCTCAACAACGAACAGGCCATCGGAGCCATGATTCAGTGGCTTGAGGATAACGGCAAAGGCCAGGGCAAAGTGACCTATCGTCTGCGCGACTGGCTGTTCAGCCGCCAGCGTTATTGGGGCGAGCCTATTCCGATCCTTCATCTGGAAGACGGGACGATGAAAACCGTGCCGGAGGATCAGCTGCCGCTGCTGCTGCCGGAGGTCGACGAAATCAAGCCGTCCGGCACAGGAGAATCGCCGCTGGCGAACGTAACCGAGTGGGTCAATACCATCGATCCGGAGACCGGCATGAAGGCCCGCCGCGAGACGAACACGATGCCGCAATGGGCGGGCAGCTGCTGGTACTACCTGCGTTTTATCGATCCTAAGAACGATAAGGAAATTTGCTCTCCGGAGCTGCAGCGCAAGTGGCTGCCGGTCGATCTGTACATCGGGGGCGCGGAGCATGCTGTGCTCCATCTGCTGTACGCGCGCTTCTGGCACAAGGTGCTGTACGATCTCGGCGTAGTGAATACGAAGGAACCGTTCCACAAGCTGGTCAATCAAGGGATGATCCTCGGCGAGAACAATGAGAAAATGAGCAAGTCCCGCGGGAACGTCATCAATCCCGATGTCATTGTCAATGAATTCGGAGCCGATACCCTGCGCTTGTACGAAATGTTCATGGGTCCGCTTGAGGCGACAAAGCCGTGGAGCGCCAACGGCGTAGAGGGGGCTTACCGCTTCTTAAGCCGGATCTGGAGATTGTTCATCCAAGAGGACGGGCAATTAAGCGCGAAAATTAGCAGTGAGGAAGAGGGCAGCGAGGCGTTCAAACGGGTTTGGCATCGTACCATCAAGAAGGTGACCGAGGATTTTGAGGCGCTGCGCTTTAACACGGCGATCAGCCAGCTGATGATCTTCGTGAATGAGGCCTACAAGACGGATCGTCTTCCGAAAGCGGCTATGGAGCACTTTGTGCAGTTGCTTTCTCCGCTTGCGCCGCATCTGGCCGAAGAATTATGGGAGAAGCTGGGCCATAACGATACCGTAACTTATGAACCATGGCCGACCTATGATGAGGCCTGGACCGTAGATAACGAGGTGGAAATCGTTGTTCAGGTGAACGGTAAAATCATCGAGCGCGCGACGGTTGCGGCCGATGCCGATGAAGCTTCTATGCGGGAGCTGGCTGTGAATCTGGATAAAGTGAAGGATGCCACGGCGGGTAAAACGGTCCGGAAAGTCATCGTGGTCAAAGGCAAGCTGGTCAATATTGTAGCAGGATAAAAAGGATAAAACGGGCAAGCATCAAAAAAACAACCGCCCCCCGGATGGCTACGGGCACGGCGGTTCATAAGGAAAAGACGTGAAAGCATCGCGTTCTTCATCGGCTTTGGTCCCGAAAAAGCGGGCTTCCACCTTTTCCAAATCTTCTTCGTATTTGGCATGAGTTGTGCGGATCAAGTCGTAAAAGACGCTGCACAGCTCTTTTTCCATTATACGGAGTCCTTCCTCTGTAATTCCGCCGGGTACGGCTACACGCTGCTGCAGCGCGGCGGGAGTAAATCCTCCATCTGTCAGCAGCTTGCCCGTCCCCAGCGTCATTTCGCTGGCGAGCCGCGTCGCCTCTTCCTCGGAAATTCCGGTGGCCGAGACGGCTGCCTGAATATACTTTTGAATGAAGAAGGCGAGGAAGGCAGGTCCGCAGCTGGACAGGTCGGAGGAGATTCGGGTGTGTTCCTCGGATATGCGAATCGGAGCGCTTACGCGGGATAACAAGTTTTCGAGCCGTTTCTGATCTTCGGCCTTCATCCGGTCCCCATAAATACAAAGTGTCGCTCCGCTGAGTACATGATTTGTGATGCTCGGAATCACTTTGGCGATTTTGCAGGGCAACAGCGCTTCGAGATGCCGGATCAGCACCGGGCTGGTGATCGAAACGATGATCTGTTCGGGTGTCAACAAAGCCTGAATCTCCTCAATGACATCTTTGAACTCGAGAGGCTTGACACAGATAAACAGCAAATCGGCTTGAGAAGCCGCTTCTTTATTGGAACGGGCAACTTGCAAGCCCGGATAGTTCGCTGCCAAAAGCTCCGCTTTGGCGATGGTCCGGTTGGTCGCCACCACGTTCTCCGGGTTTACAGCGCCGGAGCGGATGAACGTTTCAATAAGCATACTGCCCATGCTGCCTGTTCCGATGAAACCTACTCGCATGACGATCCCTCCTGTTTCTTCATGTATATCAGGGAGGATATGAATTTATGCATCAATTTACCAATAAAAAGAGGTGATGAAGATGGGATCAACGAAAGGGGGAGCGGGATGATGCGAATCGCTTTGATCGCGCTTGCTGTCGGTCTTTCCGCGGCACTGCTGATGATTTATCCTAAATGGGCGGAGCCGCCCGCGTCAAGCTTCATTAGCGCCGATGCGGAAATGCGCAGGCTGCTGCTGGAACAAGCGGAGCAAAAGCCCCCATCGCAGACGGTTCCGGGCGGTCAGCAGGAGGGAAAGCCGCCGGAAACAAAGCCTGTGGAAGATCAAGGGCCTGCGCCGGAGCTCCCCAAATCCACTTTGGAAGGGAAAGGTTCATCCGCCGCAGAGGAGGCGGATCAGGCCGTTGCGAAGTCGGGCAAGCTGAATCTGAACACGGCGACGGCGGAGCAGCTGGATGATCTGCCCGGTGTCGGTCCAAGCAGAGCGCAGGCCATTTTGGAGCTTCGTCAGCGGTTAGGCGGCAAATTCCGCTCCCCCGACCAGCTGCTTGAGGTCAAAGGAATCGGTGCGAAAACCTTGGAGAAGATCAAGCCTCATGTCACCGTAGAGCCATAGCGGAGTATTTTATAGACAACGCTTTCATTTTGGGGGGAAATATGCGAAAATAGGTACGATTATTCATTTTATGCTATGATTAAGGGGGACGTATTTGATGTCTGAAGAACGCAAGCTCGCGCTGGAAACATTAGCTGTCCATGCTGGACAAGAGATTGATCCTGCCACGATGGCTCGTGCAGTGCCTTTGTACCAGACGACTTCCTACGGGTTCCGGGATACGGATCATGCGGCAAATCTGTTTGGATTGAAGGAATTCGGCAATATTTATACCCGCTTGATGAATCCGACGACGGATGTGTTCGAGAAGCGCGTCGCGGCATTGGAGGGCGGACTTGCCGCTCTGGCAACGGCATCCGGACAAGCCGCCATTACGTACTCGATCCTGAATATTGCCGGAGCGGGAGATGAGATTGTGTCGTCGGCCAGCTTATACGGCGGTACATATAATCTGTTCGCGATCACTCTGCCCAAGATCGGCATCAAGGTACATTTCGTCGATCCGAGCGATCCGGAGAACTTCCGTAAAGCGATTACGCCGAACACGAAGGCGGTATTTGCGGAGACGATCGGCAATCCGAGAGGCGATGTGCTGGATATCGAAGCGGTGGCTTCCATCGCCCACGAGAACGGCATTCCGCTCATCCTGGACAATACCTTCCCAAGTCCATACCTGTGCCGCCCGATAGAGCACGGTGCGGATATCGTCGTTCACTCCGCCACCAAATTCATCGGCGGCCACGGTACATCGATCGGCGGCATCATTGTAGACGGCGGGCGCTTCGACTGGAAGGCGAGCGGCAAATTTCCCGGGCTGACCGAACCGGATCCCAGCTACCATGGACTTGTTTATACGGATGCGCTAGGTCCGGTCGCATACATAATTAAAGCACGCGTGCAGCTTCTTCGCGACATGGGGGCGGCCATTTCTCCCTTCAATTCTTTTTTGATGCTGCAGGGTCTGGAGACTCTGCATCTGAGAATGGAACGCCACAGCTCAAACGCACTGAAGGTAGCTGAATTTTTAGAGCGGCACGACGCGGTCGAATGGGTAAGCTATGCCGGATTGCCAAGCCATCCTTCCTATGATCTGGCCCGCAAATATATGCCTAAAGGCCAGGGAGCCATTTTGACGTTCGGCATCAAGGGAGGCGTGGAAGCCGGACGCAAGGTGATCAACGCCGTGAAGCTGTTCTCTCACCTTGCCAATGTGGGCGATTCGAAATCGCTGATCATTCATCCGGCCAGCACAACACATCAGCAGCTCAATGAAGAGGAGCAATCGGCCGCAGGCGTCAGCCCCGGCATGATTCGGCTGTCGATCGGCACGGAAGCGATTGAAGACATCATCTACGACTTGAATCAAGCGATTCAAACCAGCCAGAAATAAGGGAGCGAGCATGACATGACAGCCCGCAAAGATTGGGACACGTACTTTATGGATATCGCCTATATGGCATCCACCCGTTCAAGGTGCAACCGCAGACATGTGGGCGCGGTGCTGGTTCAAGGGAAAAAGCTCTTGGGCACGGCTTACAATGGGGCCCCCTCGGGCGTCCCGGATTGCTCGGAGGCCGGCTGCATGCTGGTGGAAGAAATTGAATTGGTGCCTGCTGAAGGGAAAGAACAGGTGGTCAAAAAGCAGCGGTGCATCCGGACCATTCATGCGGAACAAAATCTGCTCCTGTTCACCGATCGCGAGGACCGGGAAGGCTCGGTTGTGTATGTAACCGATCAGCCGTGCTGGACCTGCGCCAATATGCTGGCGAACAGCGGCATCTCAGAGATCGTGTATCACCGGGCTTATCCGAAGGATCATGACAAGGTAAGCGCCTTGATGGAGCAAAAAAAACTTACGTTCCGTCAGTTGGAGAAGTACGAGCCGCCGGCAAGCACGATCTCGGAAGTCACAAATTAAATCACTTGGAGGAAGAACCTCTTTTCGGACATGGTTAGCCATGTGTTCGGAAGGAGGTTTTTTTGTTGGCAAACAGAAGGGAGCTGACAGGTATCGGGAGAAGACCTATCGTCATGCTTGCCCTGTGCTGGACGCTGGGGTATGCCGTAGCCTTGGTATACCCGATGGCCTGGATGAATCTGTTTCTTGCTTTCGGCGCCGGGATTTTTTGCTGCCTGGTGCTCATGCTTAAACCGAGGGGCTCGGCCTGGTTCGCAGGTATGCTGATCGCTTTGGCAGCGGCCGGATGGTACGGAGAGTATGATGCCGGCAACAGAAGTCTGATCCGGCTTGAGGCTGAGGAGACGAACGGAGCGGGATTTCGAGGCAGAATCATGACTCCTGTGGAGGTAGACGGTGACCGGGTTTCTTTTCAGGCGAAGGCGGATCGCGTATCGCTCGCGGAGGGTTTTCCGCCGGAGAATGGGGGTCGAGGGGAGCTTGTTCAGTTTTCGATCCGTCTAGTAAAGCAGGAAGAACAGGAAATGGCGAAGCATTGGCAAAGAGGGGATAAGATTGAGCTTGAAGGGACGTTATTGCGGCCGGGGGAGGCCCGTAACTTCGGGGGCTTTGATTACCGGGACTATTTAAGGTTTCAGCACATCCACTGGCAAATGACGGCCAAAGGACTGGATGGAATCAGCGTGACCCCACCCGCCTTCGGGGAGTGGGGAGGCTGGCTGGTTCTTCGCGCAAACGACCGGTTTCGCGAGCAGCTGGCTGCCAAAGTGGAGCAGCTGTTTCCTGAGGAACAGAGCGGCTTTATGAAAGGCATGCTGATCGGTCTGGAGGATGACATCGACCCGGAGCTCTTCGATCAATTCTCGCGGCTCGGACTTACGCACATTATCGCCATTTCCGGCCTTAATGTCGCGATTTTTCTCGCCTGCTTGATTTGGCTCATGCGCCGGTGCGGTTTCACGCGTGAAACGTATTTGCTCACGGCCATTGCGTTGATGCCCGTCTATATCGCCGTGACGGGCGCGGCGCCTTCCATCGTGAGAGCGGGGATCATGGCCATGATCGGCTTATATGCGGCCTATCGGCACCGGTTGAAGGACGGGCTGCATATTGCGCTGATCGCCGGTGTCGGGATGCTGATATGGGAACCGTATTATTTGGTGAACGTCAGCTTCCAGCTGTCGTTTCTGGTGACGCTGGGGATCATCCTGGGCGTCCCGGCGATGAATAAGCTGATTCCCTTGAAGCGGCCCAGGCTGCGCGATGCCGTTTCCATTACCGTCGTAGCGCAATTCGTTTCGTTTCCGCTTACGATTTATTATTTCAGCCAATTTTCGCTGCTTTCTTTTGCGGCTAATTTTTTGCTTGTTCCGGTATTCAGTATGATCGTTATGCCGGCGGGGACGGCAGCGATGCTGCTGTCTTTCCTTTCTCTTTATATCGCCAAACCGTTTGCTTGGTTCGTCAGTCAGGTCAATACCCTTCTGTTCTGGATTGTGGACGGGTCCAGCCGATCGGAGTGGTTTCAAACCATTTGGCCGAGCCCGGAACCGGTATGGATCCTGATGTACTACGGTTTGCTGGCGCTGCTTGTGGTGCTGATGCTGGGCGAGCGGGATTCGCAGGAAGCAGGGGAAAAGACTGAGCCTATGCTGTATACCATGGCGGAGCATAGAGGCCGGGAGCGCGCGCGGCGGTGGATCCGATATGTACTGCTGCCGGCCGTCATCGTTAGCTTCGCCGCGGTGTTGTGGACCGGTTACGATCCCCGGCGGGAGAAGGCGGAGGGCAGAGTGCATTTTATCGACGTCGGTCAAGGGGACAGCATCTTGATCCAGCCGCCGGGAAACGGCGGCAGCCTGCTGATCGACGGCGGGGGTACCTTATCCTTTCGCAAGCCGGGCGAGGAATGGAAGCAGCGGCGGGATCCGTATGAAGTCGGCCGGAAGCTGCTCGTGCCGCTGCTCAAAAAACGCGGTGTCCAGACCATCGACGAGCTGATTCTAACCCATCAGGATGTCGACCATTTTGGCGGTTTACAGGCGGTTATCGAACAAATCCCGGTGAAACGGCTGATTTTTAACGGGACGCTGAAGCCGGCTGCCGGGGTGGAGAAGCTGTTCCAAACCGCGCTGGACCGCGGTATTCAGCTTGTCGATGCGCGTGCCGGAGACCGGTTGGAGAAGGGACAGGGTACGGTGCTCCATTTTCTGTATCCGTTCCGGGAAGCGGACGGTTCGGGGCTGCGTTTGGAGCAGGACCAGAATCCGAGCTCCATCGTGTTTCTTATGGAGATGTCCGGGACGCGGTGGCTGTTTGCAGGGGACATCGGCGAAGGGGCTGAACGGAAGCTGCTGGAACGGTGGTCGGCATTGGAGCCGGGGACGTCGAAGCTTCTGGAACCCCCTGTTGATGTGCTGAAAGTAGCGCATCATGGAAGCAAATCTTCTACCTCCGAGCTGTGGCTGAGGGCGTGGCGGCCCAGGCATGCCGTGATTTCCGCAGGAGTGAAGAATGTGTACGGGCATCCCCATCCTTCGGTACTGGAGCGGCTGGCCGCGCATCGGGTGAGCGTCCACCGCACCGACCGTCACGGCGAGGTGCAGATGACCGTTCGCGAGGGCAAAATATATATGCGCACAAAAATGAAGGAATGAGACGCGAACTTTCTGGGGCTGACGGCACTTTCCGTACCCGCCGGATTTTCTTCCGAAGGGCTGCCGGTCGGCTTGCAATTCATGGGCAGACCTTTTGGGGAAGGTGAAATTTTATCCGTTGGTCATTGCTACGAACAGTACACCTCTTGGTATAAAGAACTGCCTAAAGAAGAAATATGGGTTGCCTAGCATGGGGAAGCTTCGGCTTCCTTATCTTTTATGCAGGAAAGGGAGATCGGCATGCAGGAAAATACTGTACAGAAATCGGCAAACAAAGGTACGGTCATCGCTTCGATGACGACGGCCAGCATGTTTGCAGGCATTCTGCTCATTCCGCTGCTGCTGCAGGAGGTGCTGCATTACAGCGCTCTGGCTATGGGACTTATCCTTCTGCCTCAGGCGCTGGCAATGGGGCTGGCTATGACAGTCGGCGGACGTATTGTGGATCGGCACGGCGCAGGGTGGATTTTGCCGTTAGGCCTGCTTACGGTCTCATGTATGTCCATCGCTCTTGGATTTACCGCAGGACAAAGCAGCCTTTGGGCTTTGGTTGTGCAGCTTAGTTTTCGCGGTTTAGGGCTGGGGCCGTGCCTGTCTCATTAAGATGGATGCGCAAAAAGCACCGCGGGCAGTTGGATGCCGCTTGCGCCTGTAAACGATAAATATTCCCGTTGGTTGAAAAAAGCGGAATGATGAATGCCGCTTGAATAAACGGCCTGTTTTTGTTATGATCTTCACCTGTGCGGCATGACCGCGGGTGGGTGAGGGATAATACGAAACAGGGGAAATCGGAATGCTTTCGTCCAAGCGATTCAAGGCCAGTATGCTGGTGCTGCTGGGAGCCGCATCATTTGGCATTTTGTCGACCTTCGTCAAGCTGGCTTACAGCTATGGATTTACGCCGGGCGAGGTGACGGGCAGCCAGGTGCTGATCGGGTGGGCCGCGATGTGGCTGATCAGTTTGCCGTACTGGCGCACATTAAAACGGGTGGATAGGCGGTCGGTATTCAAGCTGATCGGCAGCGGGCTTTTTACCGGGCTTACAGGCGTCTTCTATTATTACTCGCTGCAGTCTTTGGACGCCTCGTTCGCCGTGCTGCTGTTATTTCAATTTACGTGGATGGGACTTCTGATGGATTGGTTTCTGCACGGCAAATCGCCCGGGCGCTTTCAGGTTGCGGGTGTGGCCGTTATCCTTGCCGGGACGGTGCTCGCCTCCGGCTTATGGATGGGAACGACAAAGCCCGTTAATCTATCCGGAGCGGGACTCGGATTGCTTGCGGCGGCGAGCTACACGCTGTTCATCTATTTCAGCGGCAAGGTAGCCGTCGAGGTGCCTGCATTGCTGAGAAGCTCGTGGATGGTTACCGGGGCGGCTATCGTGGTTTTACTGATTTATCCGCCACAGTTTCTGTGGAACGGCTCGCTTGCCGAGGGGCTGTGGCTGTGGGGAGGCATTCTGGCCTTGTTCGGCATGATCCTGCCCCCGTATGTATTCGCCAAAGGAGCGCCGCACCTGGATACGGGGATGGCAGCCATTCTCGGAGCGGTAGAGCTTCCCGTCGTGATCATCGTCTCCGGGCTGCTGCTTGGAGAGCGGACGGGATGGGTGCAGTGGCTCGGCATCGGTCTGATCCTTGCAGGCATCATCTTGTCTGAACGGAAAAGCGCCGTGAAGCGGACAGACCCGCCGGCAGGCAAGCTTTAATGAAGAAAGACCGCTCTTCCTGGTGGAGGGGCGGTCTTGCCGTATGTGCGTTTCGTTGAGCCGGCGCTGCCATTGTAACTGCCACGGGGTCCTGAGGTCCTTTTGCCGTTATCGGACGACGCCGGCATGGATCTGTTCTGTAAACGCTTTGTAGGCCTGCGATACATATGCGTCCCTGCGCCGAATCAGCACGGTCCATACACGGCTGTGCTTATGCGCAATGGGATGGCAGCGGATGGAGCCTTCCTCTGCTTTGCGCTGAACGATAGAGCGGGGAAGCAGGGAAATGCCCAATCCGGCGGCCACGCAGCCGAGAATCGTTTCGAGCGTGCCGAATTCCAGAATTTTTACAGGCATGACGCCTTCCTCATGAAGCCACTGTTCCATTCTGGCACGGTAGGAGCAGCCGGCGCGAAACGCCAGCAGCGTACGTGAGCCCAGCTCTTTGGCGGAGGCCAGCGGAGGGTGTGCGGCATCGGTAACGATCATCAGTTCTTCTTCAATGAACGAATCCTGCAGAAGGTCGGGGTGCTCCACGGGTCCGGCGACAAAAGCGCCGTCGAGCTCATAATCCAGCACGGCCTGAACAAGCTGTTCAGTCGGGCCGGTGACTAACGTCAGGTTCACTTCCGGGTAGGAACGGTGATAGGAGGCCAGCAGCTCGGGCAGACGCACCGCAGCCGTCGTTTCCATAGAACCGATGGCCAAGGAGCCTTTTGGAGCAGTTCCGTCGGTCACGGCCCTGCGCGCTTCCTCCATCAGGCGCAGCACTTGGTCCGCGTAGCCCTTAAGCGTTTTCCCCGCAGGGGTCAAGGTAATGCCGCGGTTATGGCGGTAAAAGAGCGGCGTTCCCAAATCGTTTTCCAACTGACGGATTTTGGTCGTGATATTGGATTGTGCGTAGCCGAGCTGCAGGGCAGCTTTGGAAACGGTTCCGGCTGCAGCCGCCGCTTGGAAAGCTCTGAGCATGTCGATATCCAATTTGCGCTCCTCCTTTTTCTGATATCTCAATTTCAGATAGATCATATCAATATTACGTATTTTACATGATACCAAGAAAGCGTTATGCTAACAATAGCAGGCTGCTAAAAAAATGGGGACCGGAGGAGGAGCGGGCATGACGGTATGGGCAGGACGGCCGCTTGGTCTTTTAATCAGCGGTGTGCTGGCGCTTTTTATAGCCATGGGCGTCGGCCGTTTCGCGTATACGCCGATTCTGCCGTTTATGATGGAACGGCAGTTTTTCGGAGAAGCCGGAGCGGGAGCGCTTGCATCGGCGAATTATGCGGGGTATTTGGCCGGCGCCGTGATGGCGGCGTGGTTCTCGGGCAGCGAGCGGAGGCTTGGACGGCTCAAGCTCTCCCTCGTTATCAGCGTGCTGACAACTGCTCTCATGGGATTGACGACGCTTTTCCCGCTATGGCTGGCTCTGCGGTTTATTTCCGGCTTTGCTGGAGCGGCCGTATTCGTGTATGCTTCCGGCGTCGTGATGGACGGCCTTGCGGGTCTGCGGGGTTTTGCCGGCGCTTCGGGTGTATTCTACGGCGGAGTCGGGGCGGGAATCGCCGCTTCCGGACTTGCGGTTCCGCTTCTTGAGGCATCCTTTGGCTGGCAGGGCACATGGCTGGGGCTCGCGCTGCTCTGCGCCATGCTGTTAAGCACGGGCTGGCGGGGGCTGCAGGAGGTTGGAGACCGCAGGCCTGCGCCGCCCGCATCCGGCTCTTCCGGAAAAGGCTTTCGCCGCGTGGACCCGCGAATGCTTCGCCTGCAGCTGGTATACGGCCTGGAAGGCCTGGGATACATCGTGACCGGAACCTTTTTGGTCGCTTATGCCCAAAGTGTGCCCGCTATGAAGGAGCTTTCCTACTGGAGCTGGGTGCTGGTAGGGGCGGCAGCTATGCCTTCCTGCTGGATGTGGTCCAAGCTTCAGGGGTACTGGGGGCAAGAGCGGACGCTCTTCTTTTCCATGCTGCTGCAGGCTGTCGGCATTCTGCTGCCTGTGGTTTTCCCGACAGCATCCGGTTTGGCCGTCGGGGCGATTCTTTTTGGAGCCACGTTCATGGGCATTACGACGTTGGCGGTTTCATTGGCAAGGCGTCTGGCGGTTTATGATGCGGGAAGAAGTGTAGGATTGCTCACCGCCATCTACGGCGCAGGCCAAATGGCCGGTCCGGCGGCTGCAGGCCTGTTCGCCGCTCTGTCCGGGAGCTATCGATGGTCGCTTGCCGGAGCGGCCGTCATCGTTTTGATCGGCGCTTGCATTATCATCATTCCTATTCACGCGAAAGGACGATCGACATGCCCTATGTAAACATTAAGATTACGAAAGAAAATGTGACGACGGAGAAGAAAGCCGAGCTGATTCAAGGAGTAACCCGGCTGTTGGCAGATGTACTTAACAAAAATCCGCAAACGACCGTTGTCGTCATTGACGAAGTGGATACGGATAACTGGGGGATCGGCGGCGAGTCGGTCACGGTACGCAGAAAGCAAGGGAAATAAAGCCAAAAAGATTTCAGTCCGCAAGCGCGGCGCTGAAATCTTTTTTTGTTTTCGTGAACGAAACAAATAAGCTTTCCGGACGTATATTAAACTGCAAAATATGGCAGCTTAACGGCGTTTTCCTTCTATATACCTGAAAGGAAATATTTGATATTCTTAATAGAGTTAAAGACGCTGCAACATTTTTGCAGTCCGGAACGTTTATAAGGTTGCATGAGAGGGGGATCCCAGTGGTAGCGCCAGAATTAATAAAGGCTGCCCAATCGGGCGATCGCGACGCTCTTATTACCCTACTGCGAGAAATCGAGAATCACGTTTACCGCACCGCTTATTACATTCTGGGCAATGAGCAGGATGCGTTAGACGCCGCACAGGAAGCGTTAATCCGAATCTATACAAAAATCAACTCCTACGAAGAAAAGGCTCAGTTTAAAACGTGGGTTCAGCGCATCGTGACGAATCTTTGCATCGATAAATTCCGTCGGGCAAAGCCGACAGTCTCGATTGAACAGCACGATCTGAGCTTTACCGACCATAAAACGGTGGAAGACGAAGTGATGTCGTCGTATATCGCCCAAGACATCAGAGAGGCGATCGACAAGCTGCCCGAGCACCATCGATCGGTGGTCGTACTGAGGTATTTGGAGGATTTCTCCTATAATGAAATAGCAGAATCGTTGGATTTGCCCATAAACACGGTAAAGTCTTATTTGTTCAGGGCGAGGCAGCAGCTGCAAACGATTCTTGGAGAGTATAAAAAAGCGGGCAGCGATGCGATTCGGGGATGAGCGACGAATGATAAAAGATATACGAACACCAAAGAAAGGTAGTGTACGGGGATGATGTGTCAAGAGGTGATCGAGCTGATGCAGAGATACCTTGATCGGGATCTCGATGAAACGGAGTACAGCCGGATGCTTGGGCATCTCCGGCAGTGTCCGGATTGCACCGAGCTGTTCGAGCGTCTTGTGAATTTGTCGCATGAGCTCGAGAGCTTGCCGAAGGTAACCCCCCCTTTCAGCCTGGTGGACGCCATCATGCCGAAGCTGGAGCAGCTTGGCGAAGCAGGCGGACAGGTTCCGGGCGAGGCATGGTCGGCACCAATTGGGGAAGAGAAAGCGGAGGTTGAGACGGAGAAGCAGACGGCGCCGCCTCCACGAGAACAGTCAAAGCGGGGCATGCGTAAAAACGTCAGGGAATGGTTTTCGTTTCCGGTGTTTGGAGGCGTTGTTGCGGCCGGTCTTGCGTTCGGGTTCTTTCTGTTCCAGCAGCAAGCCGGACCGGATGCGGGTGGCATATGGCTCGGACTGGACCAGAAAAAAGCAAGCGAAAGCGCTGTACGGGATTCAAGAAGCCAGGCCGCTGACAATCAGGGTAGCACGATGTCGGCTCAAGACCAATTACCTGCACAGGACGCCCCAAATCAGGGCGGAACGGACGGAATAGATCAACATGGCGCGACGGGCGGCAGCGGAGCTCCAAACGAATCTGCAGCGGGAGCGGACGATTGGGAAGAAAAGCAGAGCCTTACGCCAATGGCGATAGCGCCCAAAGCGGCGGTCCCCCCTGCGGCGCATAAACCGACGTCGAAGCCCGAGGAGCCGGCGGTATCGAATACCGCACCTGAGCCTGAACCGGCGAAGAAACCGGCCGGCGGATCGGAGCCTTCCGCGCCGGAAGCCTCGGGGTCTGACGATAAGCCTTCCCACGGTGTGTCCTCCACCATGGACCCGACTGCAGGCGGAGGTGGCGGAGAGCCGGAGAATCCGTCAGAGCCTGCCGTACCTGAAGTTAACCGCAGCAAGATCGGCGGTCCGATGGGACTATTGGGCATGCCGGAGGCAGAGGCGCCGCCGGTGCATCAGTTGGCTTCCGCTGACGGGAAATATACCGCTTATTTCGAGAATGCCCGTGTGATCGTGCGAACCAAGAACGGCCAAGAGGCTTATGTCTCCAAATATTCGTGGGAAGATGCAGACCGGATAGACCTGGTCGAATGGTCTGCAGATTATAAGCTGACATATGCGGTGAAAATGCACGAGCAATCGAGAACGTTCATTGTTTCGCTTGCGGAACAGACGGAGACGGAAACGAAGGCAAACAAAAACTGAACTAGCGGCGTCTCTCTGCAAGCTGCGGGGTTCACGATTTTAAACTTGTTTTGCACACTTCTCAACGATTCGGCGTATACTAGGATATCCAAGCAACACGATACTATCGATTCACGTCGTATGACCACCGGCCGCTAAGGGGTTTCTAGAGCCAACCTGTCGGCGGTGTTTATATAGATGGGTTTCGGACAAAGGGATTAGGTCAGACCGCACCGGTTTTGACGTAATCCCTTTGTTGTTGATATCATATAATGTACCGGCACAGACGGGGATAAGAAGGGAAGACTTGGGACGGGGATGGTGGCTGAAGGCGATGGATTACAAGACAGCGGTCAAACAAATAGACAAGGGGCAATTCGCGCCGGTTTATGTATGTTACGGCTCGGAGAGCTACTTGATTCGGGAACTGATTAACCGCTTGACGGACAAGCTGGCGCTGCCGGAGCATAAAGCGTTTGCCGTATCCCGTTACGATTTGACGGAGACACCGGTGGAAGCGGTAATCGAGGAGGCCGAGACCCTTCCTTTTATGGTGCCGAACAAGGTGGTTGTGGCCAATAATGCTCTCTTTTTGACAGGCGCCAAAGAGAACGGCAAGGTCGAACACAAGCTGGACCGGTTAACGGATTATTTGAAGACGCCTGTTGACTTCAGCATCATCGTCTTTACGGTGGATGCGGATAAGCTGGATGAACGCAAAAAAATCGTCAAAGCGTTAAAGGAAGCGAACGCGCTGATTCCTTGTACGGCGCTCTCGGCGGACGAATTGGCGCATTGGGTGAATCAGGAAGCGGACAAGGCGGGCATCAGCCTGGCTCCCGGCGTGGCGGAGCAGCTGATTTTATATACGGGAACAAACCTGCAGGCTTTGGCCCAAGAGTTGGAAAAATGCGCCCTCTATATCGGGCGGGGCGGCACGATCACATCCGCCGATCTGGAGCAGCTTGTGACCAGAAGCATCGAACAAAATATTTTTCAGCTTATCGAGCATATTGTGCAAGTGGAACTGGATCAAGCGTTTACCTTGCTGAATGAGCTTCTGCGGCGCAAGGAAGAGCCGATCAAGATCGTCATGCTGATCGCACGGCAGTTCAGGATCATGTTTCAGGTGAAGGATCTGATGCAGCAGGGCTATTCCCAACAGCAGATTGCCGGCCAGATCGGCCTGCATCCGTATGGAGTCAAAATTGCGGCGGGGCAGGCGGTTAAGTTCGAGCTGAAGCGTCTGGCCCATATTTTGCAGCAGCTGGGGGATTTGGATTACCAAATGAAAAGCGGTAAAATCGATAAGGTGCTGGGGCTGGAGATGTTTTTGCTGAAGCTGGCTTCCTGATCGCCGGAAAGGCAAGGCACCCGTTGGATTGGAGAAACAAAAAGACCATGTATCCGTATAGGAGACATGGTCTTTCTTTCGTCGCTCGAACTTAAGCCTGCGCGGAAAGAGCGTTAAACTTTTTCGCTAAGCGGGACTTTTTGCGGGCAGCGGCATTTTTATGGATCAATCCTTTGGTCACTGCTTTGTCCAGCTTCTTGCTGGCAGCGATCAGGGCAGCTTTAGCTGTTTCCACGTTGTTGCTTGCTGCAGCTGTTTCAAAAGATTTCACAGCAGTGCGAAGTGCGGATTTATGAGAGGCATTGCGCAGACGGCGCTTTTCGCTCACTTTCACACGTTTAATCGCGGATTTAATGTTTGGCATGACGTTCACCTCCTACTACAACTTGCAAAAAACTAAATGTCCATTTCATCATTCGCAGACAACTCTTGATATTCTAACATGAGGTATATCAAAATGCAATAGAAACGCAGGAGGGCGTCTGTAAAACTTTTGCATAACGTTAACAGCTTTTTCACATTATAAACCATGAGCACAATGAGAAAAGGGGACGAGTTCATGGAGCTGGACCTAAGCGCATATTCAGTCCGGACAGACCTGGCGCTGGAGGCGAACGAAATGGCTTCTTCCGCAGGTTCGTCCATCCCGGGCGTACATACGTCGAATGTTGAGCACGACGGCATCCGTGTCAGTCTGATCGACATTACCTCCCAGGAAGGATCCCGGGCGCTCGGAAAGCTGCCGGGTCATTATATTACGATTGAAGTACCGGCGCTCCGGCAAAAAGACAGCGATCTTCAAAACAGGGTTGCCACCGTACTAGCTCAAGAATTCGAGAAGTTTTTGCAAAAGCTGAACATTTCCCGGGACGCCAAAGTTCTCATTATCGGACTTGGCAATTGGAATGTGACGCCCGATGCTTTAGGTCCGATCGTTGTCGAGAACGTGATGGTGACAAGGCATTATTTTGAACTGATGCCGGATCAGGTGAGTCCCGGATACCGCGCTGTCAGCGCAGTAGCCCCGGGTGTACTCGGCACGACGGGAATTGAAACCGGCGAAATCGTGCAGGGAATCGTCGACCGCTCGAAGCCGGATCTGGTCATTGCTATCGATGCGCTTGCCTCACGCTCGCTCGAAAGGGTGAATACGACGATTCAAATTGCCGATACAGGCATTCATCCCGGCTCGGGCATCGGAAGCAAACGCAAGGGTCTTACGCTCGAAACGTTAGGAGTTCCTTGTATAGCGATCGGCGTGCCGACCGTCGTTTACGCTTCTACCATTGTAAACAATGCGTTTGATATGATGCAGAATCATTTCCGGCAGCGAACCGCCAATACCGAACACATTCTCGGTCTGCTCGATAACCTGCAGGAGCAGGAGCGGCTGCAGCTTGTCAAGGAAGTGCTTAATCCTTTGGGGCACGATCTGCTGGTCACGCCCAAAGAGATCGATCAGTTTATTGAAGACATTGCGAACATCATCGCAAGCGGCTTGAACGCCGCATTACACGAGGCGGTGGATGCGGACAATGTGTCGGCATATACCCATTAATCCTGATGCGAAAACGCCCGAAAGGCTCATTATTGAGCCGATCGGGCGTTTTTTATTGTTGAACGGAGGGCCGCAAAGCTCCTTCTTCCGATAAGGTCTATTATTTTTAGGTTCTATCGATTTACGCCTCTTCATAGAGTTGTTAGTAGACGATCGAGGAGACGAACAAGCGGGCGGAACCCGAGTGACCGCCGCCGCGCCTGCAGAACCGGAAGCAGAAGAAGGAGGAATGGCAATGAAATGGCCGGCAATTACGGTGAGCTTGAACAAGCTTCGGAAAGCGAAATATTCCGTTGGAGTGTATATGCGGACCTTGACGATTTTGATGACGGGATGCCTGTTATTTTTTATAGCGCTGGGGTTGTTTGGATATGTGCATTCCAAGATCAGGAATACGGAGCCGTCTTCTTCCATGAAGGGGCTGGCGGCCTCGGTATCGAGCCAATTTTTCATGGATATGATGGGCATGGAGATTCCCCATCTTCCGTCGGACGGGAAAACGTTCACGTTCTCGCAATCCAACGTATCCGCCTTTTTGTTTTCTCTGGTGACCGACCTGAACCCGCATGATCCGAAGTCGTTGATCGCCAGGGAGGTGCCGGGGATGGGGCAGGATCGCGCCGTTCTGCTGAGCAAAGGCGGCGGGACGGCAGATTCCCCGATGGATTTCGGACCGAAGTCCGGCGTGTTTGAACGGGAAGATTTGGGCGAGGCCGGCTCCATTACGGCGAACCCGGGTGCCGCTGCGGAGGGGCCGGTTCAAGGTCCTGAGCATCCGCTTCCGACTGCGCAGCCTCCGAGAACAGCGGGCAAAAATGTGGTATTCATTTATCAGTCCCACAATCAGGAGTCCTATTTGCCGGAACTTCCGGGAGTGAAGGATCCGGACAAGGCCTACGATCCAAAGAAAAATGTGACGCTTGTAGGCCGCAGGCTTGCGGAAAAGCTGGAAAGGGAAGGGATCGGGGCCGTGCATTCCGACAAAAACTATCCGGCGATCGAGCCCAATTTCAATTACTATTATTCTTACAGGTATTCTCTCAAAACGCTGCAGGAAGCCTCGGCCGGACATCCTGATTTGAAATTCTATTTTGATCTTCATCGCGATTCCCAGCGGCGCGACAAAACAACGGCTACCATTAACGGCAAGACGTATGCACAGGTTTATTTTATCATCGGCGGGAAAAATCCGAACTGGAAGCAAAATTATGAGTTTGCCGAGCAGATCGACCAAGCGTTGGAAGAAAAATTCCCGGGTATTTCCAAGGGGATTCATGCCAAATCCGGTGAAGGCAACGGGGTATATAATCAGAATTTTTCACCGCACAACGTGCTGATCGAAATCGGCGGCGTGGACAACACGCTGGAGGAGTGCTACCGTACTGCGGATGCGCTTGCGGCAGCGATCTCCCAAGTCATCCTGAATGCGGAGAAGGTGGATGCCCCTCCTGCTCCTGCCCCGGCGGAGGAAAAAAAGCAAAGCTGAGCCGGCCAAACGTAAACGTCCGCCGCCTGCAATGAAAGGAGAGGAAAGTGTGTGAGAGGCAATGCATTCGTAAAGTACGGCACCTTTGGGCTGGCCATGGCGTTTTGCATTTTTTTCGGCGTATCGCTCGCCACGCAGGGGACAGAACGGATTCACGGACCGCTTACCAAAGCGCAGGCGGACGCCGCGCCCGCGCAGCGTGCTTACAGCTCGGCGCCGGCTGCCGGAAAGACGGCGGCGGCAGGCAGCCATACGGCCAAATCAAAGCCGCCGGTCAAATCGAAGGCGGCGACCGACGCCGAGCCGACCGCCGATACGGGAATCAACCGCGTGGGCAACAAGGCGGGGGAGCTGCTGCAGATTGCGGCGTATCACGCGATTCGCGCTTTCGTCTCCTTGATTGAAGCCCTGCTGAAGTAATCGGGACTCCATTGAAGCATTCCCTCACAACTGCTATAATGAATAGTATTGTAAATTTGCAGGTTAGTGAGGTTTAGCTGCCGATGGATATCCGAGCCAGACAGAAAAAAATCAGAAATTTTAGCATTATCGCTCATATCGATCATGGAAAATCAACGCTGGCTGACCGGATTCTCGAATTCACCGGCGCGCTATCGTCGCGTGAAATGCAGGATCAGGTGCTCGACCAGATGGATTTGGAACGGGAGCGGGGGATCACGATCAAACTGCAGGCCGTCAGGCTGAACTACCGTGCCGATGACGGCGAAGAATATATATTGAACCTGATCGACACCCCGGGCCACGTCGACTTTACGTACGAGGTATCCCGCAGCCTTGCGGCCTGTGAAGGCGCGCTGCTCGTCGTAGACGCGGCTCAGGGCATCGAAGCGCAGACGCTGGCCAATGTGTATCTGGCATTGGACAATAATTTGGAGATACTGCCGGTCATTAACAAAATCGATTTGCCAAGCGCAGATCCGGAGCGGGTGAAGCAGGAGATCGAGGACGTCATCGGGCTCGATGCAAGCGAAGCGGTGCTCGCATCGGCGAAGGCGGGCATCGGGATTAAAGAAATCCTTGAGCAGGTGGTCCAGAAGGTGCCGGCTCCGACGGGCGATCCCGACCAACCGCTGAAGGCGCTCATTTTCGACTCGCACTACGATCCGTACAAAGGCGTTATCGTTTACGTCCGGGTGATAGACGGCTCTATCCGTTCAGGCTCCAAAATCAAGTTTATGGCGACGGACAAAACGTTTGAAGTCATCGAGGTCGGGGCGTTCAAGCCGCGGATGGGAACCGTCGAGTCGCTGGAAGTCGGCGATGTAGGCTTTATCGTGGCGGGGATCAAGAATGTCGGCGATACCCGCGTCGGGGATACCGTCACCGATGCCAAGAACCCGACACCGGAACCGCTCCCGGGCTACCGCAAAATCAATCCTATGGTGTTCTGCGGTTTGTACCCGATTGAAACAAGCGATTACAACGACCTGCGCGAAGCGCTCGAGAAGCTGCAGTTGAACGACGCTTCGCTCAGCTTTGAGCCGGAGACATCGACCGCCCTCGGATTCGGTTTCCGCTGCGGCTTTCTGGGGCTTCTCCACATGGAGATCATTCAGGAGCGGATTGAACGGGAATTTAACATTCCGCTCATTACCACGGCGCCGAGCGTGGTATTCCGCGTGACGCAGACCAACGGTACGGTGCTGAACATTGAAAATCCGTCGCTGTTTCCTGAAGTTGGCAAAATCGATTTTGTCGAGGAGCCGTTCGTGAAGGCGTCGATCATTGTCCCTAACGACTACGTCGGGGCGATCATGGAGCTTTGCCAATCCAAGCGCGGCGAATATATCAATATGGAATATCTCGATACGACGCGGGTTACGTTGACCTACGAGATCCCGTTATCGGAGATTGTATACGACTTCTTCGATCAGCTAAAATCGAGCACCAAGGGGTATGCATCCTTTGATTATGAGTTTTCAGGCTACAAACGTTCCAACCTGGTCAAAATGGATATTCTGCTGAACGGAGAGCAGGTAGACGCCTTCTCCTTCATCGTTCACCGCGACCGCGCTTACAACCGCGGACGCATCATTTGCGAGAAGCTCAAGGAGATCATTCCCCGGCAAATGTTCGAGGTGCCTATCCAGGCGGCGATCGGACAGAAGGTCATTGCCCGTGAAACGGTCAAAGCGATGCGCAAAAACGTGCTTGCCAAATGCTACGGAGGCGATATTTCCCGGAAACGGAAGCTCCTGGAGAAGCAGAAGGAAGGGAAAAAGCGCATGAAGCAGGTCGGCAGCGTAGAGGTACCGCAGGAAGCGTTTATGGCGGTGCTGAAGATCGACGATAAATAAACTGAACATAGGCGGGCAGGTGCTGATCGGGGCTATCGCGGCTTCAGGCAGGCACCTGCTTTTGCCATTCGAGGGATGGTGACCCAAATGCTGCAGCAAAACCAAACACCTAAAGCGGTGTACCTTCATATCCCGTTTTGCACGAACAAATGCCATTACTGCGACTTTAATTCGTATATTCTCAAGGGCCAGCCGGTCATGGAATATTTGGACGCATTGGAGCGGGAGATGGAGCAAACCGTAAAGGCAGTGCCGCCGGGAGAGATCGAGACGATTTTCGTGGGTGGAGGAACGCCGACGGTGCTGACGCCCGAACAGATGAAAAGCTTTTTGCACCGGGTACGCACCTACTTTCCGCTTTGGTCGCCTCAGCTCGAGTTTACAATGGAAGCGAACCCCGGCACAACGGATCCGGATAAGCTTCAGGCCATGAAAGAGGGCGGCGTCAACCGGGTCAGCTTCGGCGTACAATCGTTCGACAACGGACTGCTGGAACGGATCGGAAGAATTCACAACACGGATGACGTATACCGGAGTCTTGAGAACGCACGCGCGGCCGGCTTTACCAATCTGTCTATCGATCTGATGTTCGGACTGCCGAAGCAGACGCGGGATATGATGGAAGATACGCTCCGCAAAGCTTTAGCGCTGGATCTGACTCATTATTCGATTTACAGCTTAAAGGTAGAAGAAAACACACTGTTCCATGCCCTGTATGAACGGGGCGAGCTTCCGTTGCCTGAGGAAGAAGAGGAAGCTGCCATGTTCGCCCTGATCATGGAGCGGTTAAAGTCCGCGGGGTACGGTCAATATGAGATCAGCAATTTTGCGAAGCCAGGGTATGAGAGCCGCCATAATTCGATGTATTGGCGCAATCAAAGCTATTACGGCCTTGGCGCGGGAGCGCACGGGTATGTCCGGGGGCTGCGCCATGTCAACATAAAAGGGATTCAGCCGTATATCGACGCGACCCGGAAAGGACGCCCGCTTTTGGAAACCAGTGAGGTCAGCGAAGAGGAGGCCATGGAAGATTTCATGATGGTCGGGCTGCGGCTGCTTCGCGGCGTAAGGAAAGCGGATTTTACCGAGCAATTCGGCAGAAAACTCGAGGATGTGTTCGGCGATGTGCTGGATAAGCTTTGCGGACAAGGGCTGCTTGAGGCTCAGCCGGAGGGCTATAAGTTATCCGCACGCGGGTTATGGCTTGGCAATGAGGTGTTCGGCGAGTTTTTGGGAGCGGTCGGGTTAAAAAAGGGTTGAATATTTTATACGTTCTGTTGTATATTTATTCATATTATTTCATTGCACTTTTTACTAGACGAATGGTGGGATCCCGATGAAAATGACCGTGACCTGCAGAAAAGCGACGGAAGACGATATAGGTACGCTTTACGATATTATTCAAGGCTATGCTGAACAAGGGATTATGCTTCCGCGCTCCAGGGAGACGCTCGCCGCGCAGATCGATACGTTCATCGTGGCGGAGATCGACGGTGCCTTGGTTGGCTGCGGTTCGCTGACAAGGCTTGGACATGATCTTGTGGAGATCCGTTCGCTCGGCGTAACGAGCGGTTATAAGGGACAGGGGATCGGCAAGGCGCTTGTCGATTTTTTGGTCAAAGAAGCAAAAGAACAGGGAATTCCCAAAGTCATGGCGCTGACATACGAGGTGGCGTTTTTTCAGAAAAACGGGTTCACTGTTGTGGATAAAGAAATCTTTCCTGAGAAGGTTTGGCGGGACTGCATTCATTGTAAAAAGCAGCATTGCTGCGACGAAATCGCCGTTCTGAAACGGTTGTGAGACGACTTGACACAGACCCTTGGGGTCTGTTATTTTTGTATTAGATTAGCACTCGATCGAATGGAGTGCTAACGAAAGGTGGGATGAATGTGCTAACCGAACGTCAACGTCATATTTTAAGCGCCATCGTAGATGATTATATTCGTTCAGCAGAGCCGATTGGCTCCCGCAGCATATCCAAACGCGGAAATGTGGGATTCAGCCCTGCCACCATCCGCAACGAAATGTCAGACTTGGAGGATATGGGCTATCTGGAGCAGCCGCATACATCGGCCGGCCGGATTCCTTCTCATAAGGGTTACCGATATTATGTCGATCATTTGATGACTTACGGCAAACTGGCACACCATGAAGTGAATGTGCTCAAACGTTTTTTTACCGATAAAATGCAGGAGATGGAAGGGGTTATCCAGCAGACGGCAATGATTTTGTCTCAGCTTACCAATTATACTTCCATCGTACTCGGGCCGGAAATGACGGGCACGACGATGAAGCATCTGCAAATCGTCCCTTTGAATGAGCGGACAGCCGTTGCTATCATTGTTACCAATACAGGCCAGGTAGAGAACAAAACGGTGACGATTCCCGAAGGCATCCCGATGGGCGAGATCGAGAAGTTCGTCAACCTTCTGAATGCACGGCTGAAAAACGTACCGCTGCTTCATTTTAAATCGAAGCTGTATACGGAGATCGCGGCGGAGATGAGCAGCTATGTTTCCGGCTATGAGGAGCTATTGGCCATGCTGGATTCCGTGATAAGCCGCGGAGAAGAAGAACGCGTATATTTGGGCGGCACGACCAACATGCTCAATCAGCCGGAATTCAAAGATGTCGATAAAGTGAAGAATATTCTTGACCTGCTTGCCGAAACGCCGAAGCTGGTACAGCTTTTTGACGGGACGGCGGATGCGAGGGGCGGAATTCAAGTGCGGATCGGCAGTGAGAACAAGCTCGAAGCGGTGAATGATTGCAGCCTGATTACCGCATCGTATTCTATAGACGGTCAATTGCTGGGCACCATCGGCATTCTCGGTCCGACACGGATGGATTACGCCAGAGTAATGAAGCTTCTGGATCATCTGTCCAAAGATTTGACGAAGCTCATGGAGCGTTGGTATAAATGAGCCAGGTGAATAACGGGAGTCAGGATGGCGAGGAAACTTATGCAACGCTGAGAAACAACGCCAATGCGATTCGCGCGATTTGCGCGGCGGTGGAAGGAACGCTGGGCCCTAAGGGGCTTGATACCATGTTGGTAGGCTCACGGGGAGAAGTTATTATTACCAACGACGGCGTCACCATCCTGGAGAAGATGGATGTGACCCATCCGGCGGCAAGACTGCTCATCCAGGTGGCCCGATCCCAGCAGGATCGGGTGGGAGACGGTACGACAACCGCCACGGTGCTTGCGGGAGCGCTTGTAGCTGAAGGCGTGGCTCAGGTCACACGCGGCGTTCCGGTAGCTAAGGTCGTACGCGGGGTGCAGGAAGGCATTGCATTCGCTTTGCGTTCCCTGGCTCGTCGTTCGCGCCCGATCAGCGGGCTCGACGATCCTTTGTTGTATCGGATCGCTTATATTGCGGGGCGTGAGTACGCCGATTTGGCCGGACTCGTCATTGAAGGCGCCAAACGGCTCGGGCTGCAAAAGTTGAGGGAGGAGCATTTCCGCTTTTCTGACGTCATTTTATCCCGCGGCAAGGCAGAGGGAGAGGTTTGGCCCGGCCTGCTTATTCAGAAAAAGCCAGCCAATGCGCAGCTTGAATTTCCTCCCGATACGGCTCATATCCTGCTGTTTCAGGATGCATTCGAACCGGAAACCGTCGATGAGGAGGCTTTGACGACGGATGCCGGCTTTCACAAGCAGCTGCAGCTTCGCGAACAGTTCCGCGAGATGCTCGGGAAGCTGATCGAGCTGCGCGTGGGCTTTATCGCTTCGGAACGGGGGATTGATCCGGAAGCGGAGCAGTTCTGCACCGATCACGGGATTATGGTGCTGCAGCGCTTGCCGCGGGCGGAGCTGCGCCGCATTGCGGAATACACCGGTGCCCGGCCGCTCCGCCGCAGCGGGCTGCGCAAGCCGGCCCATGAATTGGCAGGCTATCTCGGTTATGCCGGGCATGTTGCCTACGACGAACGGCTGGAGTTGGTGCGTATGGCTGAGGGCAAAGGCCGTGCGCAAGTATCGATCGTCGTCGGCGCCAGCACAAGCGAAGTCGTCGGAGAACGGCTTCGCATTGCCCGTGACGCGGCTTCCAGCGTGCAGGCCGCGCTGCGGGGAGGATGCTTGCCCGGCGGCGGGGCTGCCGAGATGGCCGTTGCGCATGAGCTCGAACGGTACCGAGAGACGGTGCAGGGGATGGAAGGCTTCGGCATCGCGGCCGTTGTGCAGGCGCTGCGTAAGCCGCTGGCGCAAATTGTTGTGAATGCGGGCTACAATCCGCTTGAGAAGGTAGAAGAAGCCAAAGCCGCGCAGATTGCCGCGGGGAGCGACAGCCTCGGCATCGACTGCGATACGGGAGCGGTGAAGGATATGCTGGAGCAGGGTGTGATCGATCCGGCGGAAGTGAAGCTGCATGCGCTGCAGGCGGCAGGAGAAGTGGCGTCCGCTGTGCTGCGCATACACACCGTGATTAAAATGCGGGATCCGCGTACCGAAGAGTGAGTGCTGCCGTATGGTTGTGTTCACCGATGCAGAATGGTTACAATATATAAATAAAGATAAAGGTCGGCGTACCCTGAACTGCTCAAGCCACAGTTATAGTGGATGGCCGGGCTGATTCGGTCAAGGAGGTGACAGACATTGAACACGGAACAACAAGCGGACGGACGCCAAAAGGCAGGCGAACAGCCGGAGCAAGAGGCGAACGTTACATATGAAGCCGCAACTGATAATGAAACGAATGCTGCCGAGGCCGGAGACGAAAACCAACAGGCGCAGGCAGCAGATGCTTCCGAAGCCCAAGATGCTGTCAATCAGGAGCTTGAGGAGCTTAGGAAGCAGGTGGAAGACCATCAGCAGAGATTGTTAAGAGCTCAAGCCGATTTTGACAATTACAGACGGCGTACGATGAAAGAAAAGGAAGAATTTGCGAAGTACGCCTCTTTAAAGCTTATCGAGCAGCTGCTCCCGGTTGTCGACAATTTCGAACGGGCCCTCGCCGCAAGCAAAGATAACAAGGATTACGACGCTCTGGCCAAGGGCATCGAAATGATTTTCCGTCAATTGGACGGAGTGCTTGCAAACGAAGGCTTAAAGCCAATGGAAGCGGTGGGCACACCGTTTAATCCGGAATACCATCAGGCGATCATGCAGGTGGAATCGGAAGAACATGAGGAAGGCATTGTAGTGGAAGAGGTACAAAAGGGCTACATGCTTAAGGATAAAGTTCTGCGTCCGGCCATGGTCAAGGTGAGCTCATAAGTGCAGCATCATTGCAAACGAAACAAACGAAATTAAGGGAGGCAAATCCTTATGGGTAAAGTAATTGGTATCGACCTTGGGACAACAAACTCTTGCGTAGCCGTTATGGAAGGCGGCGAGGCGGTAGTTATCCCTAATGCGGAAGGAAACCGTACGACTCCTTCCGTAGTGGGCTTCAAAAAGGATGGAGAGCGCATCGTCGGCGAGACGGCAAAGCGTCAAGCGATCACGAATCCTGACCGTACGGTCATCTCCATCAAGCGTCACATGGGTACGAATCATAAAGTGAAAATCGACGATAAAGAATATTCGCCGCAAGAAATTTCGGCCATGATTCTTCAGAAGCTGAAAGCCGATGCGGAAGCGTACCTGGGCCAACCGGTAACGCAAGCCGTCATTACGGTTCCCGCTTATTTCAACGACAGCCAGCGTCAAGCGACGAAGGATGCCGGTAAAATCGCAGGTCTTGAAGTGCTCCGGATCGTTAACGAACCGACGGCGGCCGCTTTGGCCTACGGTCTTGAAAAGTCCGAGGACCAAACGATTCTGGTTTATGACCTTGGCGGCGGTACATTCGACGTCTCCATTCTGGAGCTTGGCGACGGCTTCTTCGAAGTGAAAGCAACCAGCGGTGACAACCGTTTGGGCGGAGACGATTTTGACCAAGTCATCATCGATTATCTCGTTTCCGAGTTCAAAAAAGAGCACGGCATCGATCTGAGCAAAGATAAAGCAGCGGTTCAACGTCTGAAGGATGCGGCAGAAAAAGCCAAGAAAGAGCTGTCCGGCGTCTTGACGACAACCATTTCCCTGCCGTTTATTACGGTCGTGGACGGCGTGCCGCAGCACTTGGAGGTTAACCTGACCCGTGCCAAGTTCGAAGAGCTTTCCGCTCCTTTGGTGGAAAGAACGATGGGTCCTACCCGCCAGGCCTTAAGCGATGCCGGACTTACTCCGGATCAAATCGATAAAGTGGTGCTGGTCGGCGGTTCTTCCCGGATTCCGGCTGTCCAGGAAGCTGTAAAACGCCTGATCGGCAAAGAGCCTCACAAAGGCGTAAACCCTGATGAAGTGGTGGCTCTCGGTGCTGCCGTTCAAGCGGGTGTTCTGACAGGGGACGTGAAAGACGTCGTATTGCTCGACGTAACGCCTCTTTCCCTGGGTATTGAAACCGCAGGCGGCGTGTTCACTAAGATGATCGAACGCAACACGACGATTCCGACAACGAAATCGCAAGTGTTCACGACTTATGCAGACAACCAGCCAAGCGTTGAAATTCACGTGCTTCAAGGTGAGCGTGCGATGGCTGCGGACAACAAAACGCTGGGCCGCTTCATTTTGGGAGACATTCCACCGGCGCCGCGCGGCGTTCCGCAAATCGAAGTTACCTTTGACATCGACGCCAACGGTATTGTTAACGTGTCTGCACTCGATAAAGGCACAGGAAAAAGCCAAAAAATCACGATTACTTCCTCCAGCGGTTTGTCTGACGAAGAAGTCGAGCGCATGATGAAGGAAGCTGAAGCTCACGCTGAAGAGGACCGCAAACGTAAAGAGCTCGTAGAAGCCCGCAACCAAGCGGATCAGCTCGTTTACTCCGTCGACAAGACGATCAAGGATTTGGGCGACAAGGTTGACCAAGCCGAAATCGATAAAGCTAATGAAGCGAAAGAAAAATTGAAAAAAGCTCTCGAAGGCAACAGCTTGGATGAGATCAAAGCAGCCAGCGAAGAGCTTACCCAAGTCGTTCAGCAGCTGTCCGTGAAGCTGTATGAGCAAGCTGCCCAGCAGGGCCAGGCAGGAGGAGCGGAGGATGCGCCGGGTGCCTCCAAGGGTAAAGACAACGTAGTGGATGCCGACTATGAAGTAGTCGACGACAAGAAGTAATAACCCGTTAGACACGCAGGGAGTCAAAGCCGGCATGACCGGCTTTGACTTTCCGTTTGTCGCCCGGGAGTAGGAGTGGAACGATGAGCAAACGCGATTACTATGAAGTGCTCGGGGTCGGTAAGGACGCTTCTCCGGAAGACATAAAAAAAGCTTACCGCAAGCTGGCGCGCCAATATCACCCGGATGTCAATAAGGCGCCAGACGCAGAAGCAAAGTTTAAAGAAGCGAAGGAAGCGTACGATGTTCTGAGCGACGAGCAAAAGAGAGCGCAGTACGACCGCTTTGGCCACGTCGATCCGAACCAGGGCATGGGCGGGGGCGGCTTCGGTCAGGATTTCGGCGGTTTCGGCGATATTTTCGATATGTTCTTCGGAGGCGGTCAGCGCCGAAATCCGAACGCTCCTCAACGGGGGAACGATCTGCAGTACACGCTAACCATCGAGTTTAAAGAAGCGGTATTCGGCAAAAAAACCGATATTCGTATTCCTCGGACCGAGACCTGCGACACTTGTGAAGGCAGCGGCGCAAAACCGGGAACCAAGCCGCAAACATGCGGTGTCTGCCATGGCTCCGGCCAGCAGGAAGTGGTGCAGAATACGGCGTTCGGCCGCATCGTTAACCGCCGCGTCTGCTCGGCCTGCCAAGGACAGGGTAAAATCATCAAGGACAAGTGCGGCACCTGTCATGGTTCGGGTAAGGTCAAGAAGCAGCGTACGATTAATCTGAACATTCCCGCCGGAGTGGACGACGGAGCGCAGCTTCGTGTCACCGGCGAAGGAGAAGCCGGAACGCGCGGGGGTCCTCCAGGGGATCTGTATGTCGTTATTCGGGTGAAGCCTCATGAATTTTTCGAGCGCGAGGGAGACGATATCTACTGCGAAGTGCCGCTGACATTCGCACAGGCGGCACTCGGGGATGAAATCGAAATTCCAACCTTAACCGAGAAGGTGAAGCTCAAAATTCCTGCCGGTACCCAAACGGATACGTATTTCCGTCTCAAAGGCAAAGGCGTTCCGCGACTTCGGGGCTATGGACAAGGCGATCAGCATGTCAAAGTCGTCGTGGTTACGCCGACGAATTTGACTGATGAACAAAAGGAACTGCTGCGCGAATTCTCCAAGCTTTCCGGTGAGAATACGAATGGACAGCAGCAGTCGTTATTCGAACGAATGAAAAAGGCTTTTTTAGGCGATTGATGAACACGGCAGGCTTTCCGCTGGAGCGGATTGCCTGCCGTGTTTTTTGTATATTTGAGCAGATTGGGGCTGAAACTAATTGCATTGTGAAAGCATAATCGACTATTGGACAGGAGGTTTATGGATATGAATGCAAAGAATAAGGCACATAATGAACTGCCTACAGCCAAAAACGAGGACGTTGAATTTTCGGGCGAGCTGGCCGATGGCGATGACCGGAAAGCCGCTCAGCGTGCCGAAGCCGCCGACGCCCGCCAGGAAAAGAACCAAAGGTAACGCGATGGCGGAGAAAAGCATACTTGCCTATTTTCACTCGCTGGAGGAAGCGGAAGGAGTCGCTTCCAAACTGAGAGCGCTGAGGGCCATCGACGTGTCCGTTGACCGTTTCGGCAAATATCCCGGAGACGGCGTTGATCACGTGATGAATCCGATCACAAGCGACTTTCCGGGGCTTGGCTACTTGACGCAAAGCGCCGATTTCGACAGCCGGGATGCGGCGGTGTTGGCTGCGGCGGACGTAGACGCCAGCGGCTTGGCAGGCGGGGCGGAATCGGACCTGACCGGCAGAGACGTTGTGTTGGCGGTTGTTGTGGACGAAAGCATATATGAACAGGCTCTCCGCGTCGTACATGAAGGTGGAGGCATTCCATAAATTTGAATGAATAGCTGGCACCCGTTCAGGATGCCAGCTATTCATTTTGGAATTCATAGGCCTTCTGAGGTAAATATGATTCTAGACCAGCCGGTTTGTTAACGATAAAGATAAAAATGATAAATTTGTAGACGTGTGATTACCGCATCTTCAAAACAATGAAAACAAATGATTTCAAGAGCGGCTGCCCCCCCCCATAACCATAACCTCTCTGTGCACGAAGTATAGGTTTTGATAAGGACCTGACCGGCAGACAGCATTTCTATTCTATGAAAAGTTTTACCCGTATGACGAATTGTTGTACAATAGGCGTAATGTGCTTTTTACCGAATGGAGGCTGGATAAGTTAATGCGATGGCATGAAGTAACGGTTCACACAACCGAAGAAGCGATCGAAATGATCTCGAATTTTATACATGAGCTGGGAGCCGGCGGGGTATCGATTGAAGAGTCGGGCACGCTTAACAAGCAGAGGGATACCTCGCTCGGACAATGGTACGAGCTTCCGCTGAACGATATACCCGAAGGGCGGGCTGTCATCAAGGGATATTTCTCCGAAGGTACCGATATGGAGGCTATTCTGCTTGAGCTGAAGCGTTCTGTGGAAACGCTGAGAGAGTACGATATAGATACGGGCGAACCTACATACGAGTTGAAGGAAGTCGACGATGAAGACTGGGCGAACGCATGGAAGCAGTATTTTAAGCCGCTTCGCATCACCGACCGTCTCACGATCAAGCCGACTTGGGAGGAGTATACTCCAGGACCTGACGAGCTGATTCTGGAGCTTGACCCTGGCATGGCGTTCGGTACGGGAACACATGCCACGACGGCGCTTTGCCTGAAGACACTGGAGAGAGTCATTCAAGGCGGAGAAGATGTGATTGACGTAGGGACGGGCTCCGGCGTTCTGGCGATTGCCGCGGCGAAGCTGGGAGCAGGCCGCGTGCTTGCGCTCGATCTGGATCCCGTCTCCGTGTCCAGCGCAACGGAGAACGCCAAGCTGAACGGCTTGGAACGGCAAATTACGGTGAAGCTGAGCGATCTGCTGCAGGTGATCAATGAGCACCGTGCCGCCGGAGCTTCCGAAGGTACGCTTGGAGTGAAGCTGCCCGTACAGGTCGTGGTGGCGAACATTTTGGCGGAAATTATTCTGATGTTTGTTGACGATGTGTATGAAGTGCTGGAATCGGGCGGAACCTACATCGTATCCGGGATTATCAAAGCAAAAAAGGCGTCCGTGGAAGAGGCGTTGACAGCTGCCGGATTCATCATAACGGAACGTCACGAGGAGCAGGATTGGGTCGTGCTCGTCGCCAGAAAGCCGTAGGTGAAAGAAGATGGACTGGAGTTCGTTTCTGGCATTCCCGGTCGAGCAGATGCCTTTCGTTTTTGTGATGCTGCTGATCGCTTTCACCGTGCATGAGTTTGCTCATGCTTATGTTGCCGACAAATTCGGAGACCCGACTCCCCGGACAATGGGGCGGTTAACGCTCAATCCGCGCGTGCATCTGGACTGGCTCGGCATGATCTTTTTTCTCATTATAGGGATTGGATGGGCCAAGCCCGTGCTCGTGAACCGGAGTCATTTTAAATATCCTAGAAGGATGGGCATTATCGTATCTTTCGCGGGGCCCTTCAGCAATCTGGCGCTTGGATTTATCAGCTTGATCATCCTGTACGCTTTGCACTATTTCAACCTGATGTCCGGGATGTCATCCGGCATCCATATGGCGGTCAATCTCTTTTTGACGCTGATGGTGACGCAGAACATCTTTTTGTTCATCCTGAATCTCATTCCTTTTCCGCCGCTGGACGGCTACCGCATTCTGGAAGACCTGCTGCCGCGCCGAATTTTGATGAAAGTGAAGCCGTATGAGCAGTGGCTGTTTTTTGCGATTCTGCTGATGTTTTTCATTGAACCGATTCGTGCGGTAACACTGGGACCCGTCTTTGCGCTGCGGGAACCCATTCTGGCATGGTTTCAAGCGATAGTCAGCCTATTGTTCGGAGGATAAATTTGTTGTCAGGTTCCTGCCTGAAATGGTAAAATACTGCGTTCTTGTTCGGAATACTGGTTTTTACGGTAAAAAAGGTGTATGATGAAGGTTGACCGTTTTTACTTTATGTATAAGCGGTCAGACTTATTTTCACGGAAGAGACGGTTTACCATGCAAAGATATTTCATTCAGCCGGAGCAGTTTACAGACGAAACCGCAACGATAGCCGGAGACGACGCACACCACTTAACCCGGGTGATGCGGGCGAAGCCGGGCGATACATGTATAGTGAGCGACGGCATAAGCCGGGAGGCCTTGGTCAGATTGCAAACGGTAGATCCTCGGCAGGTTGTTGCCGACGTGATCGAATGGCTGCCGATGGACAATGAGCCTGCCGTGGATGTTTGGGTGGCGCAAAGCCTGCCTAAAGGCGACAAGATGGAACTGGTTATTCAAAAGGGAACGGAAATCGGGGCGTCGCGTTTTATCCCTTTCGTGTCTGAGCGTACCGTAGTTCAATTGGACGGCAAAAAAGAAGGAAAGCGGCTGGAGCGGTGGCAGAAGATCGCCAAAGAAGCGGCGGAGCAGGCTCATCGCAATCGCGTGCCGCAAGTGGACCCGGTTGTATCCTGGAAGGAACTGCTGCGTCTGGCTCAAGAAGCCGATGCGGCTTGGATTTGCTATGAGAAGCAGAGCGTTCAGGAGCTTCGGGGACAGATCCGCAAGGCGATCTTGTCTCGCAAGAATGAAGGCCGCCGACAAAGGCTGCTGCTCATGATCGGGCCGGAAGGCGGGTTTACTGAACGGGAAGCGGCAGAGGCGGAAGCGGCTGGCTGCCGCGTCGTCAGTCTGGGCAAACGCATACTTAGAACGGAGACGGCCGCCATGGTCGGGCTCACGTGTATTTTATACGAATCCGGAGAGATGGGAGGAGAACAGTAACATGGCGACAGTCGCTTTTCACACGCTGGGCTGTAAAGTCAACTTTTATGATACGGAAGCGATCTGGCAGCTGTTTAAGCAGGAAGGATACGAACAGGTCGATTTTGAATCGACGGCGGACGTATATGTCATTAACAGTTGTACAGTGACAAATACAGGGGATAAAAAAAGCCGGCAAATGATCCGGCGCGCGATCCGCAGAAATCCGGAGGCGATTATAGCGGTAACGGGCTGCTACGCCCAAACGTCGCCCGCCGAAATCATGGCGATTCCGGGAGTCGATCTGGTGATCGGGACGCAGGACCGCGACAAAATTATGCCTTATATAAAACAATTGGAGCAAGAACGCAAACCGATTAACGCCGTGCGCAACATTATGAAAACCCGCACCTTCGAGGAACTCGACGTGCCGGATTTTGCCGACCGCACACGCGCTTTTCTTAAAATTCAAGAGGGCTGCAACAACTTTTGCACCTTCTGTATTATTCCGTGGTCGCGCGGTCTGATGCGCAGCCGCGATCCTCAAAGCGTGCTGAAGCAGGCCCGCATGCTGGTGGATGCCGGGTACCAGGAAATCGTGCTGACGGGCATTCATACCGGCGGCTACGGAGAGGATATGGAGGACTACAGCTTGGCCAAGCTGCTATGGGATTTGGATAAGGTGGAGGGTTTGAAGCGGATCCGCATCAGCTCCATCGAGGCGAGCCAAATTACCGATGAAGTGCTGGAGGTCCTGCAAAAATCGGACAAAATGTGCCGTCACCTGCACATTCCGCTGCAGGCCGGAGATAATGACGTGCTGGCGCGGATGCGCAGAAAATATACGACGGAGCAGTTCGCACAAAAAATCGAGCACATTCACCGCATCATGCCGGGTGTAGCGATTACGACGGACGTGATTGTAGGCTTTCCGGGAGAAACGGAAGAGATGTTCCGCAATGGATACCGGTTCATGGAGCAGATGAAGTTCTCGGAGATGCACGTATTTCCGTACTCCAAACGGACCGGTACGCCGGCCGCCCGTATGGAGGATCAAGTGGACGAGGAAATTAAAAACGCCCGGGTACATGAGCTCATCGATTTGTCGGAGCGGATGCAGCTTGATTACGCCAAACAGTTTGTGGGTCAAGTGCTGGAGGTTATTCCCGAGCGCGACTACAAAGGACAGCCGGGCAGCGGTCTGATCATGGGCTATTCGGACAATTATCTTCAGCTTGTGTTTGAAGGCAGCGAGGATTGGATCGGTCAGATATGCCATGTGAAGGTGACCGAGGCCGGGGTGAATGAGTGCCGCGGCGAAATCGTCCGCGTGCCGGAGATCGTGTCTGTGAATCCGTCCCCAAGGAAAACGGCCGGCACAAGCAGTGTCGATGCCATTCCTGGTCAAGCGGCAAAAGCTATCGTATAGATTGGGAAAGGAGAGGATTTCGTTGGGCAGCATGTTCCGATGAAATCCTTTCGATTTCTTTATATTCAGAAAGGATGAGGTCCAATGAAGGAAATTTCGGCTGGAGGCGTCGTGTACCGCAAGGTCGGGGATCGCCTGCAGGTGCAAATGATTCAAGACCGCTATGGTAAAATTACGCTGCCTAAAGGGAAAATGGAGCCCGGAGAGACGATCGAACAAACCGCGCTGCGCGAGATTGCGGAGGAAACGGGGATCGTCGGGAAGATTGTGCAGCCGCTGGAGAAGATCACTTATCAATTTACATTGTCCGGCGTAGGCGTTGTGGACAAGGAGGTACATTATTATTTGGTAGAGGCGACGGGCGGAACGCTGAAGGCTCAAGTAGAGGAAATTCTCGGAGTGGAGTGGCTCGATCCGCTTGAGGCTTGGCAGCAGCAGATCCAATCGGGATACGGAAATAACGATTCGGTTCTCAAAAAAGCGCTGGAAGCGCTTGGATACGAGGTGAGCTGAATGAACGGATTTCAGGTAAAGGAACTGCCTTCATACATTGATCATACGCTGCTGAGGGCCGATGCGGACCGTGAGGCGATTCAAAAGCTCTGCGAAGAGGCCAGGCAGTACGGATTTTACAGTGTATGTGTGAATGGCGCCTGGGTTCCGTTATGCCGGGAGCTACTGCAGGATTCGGGCGTAAAAATCAGCGTAGTATGCGGGTTTCCTTTAGGTGCCGGCGACAGCTCGGTAAAAGCGTTTGAAGCGGCTGCAGCCGTGGATCAGGGAGCCGATGAAATCGATATGGTACTGCAAATCGGGAAGCTGATTCAGGGCGATTACGACGCCGTCCGCGACGATATACGTGCCGTCGTGCAGGCTGTAAAGGGACAAGCGATCGTTAAAGTCATTCTCGAGACGGGCGTCCTGACCGATGGGCAAAAAACGGCTGCCTGTCGTCTGTCCGAAGAAGCGGGAGCCCATTATGTCAAAACGTCAACGGGATTCGGTAAAGGGGGAGCTACGGTGGAGGATGTGGCACTTCTGCGCCGCAGTGTCTCTTCTTCCATCGGTGTAAAAGCATCCGGGGGCATCCGTGACCTGGAGACGGCGGTCAAGATGATTGAAGCCGGAGCGACCCGGCTTGGGACAAGCTCAGGAGTCGCATTGATGTCGGGGCTTGCGGGCTCGTCGTTGTATTAATCCTTTGGAGGCTTAAGGCTATGGCAATGATTTATTTGCAGAAAAAAAGGAAACAGCGGCTCGAGGAGGGGCATCCTTGGGTATTCCGCTCGGAAATCGAACGGGTAGAAGGAGAAATCGTCCCGGGCCGACTTGCTCGGATACATACGCATACCGGCCAGTTCCTCGCGGCCGGCTACTACAATCCGGCGTCGCAGATTGCGGTCCGGGTTGTTTCTTATGAACCGTTGGAGGAAATGAACCGGGATTTCTTTATTCGCCGCCTGCAGCAGTGTAAGGACCATCGCGAGCGGTTTCTTCCGGATGCTAGAAGCTTTCGCCTGGTCTATGGAGAAGCCGACCTGCTGCCGGGATTGATCGTTGATAAATTCGAGGACGTGCTGGTTGTCCAGATCCTTACGCTGGGGATGGAAGAGGCCAAAGAGGCCTTACTCGACGCTTTAATCGAAGTGATGCGTCCGGCAGGCATCTATGAGCGCAGCGATGTGCCGGTGCGGGAGCTGGAAGGTCTCACGCAGCGCAAAGGGCTCCTTTATGGCGAATGCCCGCGATATGTGACCATACGGGAGAATGGGTTGCTGCTGGAGGTCGATATCGAGCAAGGCCAGAAGACGGGATATTTCTTCGATCAGCGGGAAAACCGGGCGGCCCTGGCTCCGCTGATGAAAAACTGGGGCAAACGAAGCGGTATTGAGCTGAGGGAGAAGGTGCTCGATGACGGAACGGTGAAGCGGGTTCCCGTGAACAAAAGCGGAGCCGAGGTGACCTTTCCTTACTGGGACGGCGCTACGGTGCTGGAGTGTTTCTCGCATACGGGCAGCTTCACGCTGCATGCATGCGCGTACGGGGCGAAGAAGGTGACCTGCCTGGATATATCAGAGCATGCGGTGGAGACGGCCAAGCGAAATGTCGAACTGAACGGGTTCGAAGACCGGGTAGAGTTTGTGGTGGCCGATGCGTTCGATTATTTGCGCGAGCAATCCCGCGGTCTGGATCTCCGCCGGGAACGGGCTCAGGCGGACCGGCGGAAGGTGGATACCTCCGTCCCTTTGGCGAATAAAGGAAGAACGTGGGACGTCGTCATTTTGGATCCCCCGGCTTTCGCCAAATCGCGAAGCGCTGTGGAAGGAGCGGTCAGAGGCTACAAGGACATCAATCTGCACGGAATGAAATTGGTCAATGAGGGCGGTTATTTGGTGACGGCTAGCTGTTCTTACCATATGAGGCCGGAGCTGTTTCTGGAGACGGTTCACGCTGCGGCAGTGGATGCAGGCAAAACGCTCCGCTTGATCGAATTCCGCAGCGCCGGAAAGGATCATCCCCGAATTTTGGGAGTGGAAGAAGGAAATTATTTAAAATTTGCTATATTTGAAGTGCGCGGCAGGCGATAACCGAAAAAGCTTTGCAGCGCTGAGATACCGTTTAAGAGGAGAGGTGTCGTTAAATTGGGGAACATGCGTTTGAATGAAGCGATTCGGGGACGGCGCAGTATCGGACGGGTGAAGCAGGAGCCGATCACCCGCGAACACATAGAAGAGGTGCTGGAGGCGGGAAACTGGGCGCCAAGCCATCACGGTACCGAACCGTGGCGTTTCTTCGTCATGACGGGCAAAGGTCGGCAAGCGCTGGCGGATGCTTATGCCGATATTGCTTCAGAAGCAGCTCCACAGCTTACGGGGGAGGAGCTTGAAGCGATGCGGGCGAAGCAGGCGGCCAAAGCGTTTCGCGCACCGGTTGTGATCGCTGTGGCGGTTTCGCCGTCGGATCGAAAGGGAGTGATCCGGATCGAAGAGTTTGCCGCAGCGCACGCCGCTGTGCAAAATATGCTGTTGACGGCGCATGCATTGGGCCTTGGAGCGATTTGGCGCTCCGGCGAACCGATGTACCACCCGCGGATGAAGCAGGCTTTTCAGCTGACCGAGAAGGAAGAAATGGTCGGGCTGCTGTATATGGGGATTCCGGATATGCCGCATCCGGAAGGCAAACGGAAACCGGCAGCGGATAAAACGGTTTGGATGACGGATTGACGTTCAGCAGATGCAAATGGATAACAGAAGGGCGATATCCGATACGGATACCGTCTTTTTGGCGTAAGGGGGCTCATTTTAACACAAAAAACCCTGTTCATTCCATAGGGGGAACGAACAGGGCTTCAACCTGCACAACCGGAATCCATCATTTTACACCTCTTTATACTGCATCGAACGAAGGACGGAACATGCTCTTATTCGATGTCGTTATATCCGTATTTTGCCAACAATTGATAAGACTCTTCTCTTACTTCCAAGAAATAATCGATAAACGAATTTAAAAATGTAATCATTGAAAATGACCTCCTCTTTTTATTTGCGGGCTTTTTCATCGTGGTATGCTGTGTTATGCCGGTCTTACAAACGGTAGTTTTTGGCTTTGCCGTAGCTTTATTATCGCTCCGGCCGATGCCTTTTGACAAAGTCGATATCTTTTCATGAAAGCGGCAATCATTGCCAATGAAAACCAATGAAAACGTAAATCATAGACCATGCTCTTACGATTTCGGGGTTTTACGCAGGATTTCATTGCCAATCGAAAATAAACCAGGAGGATTGGATGACCGCAGGTTCAAAA
The DNA here is from genome assembly GCF_024519685.1 of Paenibacillus sp. Pae15. Classification (NCBI taxonomy): domain Bacteria; kingdom Bacillati; phylum Bacillota; class Bacilli; order Caryophanales; family Paenibacillaceae; genus Paenibacillus; species Paenibacillus sp. Pae15. The sequence continues at coordinate 9,904 of NZ_JALJRM010000003.1, read as the reverse complement.
AATGCTCACATCAAGAACGTTTGTTCCTGTTTTTGAAAATATGTTATAATGACCAAAACCTCCCTTTTCCCAACACATGAGGATTTTGGTAGAATAATAGAGTTGAGGTAAATCCTACGCAACGGAGGAAGCGATCATGGCGTTTCGTTTTGTGCTTGGCCGTGCCGGGAGCGGAAAAACGACGTTTTGTCTGAACGAAATCAAACAAAAGCTCATGGAGAAGCCGGAGGGGCGTCCGCTGATTTGGCTTGTGCCGGAGCAGGCGACGTTTCAGGCGGAGTATGCGCTTGTATCCGCGCCTGAACTGGGGGGAACGCTGCGGGCGCAGGTTCTCAGCTTTCGCCGTCTGGCCTGGCGGGTTATGCAGGAGGTTGGGGGGACGGCCCGTCTTCCGATCGATGAAACCGGGAAGAAGCTGTTGCTTCACCGGATTATACATAGGAATAAAGAGCGTCTGCGCCGATTTCAAGCGTCTGCGGATCAAATGGGTTTCTTGGACCGTTTTAATCAGCTGTTCAGCGAATTTAAACGATACTGTATCACATCCGAAGGGCTTAGCGGATTTTATTCGGAGCGTTTCGGATCCCAGAGCGGCCCAAGCGGTTCATTGGAGGACAAGCTGCACGATCTGCAGTTGATTTATGCCGAATTCCAGACTGAACTGTCGAAGCTTTACCTGGACGGAGAAGATTATTTGACTCTGCTTGCCAGGCAGCTTGGCGAATCGGATTACGTTCATGGCGCCGAATGCTGGGTGGACGGATTTCACGGGTTTACGCCGCAGGAATTCGCGGTGCTGGAGCAGCTTGCCCGGCATGCGGGGAATGTGACGCTTACGTTGTGCCTTCCCCGGCCATATGTGAATGGGGAAGGTCTGCATGAGCTTGATTTGTTCCACCCGACGGCACGCACGATGCTGGAGCTGCAGGAGCGGCTGCGGCAGCAGGCTATCCATGTAACGGATCATATTGTGCTGCCTGATTCCCCTCCCGCCCGCTTTCGGCATAATCCGATGCTTGCTTATCTCGAAGCGCATTGGGGGGACGGAGTCAAGAGGCCGTTTCCCGAACCCGCGGAGGTCCGCAAAGGAACGGGTTCGTCCGTCCGTATCTCCGCAGCGGTCAGCCGCAGGGCGGAGGTAGAGGGGGTGGCCCGGGATATTGTAAAGCTTGTGCGGGACGAAGGCTTGCGTTGGCGCGATATATCCGTTTCCGTCCGCAGTGTTGAAGCCTATGGTGATTTACTGGCCGGAACGTTCCGCGATTACGGTATCCCGCATTTCTTCGATCAGAAGCGTTCGGTGCTGCATCATCCGCTGGTGGAACTGATTCGCTCGGCGCTGGAGACGGTACTCACCCATTGGAAATACGATGCCGTGTTTCGATGCGTCAAAACCGGACTGCTCCTGCCCTTTGCGGAAGATAAGGAACTGCAGGGAGACCGCATACGGATCGACCGTCTTGCCATGGACCAGTTGGAAAACTATGTGCTGGCCTTTGGTATTCAAGGCTCCAAATGGACGGATCCGAAGGATTGGACTTATTCCTATAGAACGAGCCTGGAGCAGGATGATGCGGAGGCCGGTGACGCGGACGAGGCTTTTTTAACGAAAATCAATGCTTGCCGTCGGGCGGTAGCAGGGCCGCTTGGCGAACTGCAAAAGAAGCTGCGGGAGAAAACCGCGGTACAAGACCGCGTTCAAGCGGTATACGAGCTCCTCATCGGACTCCGGGTGCCGGATCGCCTGGAAGCATGGAGCCAGAGCTCGCTTCATTTGGGCGAGCCGGAGAAAGCGCGGGAGCATGCGCAGGTATGGGAGCGGGTTATGGATATGTTCGATCAGTTGATCGAGCTGATGGGGGAGCAGTCCGTATCTCTGGAGTTGTTTGCCGAATTGATCCAAACGGGATTGGAAAGCATCAAGCTCGGGCTTGTTCCCCCGACGCTTGATCAGGTATTGATCGGATCGATGGACAGAACCCGCTCCGGCCGGGTGAAGCACATGTTTGTACTCGGTGTGAACGAAGGCGTTATGCCGGCCAAAATAACCGAAAGCGGCGTGCTGACGGAAGTGGAGCGGGAACGGCTCGGCGCAGCCGGTCTTCAGACTGCCGAAGGCAGCCGCAGACGGCTGCTGGATGAATCGTTCCTGATCTATTGTGCATTCTGCACGCCGTCCGACGGATTATGGCTCAGTTATGCTTTGGCCGATGAAGAAGGAAAATCGCTGCTTCCTTCCGACGTGATCCGGCAAATCAAGCGGTTGTTTCCGCAAGTCAGGGAACGGCTGCTGTTGAATGATCCGGCTCCGGATGCGGCGTCCACCGAGCAGTTGGAATACATAGCGCATCCCGATAAGGCGCTGTCCTTGCTGGTTGTACAATTAAAGCAATGGATGCAGGGAGCTCCGATGAGCGGGGTATGGTGGTCCGTGTACAATTGGTTTGCCCGGCAGCCTGAATTCGGCGGCAGGCTTTCCCGAATGGTTCAATCGCTGCTCTATACGAACAAGGCTGTGGCGTTAAGCGATTCGACCAGCAAGCGGCTGTACGGAGAGCATATTGAAACCAGCGTGTCGCGGATGGAACGATTCGTCGCTTGTCCGTTTTCGCAATTCGCATCCCATGGGCTGCGGTTGAAGGAACGCCGGATCTTCCGCCTGGAAGCCCCTGACGTAGGCCAACTATTTCATGCGGCTTTGAGCAAGTTTGCCGAGCAGGTGGAGAAGGAGGGCATCGATTGGGGGGCGCTGACGGCCCGGGAGAGCGAAGAGCGGGCCGCGCTCGTTGTCGATGCGCTGGCGCCCAAGCTGCAGGGCGAAATCCTGCTCAGCTCCAAAAGGTATTTGTATATTGCCCGCAAGCTGAAGCAGGTGATCGGCCGGGCCGCTTTGATGCTGGGCGAGCATGCCAAACGCGGACAATTTCGCCCGATCGGGCTCGAAATCGGTTTTGGAAGCGGACAGGCGATTCCTCCGCTGCTCTACGAGCTGGACAACGGAGTTCTTATGGAGCTGCGCGGCCGGATTGACCGGATTGACCGGGCGGATACGGAACGGGGAACGCTGCTGAGGGTGATTGACTATAAATCAAGTGCCAAAATGCTGAACATGGCCGAAGTATATTACGGGCTGTCCCTGCAAATGTTGACTTATCTGGATGTCATTTTGACGCATGCTCCGATATGGCTGGGCACAGAAGCGGAGCCTGCAGGCGTCCTCTATTTTCATGTACACAATCCGCTGTTGAATGCCAAAAATGGACTGACTGCGGAACAGATCGATAAAGAGCTGAAAAAACGCTTCAAAATGAAAGGACTGCTTCGGGCCGATCCTGAAGTGATCAAGCTGATGGACAGCAGTCTGATTGGGGCAAGCGGCCATTCCGAGCTGCTGCCGGCGGCGCTCAAAACGGATGGCAGCTTCTATAAATCATCCTCTGTGGCATCGGAGGAGCAGTGGAATACGGTCAGGCGGTATGTAAGACGGACGATTCGCGACATCGGCACTTCGATGACGGACGGGCGCATTGATATCGAGCCGTATCGGATGGGGCAGTCCACCGCTTGCAGTCATTGCTCCTTCCGGCCGGTATGCCAGTTCGACACGCAGCTGGAAGGCAACGATTACAGGGTACTGCCTCCGATCGGCAAGGATCTCGTATGGGAGCTGATGGAAAAACAAACGGAATCAAAGTCGCGCTTCCGGCCATCCGCATCCCGAACCGCAGCCCTTGCTTCGTTGGAAGTCGCCGCTTCGGCAGAAGACGAAACGGATCAGCCCGCTGTAGAAGACGGGTTCATTCCGCCCTCCGGCAGCAAAGATAACGAGGGAGGCGAGACCAAATGACTGTAACGATCCCGAAGCCTGCGGGCAGCACATGGACGGATGAGCAGTGGAATGCCATTTCCGTTCGCGGTCAATCCATCCTGGTAGCGGCTGCCGCCGGTTCAGGCAAAACGGCCGTCCTGGTGGAGCGGATTATCCGGCGCATTTCCGATGAGAGAAATCCGACGGATGTAGACCGGCTGCTTGTGGCCACCTTTACCAAAGCGGCTGCCGAGGAGATGCGTCACCGTATCAGCGAGGCGTTGGAAAAAGCGCTCGCGGCCAATCCGGAATCCGATCACCTTCGGCGCCAGCTGGCGCTCATTCCAAGGGCTTCCATCACGACGCTGCATTCCTTTTGCATGGAAGTCATTCAAAAGCATTATCAGGTTATCGGATTAGACCCCGGGTTTCGTATCGCCAACGAAACGGAAAGCGCGCTGCTGCGTCAGGATGTGCTGGAGGAGCTGTTGGAAGAACGGTATGGAGACTCCGCCGAAGACGATCCTTTCTGGCGGCTGGCGGATGCGTTCAGTTCGGATAAAAGCGACGACGCGCTGTTTCAGCTGGTGCAGCGAATATACGATGATGCCCGCAGCCATCCCTGGCCGGAGCATTGGCTTGAGGAAAGCGTAGGAAGATTTGAACGGTGTTCGATGGCAGGAGAGAATCCTTGGCAGTCGAGCTTGCAGGCTTATATCCGCCTGGAGCTTCAGGGGATTGACGCCCTGCTGAGGGAGGCTGTCCGTACGGCCGAGGCCCCCTTCGGTCCCGAACCGTATTTGGCCAATTTGAATGAAGATTTAACGGTAATTCAATCTTTGCTTGAGGCGGCGGCCGATCCGTCCTGGCACAGACTTTATCAGGCGTTTCAGGGGGCGGGCTTCGGAAAGCTGAAGGCGTGTAAAGGCGAGCAGTACGATAAAGAGCTGCAGGAGCAGGTCAAAGCGCTGCGCAATGAAGCCAAGGAAAGGCTGGGAGACCTGAAGGAGGAACTGTTCGTACGAACTCCGGAGCAGTACGAGGAGGAACTGAGAATGATGGCCCCGCTCATGAGGACTCTGGCGGATTTGGTGATCGAGTTTGGGGAGCGGTATCGGAAGGTCAAGCTGGACAAAGGTCTTGTCGATTTCGCCGATCTCGAGCATTATTGTCTGCGCATCCTGAGCTCGGACCGATCCGCGCCCGGAGCGCCGGTGCCTTCTCAAGCCGCTTTGGAATACCGGGAACAGTTCGTCGAAGTGCTGCTTGACGAATATCAGGATACGAACCGCGTGCAGGAGGCGATCGTCGAGCTGATTTCGCGGGAATCTCCCGGCAACCGGTTTATGGTCGGGGACGTGAAACAAAGCATATACCGGTTTCGTTTGGCGGAGCCGAGCCTGTTTCAGGAAAAATATAAAAGCTTTACCCCGGACGGAGCGGATCCGGGAAGACGGATTGATTTGGCGCGCAACTTCCGCAGCCGCCGCCAAGTGGTGGACGGTACAAACTACATATTCCGCCAGCTGATGAACGAGAACGTAGGTGAAATCGCTTATGATCAAAAGGCGGAGCTCGTATACGGCGCAGGGTATCCGGAAACCGGGAATGGAAACTTTGACTTGGCGTCCAAGCTGATTCTCATCGACAGGTCGGCCCATGACGAGAGCGTGTCCGGCAAGAAAACAGAAGACGAAAGCGTGACGGATTCCGATCAAGACCCGGAGGCGGACGGCGCTTCGGAGGATCCGGCCGAAAATAGGCAGGAGCTGGAAACGGCGCAGCTGGAAGCCCGGTATATCGCGCAGCAGATTCGCCTCATGATGGGGATGGATGGCGGAGAGCCGTTTCGGGTGTTCGATAAATCCCTCAAAGGGCTGCGGCCGGCCGCTTTCCGGGATTTCGTCATTCTGCTGCGCGCCACTCAGCAGTGGGCGCCGGTGCTGATCGAGGAACTGCGGCAGCAGGGCATTCCGGCCTATGCGGAGCTGAATACCGGCTATTTTACGGCAACGGAGATTCAAGTGGTATTGTCTCTGCTCAAGCTTATCGATAATCCGTATCAGGATATTCCTCTGGCCTCCGTGCTCCGTTCGCCTATTGTGGGAATGGACAGCGAGGAGCTGGCGCATATCCGGATATGCAGCCGTCACGGAGCTTTTTTCGATGCGGTGAGAGCTTATGCGAGAAAGGATGAAACGGAGACGGAGGAAGCCGGAGAGCTTTCCGATCCGGATGGTTCGGAACCGTCCGGCGATGGCGATGGCGCGTATATTCCAAAAACGGAGACTCAACGCAAAGCAAGATCCTTCCTTGAACAGTTGAACGATTGGAGAAGGATGGCTCAGCAGGGCTCGCTTGCCGACCTGATCTGGGACATTTACAGAAAAACCGGCTATTTCGATTTCGTAGGCGGGCTGCCCGGCGGGCAGCAGCGCCAAGCGAATCTGCGCGCGCTCTACGATCGGTCCCGCCAGTACGAGGCGACCTCCTTTCGGGGCCTGTTCCGTTTTTTGCGTTTCGTTGAACGAATGCAAAACAGCGGAGGCGATTTGGGCACCGCCAGGGCTTTGGGCGAGCAAGAGGATGTCGTAAGGATCATGACCATTCACAAAAGCAAGGGGCTGGAATTTCCGGTCGTATTCGCAGCCGGTATGGCCAAGCCGTTCAACCGGCGGGATTTGACGGACAGCTTCCTGCTGCACAAGGAGCTCGGATTCGGACCGAAGTTGACCGATCCGAAGACGCGCGTCAGCTATCCCACGCTGCCGTGGCTTGCCATCAAACGCAAAATCCAGATGGAAATGCTTGCCGAAGAAATGCGCGTGCTGTATGTGGCCCTTACCCGTGCGAGGGAGAAGCTGGTGCTGGTAGCCTCGGTCAAAGGGCTGGAAAAACAGCTCAAGGCATGGAGCCGGTTTGTTCTGCATGACCGGTTGGCGCTTCCGGATGACGCGCTGGCCAAAGCCAAATGTTATCTGGATTGGATCGGTCCCGCCATGATTCGCCATCCCGACGGAAAGCTGCTCCGGGAAGGGGCAGGCGTAGAAGATACGGTTCCCTTGTTTCTAAAGGACGAGTCTTCCGAGTGGCGGGTGCATCTGATCATGCCGGAGCTGTTTGCCGGTATGGCGCAGGCGGCCGCCGGATCGGATCACGCCGATTCGCGGTGGCAGTCGGTGGTCCGCATGGAGCCTGTGGACGAAACGGAGCGGTGGGAGCATGAAGTGTGGCGGCGGTTGTCGTGGGATTATTCCTATAAAGACGCTACGCTGGTCTTGTCCAAAACGTCCGTAACGGAGCTCAAGCGGCTGTCCGAGCATCATAAACTGCTTGAGCTGCTATCGGAGGAACCCGCGGCGGCGCCTTGGCACGCTGCGGAAAACGGTCAGGACAACGTTGACAAGAAAGGCCGGGACAAAGGACAAACGGTCTTCCGCCGGATGATTGTCCGCAGACCTCGTTTCATGGAGCAAAGAGAGCTGAATGCGGCGGAGCGGGGCTCGGTGTTTCACTCCGTCATGCAGCATATGCCGCTGGATCGTCATCCTTCGGAGGCGGACGTGCGCGAAACGCTGGCCTGGATGGTGTCGCGGGAGCTGCTGACCGAACAGCAGCAATCGCTGGTGGACCCCGCGGTTATTGTGTCTTTCTTCCGAAGCGAGTTGGGGCAGCGGCTGCTTCAAGCCAAGCGGGTACACCGGGAGGTGCCCTTCAGCTTCGGACTGCCTGCGACGGATGTGTATGGCGCTGAACCGGGAGGCTTATCGCAGGAAACGGTCATGCTGCAAGGGGTGATCGACTGCTTGATTGATGAGGAGGAGGGTCTGGTCCTGCTCGATTACAAGACGGATCGCCTGAAGGGCGCTTCTCCTCAACGGGTGGCGGAGAGCTACCGGATGCAGCTCGATTTGTATGCAAGAGCGGTGGAGACAATCTGGAAAAGGCCGGTCATCGGCAAATACATCTTTTTATTTGATGGAGCTCATGTGGTACAGCTATAAAGGAGGATGGGCATGCGGGTATTGCATACGGCGGATTGGCATTTCGGCAGGACATTGGAGGGAAGAAGCCGGCTGCCGGAGCAGGAGGCTTTTATCGATGAGCTGGCGGCCATCGTGAGAGATCAGCAGATTGATCTGGTGCTGGTGGCGGGGGATATTTATGATTCGGTCAATCCGCCTGCCGCCGCTGAGCAGCTGTTTTACGACGCATTGGCCCGACTCTCCGATCAGGGAAGCCGGCCGGTCTATGTCATTGCCGGAAACCATGATCATCCGGACCGGCTGGCGGCAGCCGCTCCGCTGGCGCTAAAGCTGGGCGTGACGTTGGTCGGCCTGCCGGAGGCGCGAGTATACAAGTCGGCGATCAAGCGAACGGGAGAAACGGCGATCGTCTTCGCGCTGCCTTATCCGTCCGAATCCCGTCTTCGCGAGCTGCTGTCCGATGAGGCGGAGGAAGGGCTGCTGCGATGGGCTTATTCGGCACGCGTGAAGCATATCGTGCAGGAGCAGGCGAGGCATTACCGGAAAGACACGGTCAATCTGCTGATGAGCCATTTGTACGTTCTGGGAGGCAAAGAAACCGAATCCGAACGGCCGATTCAAGTAGGCGGCGCCTACACGGTCGATACGGAAGCTTTGACGGCCGGCGCGCAGTACGTGGCGCTCGGACATCTCCACCGTCCGCAGTACATCCGCTCCGGGACGATGATTCGGTACAGCGGCTCGCCGCTGGCTTACAGCTTCTCGGAGGCGGGACAAGCCAAATCGGTAACCATTCTGGATATCAAGCCGGGTTCGGTTCCGCAGGTGGAAGAGATTTTCCTTTCCAGCGGAAGGCCTTTAGTGGAGTGGAAGGCCAAGGGAGGGCTTGCGGAGGTTCACCGGTGGTTGGATGAAGGAAAAGATCCGACGGCCTGGATCGATCTGGAAATTCATCTTCAGGAGACGATGTCGCTCGAACAAATCCACAAGCTTCGGCAGGCGAGGGACGGTTTCCTTCATATCCGGCCGGTCTATCCGGAGCTGCAACCGGAAGCCATGGAGCCCGTTTCCGCATCCCGGCTCCCGATGGACGAGCTGTTCCGGCGCTTTTACGAGCGGCAGACCGGAGGCGCACAGCCCGAGCCGGAACTGGTCCGGCTGTTTCTGGAGCTGCTGGCTGAGGAGGACGACGCGGCGGTATAAAGCGAAAGACATATTACATGTTGGACTATAACGCGATGACCTGAAAAAACATGGGTTTGAGCGAAAAGGAGGCTTCGGCATGCGGCCGATTCATTTGCAAATCGCCGGACTTCAGAGCTATCGGGAAGCGCAGGAGATCGATTTTGCCGCGCTGACGGGCGCCGGCGTGTTCGGTATTTTCGGCCCGACGGGCAGCGGCAAATCCACCCTGCTCGATGCGATTACGCTGGCGCTGTTCGGCAAGGTGGAGCGCGCGCCCGGCGGCACGCAGGCGATCATGAATCAGGCGGAGCAGACGCTGTCCGTCTCATTTACCTTCGAGCTGGGTTCTGGTTCCGGGGCCAAGCGGTACCGGGTGGACCGCCAGTTTAAGCGCAGCGGAGAGCAGTCTATCCTGGGCAGCCTGTGCCGGCTGATCCATTACCGCGACGGCGAATCCGTCGTATTGGCCGACAAAGCGGGGGAAGTCAACCAGCACATTCAAGACATTTTAGGGTTATCGATGGCTGATTTTACCCGTGCCGTCGTGCTGCCGCAGGGGAAGTTTGCGGAATTTCTGACACTTGCCGGCAAGGACCGGCGGGCGATGCTGCAGCGATTGTTTCATCTGGAGCCTTACGGCGACAAGCTTAGCGCCAAGACCTCCGCGCGCTATAAGGAGACGGATGCCGCGCTCAAGGAGCTTCAGGCGGAGCAGCAGGGCCTGGGCGACGCTTCAGAGGCGGCGCTGGCGCAAGCGGAGGCTCGGCTGGCCGAGGCGCGCGAAGCGGCCCGCGTGCTGCGCGAGCGGCTGATCGCCTGCGAGCGACGCGCGACCGAGCTGCGCGCCGTCCGCGAGCTGCAGCGCGAACGCGCGGCGGTGGCTGCGCGTCGGGCCGCGCTGGCGGCGCAGGCGCCGCACGTGGCG